>JAEXDU010000178.1 GCA_023401495.1 Bacillota bacterium
ATTCTCATCGTGTGCAGTTGTTCCTTTGGATTTTCAAGGCGCAACCAAAAATCTGCATTCTGAGAACCCCTTCCCTTGAAAGTGCCCGCCTTCTCTCTGAACAAGAGGAGCAACGGGCACTTTTTCATTGGCAGATAAAACAGTGTAGCATCATCTGCCACAGATGGGCCTTTTTTAAGCTGCAAAATATACTTTGAACCTTCCAAAAGGAGAATGACAATGAAGTATTTGTACTGGCTGTTGATCTTTATTCCGATCACTCTTGTTGCAAGATTCGGACTCCACTTAAGCGACGGTATCGTGTTCTGCCTCTGCTGCGCCGGCATCATTCCCCTGGCCGCCGTGCTGGGGGACTCGACCGAACAGATCAGCCTGTATACCGGCCCAAAGATTGGCGGATTCTTAAACGCTACCATGGGGAACGTGCCGGAAATCCTGATCTGCGGATTCGCCGTTAAGGCGGGTCTCTATTCTCTGGTGCTCACAAGCCTTGCAGGATCGATACTCGGCAACATTCTGCTTGTAATGGGGATGAGCATTTTTGTCGGGGGGCTAAAGTATAAAATTTTGCCCGTCAGCAAAAATATTGTGAAAAATAATTTTGATCTGCTCGGTTTCGCGCTCTTCAGTATCATCCTTCCCTTTTTCTTTAAGTTTGGAAGTAAGGGAGGCGGCGACCACAACGCGGTAAAGGAATTCAGTCTTGCGCTGGCGATTGTCATGCTTGTGCTGTACATATTGGGGCTGATTTTCTCCTTGATTACGCATAGGGATATCTTTTTGGAGGATACCGACGACGAGGAGGAAGCGGAAGAACCGGAATGGTCATTGAGAAAGGGCGTCGTCATTATGGCTGCGGCGGCGGTAACCGTGGCTGTAATGAGTGAAATTCTAGTCAGTACTGTGGAAGGTGCCGCAGAACAGTTCGGTTTTGGGGAAGCGTTCATCGGCATCATCCTGATCCCCATTCTGGGAAACGTGGCGGAGCATGCTTCCGCATGCCTTATGGCGATCAAGGGGAAGATCAACATCAGCATCGAGATCGCGGTCGGTTCCAGCATGCAGATTGCGCTGTTCGTGACGCCGCTCATGGTCATCTGGAGCGCGATTCTCGGGAATACGATGGAATATGTCTATACCTCGATGGAGCTGCTCGGGATTGTCATCAGCGTCATTCTCACCGCCACGGTGTTTATGGACCACAAGGTCAACTGGCTGGAGGGCGCAGAGCTCATGGTCGCCTATATTGTCCTGGCCGGGGCTTTTCTGGTATTTGGAACTTAAAAACCTGCCGTACAGCAGAATTTGAATGGAGTACGACAGCGCGATGCTAGGGTTTGTAATCATGTCTCATCCACAAGGCATATAGCTGGCTGAAAACCCGGAAGAATCGAAAGAAGCTCACCACCGACGAGTGGAATTAGGCGATGCAGCTGGCCTGAGAATACAAAAAGCAGGCCGAATAGGGTGGAAGCAGTTCCGTGGTCTGGAAAAGATTTTCAAGGGGATATAAAGTCGGCAATATTCTAACTTGTCCAGAAAGAGCAGAGCATTTGAAGGAAATCCTGCAAATGCTCTGCTCTTTTTCAGTTTCATATAAAGGCGGATACTTTTTATTAAGGTTTCTGATCTAAGTAAGGCGTTAGTATCACGGATAGCAAGTAGCAGGTTAAAAAATCTATTTAAAGAATTTTTCACAAACATATCCATAGCGGACACGTTGCAATCAGAAATAATGTCGAAATCTCAGAATTATAGAGGGCAAAAAATTAAACTGTCGTCAATAAAATAAAAGATATTTTATGATGAATTAACGAGTACGGCAATGTCTGTAAGCTCCCCCAAAATTCAGAAAGCTGCGGATCTGCGCGACAATCTGTCTTAACATCTCTGCACGTCTATGAAAAATGGTTATCAAACAGTATCATCCAGTGAAAATATTTTGGGAAGAAGAGTGCATTTAGCAGGCTGGATTGTGAAAGGACGGATCTTACTGCCTTGTTTCTGACGCAGCAGGTATGTAGTGCGGGATTTTCATACATAAAGAGTTGCTTTGGCATACCAATCGCAGCCACGGCCAGGGGTATTTTAAACACTGCGTCCGGGATGCGCATTCTTTGTTTTTATCGTCAAAATGAAACTGCCTGGGTCCGTCGGGCCCTGTAATAAGCCAGTAGAATTCCGGTTCATCAATTAAAACTTCCAAAATAGTCTCCCAAATTCGTTTGTTCCTCCAACGACAAAAGCGGCGATGCGTGTTTTTCCAATCGCCGTATTTAGAAGGCAGACTTCTCCACGATGCACCGGTATATAGCACCCAGAACACTCCATTGATAAAGCGTCTGGTATCGTGTGCATTCCCACCTCTCTCTCCTTTTTCGCCAATGATACAGGGCTGAATAAGGTTCCAAATCCGGTCTGTGATATCATTCCACTCCGTAGAAACAGCCATAAAATCACCTTCCAACACAATGTGTTTTATTTTTGTATATATACCACAAGCGCAAAGCACCGTTGTGGTGTGTTTTATCAATTGACGAAGCTGATATGACAGCTTCTTTGCGGCTATTATACCATATTTTATTGACGGCGTTCCCAAAAAAGAATGGAATAATTTTAGAGGAATATTGTGCTTGACATAGCCCTTTGGGCCATTGATATACTGTGCTAAAGAGGAAAAGCGAAACAGGATTTTTGAAAACATGAAAAAGTATAGAAGGTGGATGAGTTATGATTCTGAATCGGGAACAGCAGGCCATGCTCGATGGCGAGTATGGTGAAGGCAGCTCTTATGCCATAAAGATTCAACTCGCGCTGGGTGAGGCTTTCGATGCCCCCCGCATGGTGCCCATCACCAGAGCTCACGTGGCCCTGAGCAACCAGGAGGCCGACCTGTGGTTTGCTGAAAAGATGCTGGCTGGTGGTGCGAAGTGCCGAGTGGCTCCTACAGTGAACCCCGGCTTCTGTTATTCCTACTTTACCGATCCCGGGCGGGAGCATCCGGTAGACCCCCAATTTGCCGACCTGATGCTGCGTACCCACAACGCCTATAAGGGTTTGGGGGCCATTCTCTCTTATAACTGTACCCCCTATGTGGCCTCCAATGTGCCTAACTTCGGTGAAATCTGTGCTTTTTCTGAGAGCAGCGCCACCCCTTATGTTAACTCCGTATGGGGGGCCCGCTCCAACCGCGAGGGTGCAAACAGTGCTCTATGCGCCGCCATCACCGGCTATGTGCCTGAATACGGACTTCTGCTGGATGAAAATCGGAGGGGCAGCATCCTGGTTCATGTGGAAGCGGACATGAAGGCCGACTTCGAGTACCATTTGCTGGGCATGATGGGAAAGAAGATCGGGGAGGGTATCCCTGTTTTCACCGGATTGCCCAAGCACATTAATCCCGAGGCCCTGACCAACTTAGGCGCTCAGCTGAATACCTCCGGTGCCTACGGCATGTACCACATCGTGGGTTTTACCCCCGAGGCTCCCACTCTCGAATCCGCTTTCGGAGGAAAGAAACCCGATCGGGAGGTAGTCATTACCGACCGGGATTTAAAGGACATCTTAGAGGAGATCAGCGATGCTGGCAGACGGAAGATTGACTTTGCGATGTTTGGCTGTCCCCACTTCACCCTAAAGCAGGCCAAATACATCGCCGACCATATCGAGGGCAAAAAGCTGGCCATTCCTATGTACACTCTGGTATCCAGCACTACTACCGAGATGGCGGCCCGTATGGGCATCAGTGATGTGTTGGCCGCTGCCGGCGCTGAATTGATCCCCGACAGCTGTCCCGATCAGCCCTGCTGGCATTTTCTGGCCGGCAAGGAGGGGATTACCGAATCCCCCAAGTGCGCCTATTACCCGCGCCGCCGCGGTATCAACTTCGTGATTCGTGATCTGGATACCTGCATTGAGACTGCTTTGACTGGAGAGGTGAAATAAGATGGCGAAGAGGTTTACTTGTCACAAAATTTCCGAGGGCAGGGTTCAGGCTGACGCTGCCATTTCCAGGGACCGCATCATGTTTTATCAAATCGTGCCGGAAACCGGGGTCATTATGGAAAAAGCACATGCTTTGGAAGGGCGGTCTATCGCTCAGAAAGTTCTGATTTTTCCCGGCGGAAAAGGGAGTTCAGTGGTACAGGCCGACGGTTTGTACCAGTTGAACATGCACCAGAACATGCCTGCCGCCATGATTATCCAGTTCCCTGAACCGGTGCTGGTGTCCAGCGCCATTATCATGGGAGTCCCCTTGGTGGATAAGGTGGATTCCGCTTTCTATGAGGCGGTCAAAGACGGTGATGCTGTGGTTGTCAATGCCGACGAGGGCTATGTGGAAATTTTAAGCTGAACAATGCATTCCATTTGCGCTGAAAAACGATCCTTTTATCCATTAAAAAGGTGAGAATCATTTGATCATATTTAAATCGTTTAAGGAGATGCATAACCATGAAAATGTACAAGGATGCGACAAGAAAGACCTATGAACGCAGTCAGGAAACCATTGAGCTGGTCAGCGGCATCATTCAAGATGTCAAAAATCAGGGTGACCAGAAGCTTTTGGAGCTGTCCCAAAAATTCGACGGGATCACCTTGAACACAGTTAAAGTAAGCAGAGCTGAAATTGACAAGGCTTATACGCAGATATCCAAAGAGACGATAGAAGCCATTAAGAATGCCGCTTCGCAGATTCGTTTCTTTGCTGAAAAGCAACTGGAGTCCATGAAATCAATTACTGTTGCCACACCGATTCCCGGTGTTACGCTGGGTCACAGGCTGATTCCGGTACAAACGGTAGGTGCGTATGTACCCGCTGGGCGCTATCCCCTTCCAAGTACAGCGCTTATGCTTGCCATTCCCGCTAAGGTGGCTGGGGTAGAAAAAGTAGTGGCTTGCAGCCCCGCGGCCAAAGGTTACGAGACCATTCATCCTGCGGTTTTAGTTGCTATGGATATTGCCGGAGTAGACGAAATCTATTGTGCCGGCGGCGCCCAGGCAATCGCTGCAATGGCATATGGTACTGAGACGATCAAGAAGGTAGATCTGATTGCCGGACCGGGTAATCGCTTTGTGACCGAAGCCAAGCGTCAGGTGCTGGGCTCCGTCGGTATCGATAGTCTGGCTGGCCCCAGCGAAGTACTGGTCATTGCCGATGAAATGGCCGATCCCAAGTATACGGCCATTGATTTGCTGGCGCAGAGCGAACACGATCCCAATGCACGCGCGACACTGATCACTACCTCTACTGTTTTTGCCGACAATGTATTGGAATGGCTCCACAAGTATGCTGACGAACTGTCCACTGGTGAAACGGCTAAGAAATCTTGGCAGGATAATGGCACGATCATTATTGCCGATTCCATGGAAGAGGCGATTCAGATCTCCGACGATATCGCTCCCGAGCATCTTGAAGTACATACTCATAACAGCGATGCCGTGTCCGAAAAGCTTCGCAATTTCGGTTCTCTCTTCATTGGCGAATATGCTCCGGTAGCCTTTGGCGATTACTGCTCCGGTACCAATCATACTCTGCCTACGATGTCTACTGCCAAATACTCTAACGGCGTGTGGGTCGGCACTTTCCTGAAAACCTCTTTTACCCAGCACATTTCCAAAGAAGGGTGCGCAAATCTTGCACGGACCTGCATACAGATGGCTGGTGAAGAAGGGCTGTTCGCGCATCAGAAGTCCGTTTTGGTCCGCGTGGAAGAGTAATTCGCTTTCAAAGCATTTTCTGAATGAACTTTTATTCTAATGATAAAAGCTGGGGAGGATTTATTATGAGTATTCTCAAAGGGAAAAATGTTTTCGATGTAAAAAACAAGGTTGTGCTAGTTACAGGTGCCGCTACCGGCTTAGGGGAAGGGTATGCGCATATCTTTGCCGAGTCCGGCTGCAAAGTGGCCTGTGCAGACATTCATTTGGAAAAGGTAAAGCTCACTGCGGAGGATATTCAGAGAGGGGGAGGCAAAGCCCGGGCGTTTCATGTTGATGTGACGGATCGCGGCAGCATTCAGTCCATGGTAGCCGAAGTCCTGAAAGTTTATGGCCGTATAGATGTATTGGTAAATAACGCGGGTGTGGAACATATCGAACCCTTTACGGAGGTCACGGAAGAACATTACGATTTTATCACCGGTGTGAATCTGAAAGGCGTATTTTTTGTAGGGCAGGAAGTCGCCAAGGTCATGAAGGAGAACGGTGGAGGCAAAATCATTAATATCGGTTCTTTGGGCAGCTATATTGGCCTGCCGGAATCCAGTGTATACTGCACCACCAAGGGTGGCGTCATTCAGTTGTCCAAAACGATGTCTATTGAGCTTGGGCCTGACCATATTCAGGTTAATTGTATCGCTCCGGGCTATTTTATTACACCTATGACCCAACCTTTCTACGATGACCCCCAGCACAGGGCTTGGATCGAAAGCCGCATTCCGCTGCATACCTGGGGTACCGTAGAAGATTTGGCCGGCCCTATGCTGTTTCTGGCTTCTTCTGCGAGTGATTATATCACCGGAACTACAATTCAAGTGGATGGAGGCTGGCTGGCAAGTTAGTTTTGGATACAAATCAACTTTAAACTGTGAAAGGAGACCGCTATGCAAGCGCTAAGATACTATGGAATCCACGATGTACGGGTAGAGGAAATTGAAAAGCCCATTTGTCAGGATGATGAGGTGCTGATTAAAATTGCCTATGCGGGCATTTGTGGCTCTGATCTTCACATTTATAACAAAGGAATGTTCATTCAGAATATTCCCGAAACGATGGGCCATGAGTTTGATGGTGTGGTAGTGGAGGTCGGGAAAAACATTCAAAACCTGAAACTGGGCGACAAGGTGATTGCCAATCCGATGGTTCCCTGCATGACCTGTAAGAGCTGCAAAAAAGGGAGCTACAACACCTGTGAAGCACTGGGCTTTATCGGCGAAGTTTCTCAAGGCTGTTTTACAGAATATATTGCGCTAAAAGAAGCTGCGGTCATCAAGGTTACTGAGAATGCGGATCTGAGAATGGTGGCTCTGTCAGAACCTCTGGCGGTCGCTGTGAATATCTGCCGCCGTGCTTCCTTTGTCCCAGGGGACCGCATTGCTTTGATCGGCGCAGGGCCGATCGGTCTTTTGACCATTGCGCTGGCCTATCAGGTTTATGGAGTTCACGATATCACGGTAGTGGATTTGTCCGAAAAGCGCCTGGAACTGGCGAAGAAGTTAGGCGCCAGAAGAGCTGTGAAAACATTGGAGAAAGGCGAATGCTTCCATAAAATTGTGGAGGCCGCCGGTGCCCCTGCTACTTTTTCTCTGGCCACTAAGCATGTGGATTCCAACGGTTTTATCTATGTAGTCAGCATCTTTGAGAAGGAGTTTGACATCGACATCAATGCTTTGGTTGCTGCTCAGGCCACTTTGGTCGGCTGCAATGTTTATACAGATGACGACTTGCGCACCGCGGCATCCTATATCACTGAAAATCGGGTGGAGATCAGCCCTGTTATCTCTGCCGAATATCAGCTGAAAGATGGAAAAAAAGCATTTGAACTGTTGAGTTCTGTTGATAAAAATGCCGCAAAAATTTTGTTTCAAATGAAATAATTCTCACACATAACAAGAGAGCCATTATGATGGAAATTATTTTTTAGGTATCCACCAGTACTGGTCAAACGAAAAATATAGTTGGTTATGGTAGGAGAAGTGACAGATGAAAATTGAAGAAAAGAGCATTCAGGTCATATCCGAAGAAGAACGACATGGTTCCGTAAAAGATCTGTTTACAATTTGGTTTGGCGCCAACATGCAGGTATTCGCTATTATTACAGGCGCAGTAGCGATTGCATGCGGCCTCAATATCGCATGGGCAATTGTGGCCGTTCTGGTTGGCGATTTGCTCGGCGGCATATTCACAGCCTATCACTCGGCACAGGGCCCGCACCTCGGGATTCCCCAGATGGTTCAAAGCCGGGCTCAGTTCGGCGTAATCGGAGCTGCTTTACCTCTCATCGTGGTCATTTTCATGTATGGGGGCTATCTGACCACCACCACCCCTATGGGAGCCGCCGTGCTGGAGCAAACCGGTTTTATCCCATTGAGCGCAGCAATCATTATATGCAATATTATCACATTAATCATCACCATTTACGGTTACGATATGATTCATAGAATGGAAAAGTATTTGTCCATTTTTTATGCAGTCGTGTTTGCCTTTATTACCATTATGGCTTTCAGACTGCCCTTCCCCGAGGGCTCCTTCCGCTTTGGCCCGGTAAATTGGGGGTCTTTTCTGCTGGCGGTGAGCATTATCGCGGCCTTTGAGATCTCTTATGCCCCTTATGTAGCGGATTACTCCCGATACCTGCCGAAGAACACCACCATCGCCTCGACCTTTGGATATACATACGGCGGTCTGGTTCTGGCCTCTGTGTGGATGCACAGCCTTGGAGTCATATTGGCGGCGGGGATTGCCAACTTTGGAGATAACCCTGTGGGCGAAATCGGCCGTTTGGTGGGCCCCTTTGCAATTGTAGCGTACCTGGCAATTATCCTGGGGGTAATCGTTGTCAACTCTCTCAACCTGTATGGAGCTTTCATGTCTGTCGTCACCACAGTTAAACCCTTCACCAGTGTGAAAGTAACTCAGAAATCCAGAATCACTTTCATGACGGTCATCATCGTTATCTGTACCGTCTTTTCCATCCTGCTCCCCACCAACCTGCTGAACAGTATATCCACGTTCCTAACGATCTTACTGTATTTTATGATCCCGTGGACGGCGATCAACCTGGTGGATTACTACTTTGTCAGGAATGGGGAATACAGCATAGAGGATATCTTCGATGTGAACGGGAAATACGGGCGGTTTAACTGGACGGCAATCCTTACGTACATCGTCACTTTCTTCATAGAAATCCCCTTCATCAACCTTTCCTTTTACCAGGGGCCGATTTCAAAGCTGCTGAACGGAGCGGATATCGCATGGATTGTAGGCTTGATCTTTGCCGCCGGAGCATATTATCTGCTCTCGAAAGGCAAAGTCGGCAGTCCCCAGGTAGAAGCAGAGCAATAACGCCACTGGAAATGTAATTCAACACACATGTGTATCGGGTATTTGTTATAAATATCCGATACACATGATATTGTCATTTCAAAGAGACGGAAGTGCCACTGTTCCGCAGGCACCGCGGACAATTTAAGAATAGAAAAAGAGAAAGTGGCATGCAAGAGAACAGCTGAAAGAAAATAACAGAGTTTAAATTTGTTTTTGCAATTCTTCCCTGTATGATCGGAGGCCGAGGGCTGTACTGGAAGTCGTGGTGCGAAGGAAAGTGCTCCAAGGTTTCCGGCTCTGTAGTGAGATTCCTCCGGCGTTATTTGTTGTAGAACGTCACTGATGACCACCTCTATTCGCCGTGTTGGTGATTGTGATCATTGCATATATCGTTGTAATCCCGGAAACTGCGAAGCCGCCAAAAAATGCAGGCATGTGCTTCGCCCTTATGATTGTCAAAGGTAGGAGGGAACGTTTCGAAATGTCGCTTGGTCTGGTAAAAATTATATTGTTTGACAAATTGTTTGACAAAACTACATTTTTCAAAGCATAATGAAAATCAGAAAAACAGTGGACAATCGGAACGATTATCAGCCGAAGGAGATGATCATGTGAAGCAATACAGCACAAATGAAATTTGCCGGCTTTGCAATGTCAGCAGGAAGCAGCTGAGGTACTACGAAGAATGCGGAATGTTAAGTCCGGTTCCCCGTTTCGATGGAAATAACTACCGCTACTACACCCAGCAGCATATTTGTGAGATTGTGGCAATAAAAGCGCTTAAAAATATTGATATGTCCTTATCAGAAATGAAAGATATTGTTTATGGCAGAAGTATAAAAAGCATCCAGATGCCGATACAAAAGCAAATGGAAGTTGCAAGGTATAGGCTGGAAGAAAGTTTGTTTCGATACGAGCAGAGCGCAGTTGTGTATACAAAACTGATGGAAGGAATTTTATTTCTAAAATTATACAACCAACAGGCAAATACCCACCTTAGATATGAAGTGGTTGAATATTTAGAGCAAAATGTGGTATCTCTGGGCTATTCTTCTACATTTGAAGATGAAGAATGTCTTGATATCGATTATTTGCCAAGAATTCAGAGTATTGCGCAAGAGGTAAATGTCATGTCATTTGCCTCTCTTATTTATACGACCTACAACCATTTTGACAGTCAAAACTGTTCGTTCGACAATGAAGTTCACGATTACAAGATTTCGGTCCCTGTAGTGGACACAAAGACGCCAAATCCATATTACGATAAGATTCCCGCGTTTCATGGGGTAACAACCGTACATATAGGAACGCCAAAAGACAAAAAACTGTACAACACATATATGGGATTGCTCTACTGGGCGAAAGAGCGAGGCTATGAACTCGAAAATTGGTCGATAGAAGAATGGCTTATCAGCCCTATGATTACCAATAATAAAGATTTATGGATGATACGGGTTATGATTCCGTTTAAGGGGCTTGGACACAGGTAAAGCAGTACAAGCCGTCTTTTTCCGGTTCGATTTCATACCCGTGAATATGGAAAAGAGTTATTTCTGTCTTTTGTCTATTTGACTCTCAGTCTGTATTAGAGATCATACCCTTTCTCAGCCATAGCTCTTGAATTTGGATTTCTTTTAAAGTATTTTGATCTTAAAATCAGCCGTTCCGGTCAAACAAAAGAGCATGGGTATTATAAAAATTGGGTTTGACCGGAGCTTCATCAATTTCTTCCTGCGCCCAATTGATCGCTTATATTGGCTTTCCTGGTGAATGTAAGAGCTTTGAGGAGCCGTTCCCCTTTTCTGTTTCCACTGTATAGTCGGGCGCCGTCCTTACAACCAGACAGGCCCTTTTCCGCCGATTGCCGATTCATAGAAAAGAGTAAGAAATTGATATGAAAGAGCATTTTACCAATTTTTTCTATAAAACGAACCAAGCCTGAAATCTTTTTGTGTTTTAAATCTCTTACGATATTGACATAAATTGGAATTGAATGTAATCTTATTTTTACTAACATTTTCTTTCTATATAAGGAAAGTCATGAGTGTGCCGAACGATAAAAAGCTTTCCATTTTGTAAAAACAAATTAATAACAGGCTGTGAAAACTGGAAAAAAGATGTGCAGAAGTCACTTGAACAATTTGAATTGACAATAGCGCACGGAGTTCTTCTGAAAGGCGAAAATACAAGGTGACACTTGCTTTATCTAACTGCATATGCCAATACTGCCAATGGGAAGAGAGGTACAATCGGATGCCGGATTTCATTTATGAGGTAAAGGATCATTTGGCACGCATTACCATGAACCGCCCGGAGCATCTCAATTGTTTCAGTGAGGAGATGATTCAACTCTGGACGGCTGCACTGGAGGATATCCGTGATCGGGATGATATTTACGTCGTTCTTCTGTCGGGAAACGGGAAGGCGTTTTGCGCGGGAGGAGATGTAAAGGCCATGGCAGCCGGGGAAGGCTTTTTTGAGAGTAATGACGATATTACTTCCACTGCGCTTGCCCGAAAGAACGTTCTTTGGAGAGGGATTCAGCGTATCCCGCTGATTCTGGAGGAAATCGACAAACCGGTTATCGCGAAAATCCACGGTTCGGCTGTGGGCGCAGGATTGGATATGGCCCTGATGTGTGATATCCGCATCGCTTCTGAAAGCGCGTCGTTTTCAGAAAGCTATTTCAACGTCGGAATTGTGCCCGGCGACGGCGGCGCCTACTTTTTACCGCGTCTGGTGGGGCGGGACAAAGCGCTTGATCTGTTTTTGACAGCACGGGTATTAAAGGGTGCCGAAGCGGAAAGAATCGGTCTGGTTACACATGTTGTGCCCGATGACCAGCTGGACGATTATGTTGAACAGTATATTCACAGGCTGATGGATGCGCCGCAGCAGGCCATGCGGCTGACAAAACGCGCGATTGACCAGAGCGAGCAGAGCACGCTGCGCTCCTCACTGGATTTGGTATCTTCCTTCATGGGGATTGTGACCGAGCTGGATGATTACCGCACGCGGACGGCTGCTCTGGTGGAGCGTCTGAATCAAAAGTCTAATAAAAAATAACGATCGATTTGTAAGACAATGTATTATACTTATATCGAAGAACCCGGCTTGCACTATTGAGCAGGCCGGGTTCTTAGCCTTCTGGCGGAAGTAAGAGCAGATTAGTGCGTGATCTGTTCTTACTTTTAAATTTTGAAACAAACATATAAAAAGGGAGCCTTTGCAAAAAAACATCACTCTATGATAGGAACGATCATTTGGTAATACACAATCCCGCCCCTGTTCATACCATTTGTTCTTCAAACGGGCTGAAATAAGTGGGATCGATGTCATAATCGGCCTCGTTGAAAAATAAATATTCTTTTTCAAATATTTTTTTATAGAATTTCATATATTTATTAAAAAAATATGGAGGAGAGAATTTTGGAACGAAAAGAAAACGGAAAAAACGATTTGTACTACATATTCCTATGGGGCGCTTTGTGGGGAATATTTGAAGCTACGGTGGGTTATTTACTGCATTTGATATCATTTAGTATGAGCTGGCTGGTATGGTACCCTGTCGCGTGCTTTTTTATGGCGAACGTATACCGCGTCACCAACAAAATATCCTCGATTATATGGGTAGGAATCTTATGCTCGTCGATCAAACTGCTGAACCTGATGCTGCCGGGGCGTATCGATAAAGTCATCAATCCGGCTATTTCTATTGTTTTTGAAGCTCTGGCAATGGCTGCAATTATTTATGTGTTCCAGAGAATGAAAAGTAGAAAATCGAACAATATCCTTCAAAACGCGGGTATGATTCTTCTCATGAACACCGGCTGGCGGTTATTGTACACCGTATATTTGCTGTTCATCGTTCCTGACTGGATACGCGAAGTTTCAGTAGTGACCGACACAGGGAAATTCATCACGTTCTTTGTGGTGCAAAACCTGATGACAAGTATTTTGATTACAATCGGATACTACTTTAGAAGTTTCCTTTTCAAACCCATCCGGTCGATTGAAAAAAAGATAGACTCTTCTTCAAACCGCATCCCTCTCCGCCTGAGGCCCGTGATTAGAAGCAGTACCATTTGTATATTGCTTGCTGCAAACATCGCTCTTGAATTGTTCCTTTGAAAAAACTCCATCCACAGTTGTGGATGGAGTTTTTTATGCCCGTGTTGATACGGCAGGAGTCCGGGCAATCTCGGTATTGTCTTTTGTAGTGTCTGTCAGTCCTTGAACGGGATTCGGCTTGGATTCCGCGCGGTAATCGACGTTGAATTTCTTTTGGTGCTGCACAATCACATTGTGGCTTGCCACCGCATTCAAATCGCTGTTTACGCGGTTCTGGTAAATGAAAAACTCGTGATTCTGCGGGAGCTGATCAACAGGTACAAAATTTTCTCTGTTTGCGGTCAGGCAAATCTGGTCCTTCAGCACCTGCCGGACATAGTCTCTGGTATCGTGAAATTGAAGGAGCTTCGGAAATTCACCGCCGGGAATGACTTGCTGCCAGTCTTTCTTTTCATATTGATTTAGCAGCTCTACCGCCTTGTGCAGATGCGAGATTTCCTGCTCCAGATGAAGCTCCCATATCGATTTGACATTGGGGTCCAGTTCATCCTGATAGAAAGAATAGTACAGGTAACACTCTGTGTATTCATGCAGCAGCAGGTTTTCAAGCCAGGTGGCGTTCGGGTCAAGCAGCGATCCATATTGGCTGACGTGCTGTTCCTCGATCATTGCAATTTCCAAATAAAGCTGCCGGCCCAAATCGTTGTGATAGGTGTTGCCGACATTCATATAAAAATTCATGGTCTGCTGCTCACCGGCTGTAATGATCAGCGTGTTCAGCATCGTGCGGATATCCGCCGTTTTAAAGTCGACAGGATGCTTGACGGATTCATACGGGAACCGGTGTTCGGCGATCGTCGGGCGCCCCGGAGTGATATCCACATAGCTTTTTACCAGCTGTTGGGCGGGTATCTGCGAATCCAGATCAAGAAGGTTGGAGTAACGGTATAAGTGGTCAAAATCTTCTAAAAGGGCAAAGTCCAGGGCTTGTTTTACATAGCTGTTCGGCTCATTTTGTGCCAGCCATGCAGTCAAATCGACAGCAACGTGTTCGTACCCGATGGTGGTTTCCAGTTGTGTCTCATCGATCGGCTTGAGCCAGTTGATGCGTTTTTGCTGCTGCTGCTCTACACGGCGGGACAGAGCCAATTCGCGCCGCAAATCATTATTGGGACAGTTTCGATGAAATTGATGCTTGAATAATGCGGCTTCTACTTCAATTCCATTCATCAGTATAATGCGGACTTTCGTATAAGGGTCGACCGTCATTTTGTTATAAGGCGTCGGGTACACAGAGGACCAGTTAAGAATGCCATCTGCAACATTACCAGGCTTTTGTTGAAAGGGATTCATAGGTTCAATCCTTCTTTCTTTTCTCTTTGCTACATTTTTTCTATAATTATTGGAAATATACGATTAAGAAAGATCAAACTGATACAAAGTTGGTGTGATATGCTTACGGCCATCGGAAAGAGTGTACAGCGTAAGGATGCGTGGGAGAAGGTCACCGGTTTCGCCCAGTATACGGATGATTTTCCTACTACGGGGGTGCTTTGCGCCAGACTGCTCACAAGCCCATATGGACATGCCCGTATTCTGAAGATCGATACGGCCAAGGCTTCGGCTGTCAAAGGGGTAAAATCGATCCTGACGGGTGACGATTTTAAGGAATTGCACGGCCCTTTGCTCTTGGACCGTCCCGCCCTGGCGCAGAATGTGGTCAGGTATGCCGGGGAACCGGTTGCCCTCGTGGTCGCACAGGAGGAATCCATCGCGGAGCGTGCGGTTCGGCTGATCGAAGTAGAATACGAGCCTCTTCCGGTTTTATTAACGCCTTCCGAGTCTTTGTCGCAGGGCGCTGTTCTCATTCACGAAAAAGTAACCGGATATAAAAGAATGCTGACGGACATCTGCCCTGAAGAAGGCACCAATATCGCCAGCCGTTACCATATACACAAGGGCAATGCCGCGGAAGCGTTGAAAAAATGTGAATATATCGTTCAAAAGCAATTCTCTTTGCCGCCTTCCGATCACCTTGCAATGGAGGTGCGTACGGCGCGCGCGGAAATCAGTTCAGACGGCCAGGTGCAGATCATGACGTCCTCTCAGTCCCCCTATGCGGTGCGTCAGCAACTATCGGGCGCATTCATGATACCGGCGGGGCAGATACAGGTGACAGTCCCCTTTATCGGCGGCGGGTTTGGGGGAAAATCTGCCGTCATGTTGGAAATACTGGCGTTTTTGGCTTCCAAAAGTGTGGGGGGCAAGGCGGTTCGCCTGATCATCACACGGGAGCAGGATATGGCCGCTCCGCCAAGCCGGATCGGGCTGGAGGCGGATATTACAATCGGCGCGGACAAAGACGGAAAAATCCAGGCGGCTCAGATGACCTTCCGCCTGGACTGCGGCGCGTATACCGATATTTCGCCGTATATGGCGAAAGCCATCGCGGCTGACTGCACCGGCCCTTATCACATCGAACATGTGTTGTGCGATTCCCTGTGCGTGTATACCAATCATACTTATGCAACCGCTTACCGGAGCTTTGCGCACGAATCGTACACCTTCTGCATGGAGCGGGTAATCGATCTTTTGGCAAAGCGGTGCGGGCGGGACCCTCTGGAGTTCCGTTACCGCAACGCGATTCACGCAGGCAGCACTACCCCCACGCAGGTGCCGTATACCGAAAGCCTGATC
Organism: Bacillota bacterium; assembly: GCA_023401495.1. GTDB lineage: Bacteria > Bacillota > Clostridia > Oscillospirales > Acutalibacteraceae > Faecalispora. The sequence continues at coordinate 15,814 of JAEXDU010000178.1, forward strand.
GGCGATTTGAGAAAATGCCTTAGCAGGGCAAAGCAGCTTTCGTTATGGGATGCCGGGAGCAGAACCGCAATCAAGCAGAATACGGTGAAGGCAAAGGGGATCGCCTGCTTTTGGAAGACCGAAAATCCCCCCACCGATGCCATTTCAGGGGCCACCGTCACCTTTAATACAGATGGGAGTGTCAATCTGGTTACCGGGGTTGTCGAGATGGGCTCCAATGGTCAGACCCATCTGGCGCAGATTCTTGCGGAAAAATTGGGAATCCCCTGCGAAAAGGTACACGTGGTGCTGAGCGTCGATACCCGCGCAGCTCCGGAGCATTGGAAAACGGTAGCGAGCCTGACCGAACACATGGCCGGGAAGGCTGTTTTGCGTGCCGCCGATGATTTGCTGCAGCAGCTTCGAAGCAACGGGTCACAGGTCTTTGGCTGCCCTGTTTCAGACATCGAGGTGTCTCACGGGCGCGTTTATTCCGTTCGGAATCCGGAGCGCTTCATCGAGTTCAAGGACATTGCGCATGGGTATCAGGCGCCCGACGGCACATCGATCGGCGAGCCGGTACTGGGGCGGGGCGGAATGATGCTCAAGGGCCTCAGTATGCTCGATCCCCAAACGGGGAAAGGGAAAACGGGGCCGGCGTGGACGCTCGGCGCTCAGGTGGTGGAGGTCGAAGCGGACATCAAGACCTTCAGCTATCGTATCCTCTCCGCTTTAACCGTGATGGATGTCGGGAAAGTGATCAATCCAGAATCGATGCGTTCCATGGTAGCGGGCGGAATGGCAATGGGAATGAGCATGGCAAGCCGGGAAGCCGTTTCTTATGACAGTCAGGGGGTACCGCAGGCGCCGACCCTGCGCACCTATAAGCTGATGCATATTGGGCAGGAGCCGGATTATCAGGTGGACTTTGTAGAAACGCCGCAGGACGATTCCCCCTATGGAATGCGCAGCTATGCCGAACATGGGCTTATTGCCATTCCGGCCGCGCTTGGGAACGCGCTGTCCAATGCGTTCGGGATAGAAGAGGTAACGCTTCCGCTAACTCCGGAAACGATATGGAAAGCGTCACAGAGGGAGAAGCCATGATTCCATTTGATTTTGTTTATTGTCGGCCCGACACGCTGAACGAAGTGACAGACACATTCAAACGGTATCAAAACGAAACTAAAAAGGCCATTTGCTATGGCGGCGGGTCTGAAATCATTACGATGTGCCGGGCAGGCAGTATTCATCCCGACGTGGTCGTTGATATCAAAAAGATTCCCGAATGTATGGTTTTAGAAAAAGACGATTGCTTTTTGAATATCGGGGCGGCCTGCACGCTCAACCAGATCAAGGAATCAAAGCGGTTTCCGCTGCTGGGGCTTGCCTGCGGCCGGATCGCGGATCACACCAACCAATGCAGAATCACGTTGGGCGGGAATCTGTGCGGCACCATTATCTATCGAGAGACAAGCCTGCCGCTGCTGTTATCCGACGCAGAGGTGACTACCAGCGGGCCGGATGGAATTAAGCGAGTCCTCTTTCAGAACATCTTTGACGGCAGAGTCCGGCTGAAGGAGGGGGAATGGATCGTACAGGTGCATATTCCCGTGTGGGCACTGCAGGCGCGTCACGCCCATATCAAAAAGACCACGCAGGAAAAAATAGATTATCCGCTGGTCAATGTCACCGCGATCTGGAAGGATGACGTCCTGCGTACGGCGTTTTCCGGAATCTGCTCCCGGCCTTTCCGCAGCAGTCAGATAGAAGCGGTGCTGAACGACCGCAGGCTCCCGCCTGAAATACGCGCGGAAAAAGCGGCCGAATTATTGCCGGAGCCGCCTTATCATGACGTGGAAGGCGCGGGTGAGTACCGGGCCTTTGTATTCAGGAACACATTGTGCGAGTTGTTGGAGGCATGGCAGAATGATAGAGCTTGAGGGAAAAACGGTCATATCGCTCAATGTAAACGGGGACTCCCATGAGGTAATGGTGAGACCCTCCGATATTCTGCTGGATGTATTAAGGGAACAGCTAGGGCTGACCAGCGCGAAAGCCGGTTGCAAAAACGGCGACTGCGGCGCCTGCACGGTGATGGTCGACGGCTGGCCGGCAAAATCCTGCCTTATGCTGGCGGTGGAGGCTCAGGATAAAAAAATCACCACAGTAGAGGGGCTTGGCGGCAAGGCGGCCGTACAAAAAGCTTTTGTGGAGGCAAACGCATTTCAGTGCGGGTACTGCACCTCCGGATTTTTAATGGTGTGTCATGCGTTGATTACGCAGCACCCCATCATGCCGGACGAAATTGTCATAGAAGAATGGCTGCAGTCCAACCTGTGCCGCTGTACCAGCTACCAGGAGATCAGAAAAGCGGTTCATTTGATGTATGATTCTTTGCAGGGCGCTGACATTTGAATCAGACGCGCCGCTTTTCCTTTTTTCCTTATCTGCAAGCTGTTTTGACAACGGAGGAGCGGCAAAGAGGGCACAAGACGAGATTTTCCGTTACTACACGATTCTGATATAAATTGGGGGAAGCTTTGAGCATGCCAATTCATGAGGAGATGTTGAGCATCACGTATGCCTGGGCAATCGGGCTGGGAATTGTGGTGGGCACGATCGCGCGCGCCATCACGCTGGTGGTGGATTACCGGCAGACGCCAACCTATCCTGACGGTCAGTTCATCCATCTGTTTGCCGGGTTTATTGCCGCCGCGCTGGGGGCTGTCGCCATCCCTGCGTTGCTGGAAAAGGATTACGCGGCCTTTACCTTTCTGGCGTTGGCGGTACAGCATTTTCGGGATATCCGCAAAATGGAGCAGGAGAGTTTAAACAATCTGGAGCTTTCCGGGTACGCCCGCCGCGGGGACGCGTATATCGACGGGATTTCAAAAACCTATGAGGCGCGAAACTACATTTCAATGATTTCCTCCATGATCGCATCCTCCGTCGTGCTGTTGATGGAGAGCCTGCCGCGCGCGCTTGCGGTGATCACGGCCGCCGCGTTGGGGATGCTGTCGATATTTTTGCTCAAACGGTTTACGCGCGGAAAACGGGTGGGGGATATCTGCGTTATTCAGCAGGGGAAGATTCAAATACAGGGCTCCAACTTATTTGTCGACGATGTTTATGTCACCGGTGCGGCAGGCTCGCCCGTGGCGCGGGAATTATTTCTCCAACAGGGGCTGGGTGTTGTGATTACCCCCAAAAAAGAACAGTTTCGCGCTACGTTGGAAAACGCCGGGCAGCGGCAGGCCATTTTGTACGAGGCGGCCACTACCCTGGGGGTCAAGACGTATCAGTATGTCAAGCGCAGCGTAGAGCAGGACAAGATGGTGATCGCTCTGGTGCCGGTTGACCGCGATATCGGGCGGATGATAGCGGCGATCCAAAATACGCCTGTGTTGGAAAATAGCCGCAAGGTGCGCAGGATCATGTCCCGTTAGCGATCAGGAAAGGAATGAGGAAAATGACAAACGACCCGCAGATTCTGGTGTACTTTACAAATCAGCCGGATCAAATTGTCGGCGGGGACCCGCTGTGCCTGCACATTCAGGATCAGGAGCAGCGCGAGCAGATGATCGTGGAAATGGCCAGGCTGTTTGAAGCCGGTGTGGTTCATCTTCCGAACGGCGACGCAATGATTGTAATGGGCTTATGATCAAAAGGAAAAGATTGGCAAAAAACAATTTGACATTTTTCGCTCTCCGTTTTATTCTGTGAATGGGGTGAATGAAATGAAACAGGAATTAGAAGTGTTCTTTGACTATGCCTGTCCTTATTGCCTTCGGGCGCACGAGTATTTAACGGAGCTTATGCCGCAGTATCCGGACGTCAGCATCGTCTGGCGCCCCTGCGAAGCGCACCCCCGGCCAGACCGATATGGCCTGCACAGCGATCTGTGTATACAGGGCTACTTCTTCGCTCTGGAAAACGGGGTCGATGTTTTGGCGTACCATGATCGCATGTACCGGGCGGCTTTGAAAGACCGTATCGATATTGAAAGCATCGATGTGCTCACCGATTCCGTGCGTGATCTCGTCGATGCGGATGCTTTCCGCCTGGCGCTGCAGCAGGGGACTTACCAAAAGGCGCTGGCGGAGTCGAATCAGCTTGCGTTTGAGCGCTCCGGCGTGTGGGTCGTGCCGGCATACCGGATGGAAGGCCGAAAGATAGATGCCGTTGAAAATGTCGGCGTTTCCAAAGAACAGCTCCGGCGTTTTCTGGATCAGGCAAATGGGTGAAATCCATGCGCACGCGCAATAAAAGATTCCCTTAGAACAAAGAGGGAATTCCGTTTTTTATGTTCAAAAGACAGAACCTTGTTCCTATAGAACGGTTCCCTTTTGATTCGCTTTTTTCTTGACAAATACAAAACAAGTGATATGATAAATGTAATTGAATACAAATCTTCAGGGCAGGGTGCGATTCCCTACCGGTGGTAAAGCCCACGAGCCGCAAGGCATGATTCGGTGTAACTCCGAAGCCGACAGTATAGTCTGGATGAAAGAAGATGAATGGATACAGGATAACTGTGTGTATGAAATTTTGCTCTGGAATAATTTTATTCCAGAGCTTTTTTATGTCATCATCATCGGTTACTCTCTGTGCCCCAGAAATGCCCTGAACGATTTTGTTCAGGGCATTTCTGTTTTTGGAGGTGTGATATGACGGATACGGAATACATGAGCCTGGCTGTCGAACTTGCAAAAAAAGGCTGCGGATGGGTGAATCCCAATCCGATGGTGGGCGCGGTGATTGTAAAGGACGGTCAAATCATCGGGCAGGGATATCACGAAAGGTACGGGGCGCTCCATGCGGAACGAAACGCGCTTGCCAGCTGTGAATCCTCTCCGGCCGGCGCCACGATCTACGTGACTCTTGAGCCGTGCTGCCACTATGGCAAAACGCCGCCTTGTACCGACGCCATTCTGGAAAGCGGTATTCGCCGGGTGGTGATCGGCTCCCGCGATCCCAATCCGCAGGTTTCGGGCAAAGGGATTGCCATTCTGCGCTCCCACGGAATCGAGGTGACGGAAAATAGATTAAAAGACGAATGCGACGCGCTCAATCAGAGCTTCTTTCACTACATTCAAAAAGGAACGCCTTATGTGGTGATGAAGTACGCGATGACGCTGGATGGGAAAATCGCAACACGTACGGGAAAATCCCAATGGATTACCGGGGAAGCGGCGCGCCGGCGTGTCCATGAAGACCGGCACCGGTACTCTGCGATCATGGTGGGCGTCGGCACCGTTCTTGCGGACGATCCCCTCTTGACCTGCCGGATGGAAAACGGCAGAAATCCCCTGCGGATCATTTGTGACACCAACCTGCGAACCCCGCTGAACGCAAAGCTCGTCACATCGACAGCGATTGCCGGTACGCTCGTTGCCACAGCGGTAACAGACCGTGAAAATCACCGGCCTTATCTGGAGGCGGGTTGCGATATTGTGGTGATTCCCGAAAAAGACGGACACATCGATTTCAACTGCCTGATGCGGGTGCTGGGCGAAAGAAAAATCGACAGTGTTTTGCTCGAGGGCGGCGGAACCTTGAACTGGTCTGCCCTGCAAAGCGGGATTGTGAACCGGGTTCAGGCTTACATTGCCCCCAAGCTGTTTGGCGGCAGCGCAAAAACGCCGGTGGCGGGCCCCGGGGTCGATTCCCCGCAGGAAGCCTTCCGGCTGGGCAAGCCGACGATCACACAGCTCGGCGAGGACATTTTATGGGAAAGCGAGGTGCTTGCATGTTCACAGGAATCATAGAAGAGGTCGGCAAAGTACAAAGCATTCGCAAGGGAAGGGATTCCGCCGCCGTCCTGATTGGGGCAAGAACGATTCTGGAGGAAATTCGCCTTGGGGACAGCATCGCGGTCAACGGCGTCTGCCTTACCGTCACCTCGTTTTCTCAAAGCGGCTTTACCGCCGATATGATGCACGAAACCCTGAACCGTTCCTCTCTGGGAAGCCTGCGTGCGGGGAGCCCCGTCAATCTGGAACGGGCGATGCCCGCAAACGGCAGGTTCGGCGGGCACATTGTTTCGGGGCATATCGACGGCACCGGAATGATTTCCGCCATTGCAAAGGACGATAACGCCGTTTGGTATACCGTGAAAGCCGGCCCCCATGTTCTAAGGTACATCATTGAAAAAGGTTCGGTTGCCATCGACGGCGTCAGCCTGACAGTGGCCAAAGTTCATAACGATGGATTCAGCGTATCCATCATACCGCATACCGCGGCACAGACCATTCTGTCTAAAAAACGCATCGGCGACGTCGTCAATCTGGAAAACGACTGTATCGCAAAATATGTGGAGCGGCTTCTGGGTTCCCAGTCGCCAAAGGCAGCGATCACGACCGAATTTCTTGCAAAACACGGCTTTTAAGGAGGAAATAACATGTTGGAGTACAGCACCATTGAAGAGGCTCTGGAAGAGCTTCGGCAGGGCAGAATCATTCTGGTTACCGATGATGAAGACCGCGAAAACGAGGGCGATTTTATTTGCGCCGCCGAGTTTGCCACTACGGAAA
>JAEXDU010000181.1 GCA_023401495.1 Bacillota bacterium
CTTTAATGATAAACCCACGAGAGCCGGAATGAGTTGCATTGACGCGCTTTTTTTGGGGACGAATATTTGTGACCTTCTGCAACGCTTCACATAAATTACGATAAAATGCCAAATCGAATTGAGGAAGTTTATTAATAGTTTCAACTACGTTGTCTATTGTGGCAAAATAATAGTCAGCGTTTTCCTCGTTGAGATATATGTTTTCTTTGGATAGTACAGTGATAATTATCGGACTAAAGGCCAAATTTCTTCCCGTTCTTAATGAGCCATACTTTTTCAGATAGAAATCAAGATGGTAATATAAAGCATCTTGCTCATCTTTTAATGCTTGGACGTCTAAAGCCGTATTCTCATAAATAAATGCAACCATTCCACATTTTTCAGTTAATAAAAGTGCATCAATCGTGATTTTATTATCAGCACTAGCCGTTAACGGATATCCCAGATAAAGCGTTCCGTTATCTACTTCTAAACTCATATATTTTCGAATCTCTTGTATAAGTGACTCTGTTTGTCCGGGATTCGATACAACGCCTCTGACAATATCAAAACTCATAAACTCACCTCTTTATGATGATAGCCTTTCGTTTTAAAGCATTTCACTTTATTATAGCATATAAAATTTAAAAATGTATCACAAATATGTCTATCTAAACCTATAAATAAAGCAATAATCCGAACCCGTCCCCAATGGGGACAAGGTTCGGATTATCATGATTTGGTGCGGGCGAAGGGACTTGAACCCTTACACCAAAGGTACTGGCTCCTAAGACCAGCGCGTCTGCCATTCCGCCACGCCCGCATATCTCATTGAAATTGATTTGACCGTAATTTGTCACTCCGTATTCGAATGAACTTATATATTATAACGAAAGCATGAATTCTTTGCAAGAGAAACTTTCATACGCGCCTGAAAATATTCCAAACGCGTATGAAATAATCGTATTCTCTCAAAATCACAGAGGCAGAATCCCCTGCTCCAGCATAGACTGCGCCGCCAGCATGGCGCCCAGCTTGCCGCTATGGAAGTTCAGACCGCCCTGCATCCAGACCGCAAACGGCTCGCGCAGGGGTGCATCTGCTGAAAGCTCGATGGAAGCGCCGAGCGTAAACGCACCGGCTGCCATGATAACCTCACAATCATAGCCGGGCATATCCCACGGTTCGGGCGTCACAAAAGAATCGACCGGAGCGCCTTTTTGAATCCCGCGGCAGAACGCGATGAGCGCTTCCTTCTCCCGCAGCAGCACCGCCTGAATAATATCCGCTCTCGGCTCGTCCCATCTTGGAGTCACATCATACCCCAGGCTGGAAAAAAGCGCTGATGCGAAGGCGGCGGTTTTCAGCGCCTCCCCCGTTGCATTCGGCGCGTGGAACGCGCCGAGGAACAGCTCGCGGTTATTGCCAAGAGTACAGCCGATCTCGCGACCAGTTCCCGGAGTGGTCAGACGGTAGGAGCAGCTTTCCACCAAATCGCGCCGGCCCGCGATATAGCCGCCGGTGGGCGCGATACCGCCGCCGGGGTTTTTGATCAGGGAACCTGCCATCAGATCTGCGCCGTGCTGGGTGGGTTCTTCCGTCTGGACAAACTCACCGTAGCAGTTGTCCACCATCACGATGCAGCCGGGTGCGCGGCGCTTGGCGATTTCCGCAATGCGCTCAATATCCTCTACGAACAGTGACGGGCGCAGGCTGTACCCGCGCGAACGCTGAATGTACACCATCTTGAGGCCGGGATGAATCCGGTTCTCCATTTCTTCATAGTCTGGCGTGCCGTCCTCCTTCAGGTCAAGCTGCTCGTACTTCACGCCGAATTCCTTGAGCGAACCGTTGCCATTCCCGGTGATACCCAGCACGCCGCGCAGAGTATCGTAGGGAATTCCTGTCACGCTCAGCATCGTGTCGCCGGGACGCAGAACGCCGAACAGCGCGACTGTAAGCGCATGCGTACCGCTGACGAAGTTCGCGCGCACCAGAGCATCCTCCGCCCCGAGTGCATAGGCGTAAACCTCATCGAGCGCGTCGCGGCCGCGATCACCGTAGCCGTAACCGGTCGTACCGACAAAATGGCTTTCGCTCACCCGCGCGCGGTTAAACGCCGCCAGCATTTTCTGCTGGTTGTAGCCGGTGACCTTGTCGATTTGACGAAACACCGGCTCCAACTGCTGCATCGCCTGCTCGGACGCGGAAAGGATTTTATCGTCCAAATGAAAAAACGGATGGTTCATCATACTGTTTGCTCCCTTATGTTACTGATCTGATGGGATGTCCCACGGACGATCCCATGATTGGCCGGTTTTCGCATCCGGCCGCCGCCTGCCCCAATCGACAGTAGTTACCAAAAATCCAGCTCTGCCCACCGGCCCGCCGGGGAAAAGGACAGCGACCGGTAAAACAGCGCGGCCCTCTCACTTTCGCACAGCACATACACCGCTCTGGGCAACAGGCGCAAAAGCAGCGTCCGGACGACCGCGCTGCCAAGGCCTCTGCGGCGAAAATCAGAATGTGCTGCCACCGCCGACAAAACGGCATCTGTTTCCGTGATACTGCCGGCTATGGCGCAGGCAACCAGCTTGTCTGAAAAAACTGCGCCCTGCGTCAGGCATGCCCCATGGCGCACGCGATGGGATACGTCGAGATAAAACGGCTCAAACTGCTCGGCTCTTTGTTCCCCACACTCGCACAGCAGGGAAAACAGCTCACGAACCGGTACTTCATCCAGCAGCTCTGCACCGTTCTCTGTCGCGGGCTGCTCTATGACCGGGGGGCAGACGAACATTTCTCCCGCTCTGCTTGACGTCCCATACAGAACATGTGCCGCGCTCTCCTCGCAGAGAAGAGTGCGGCACCCGGCAGCGGACAGAAACTCTTTCAGCTCGTCCCCGTCCGCCGTATTTTTTAAATGCAAAACCGCGGCGCCATCCAGCGAGGATACGGCGGCGGTTACTTCTCCCTGCTCGTCCGTCTGTACCCAAAAGCGGGCAAACGACAGCGAAAGGCCGTAAGCCCGCTGCAAACCCGCAATTTTGCACCCGAACGGGCTCCTTTCGCAAAAACGCTCCAGCGAAGGAAGCTCTTCCTCCGTGACCAGACGAATCACTGCGCGTCCTCTCCCGCCGCGATGCGCACAGCCAGTTCACGCACCAAACGCTCGGTATCGTGGTAATCCTGCTCGGCGATCAGGCTCGCGGGGCCGTGCAGATACCGGCACGCGATCGAAACCGCGATGGTTCTCACACCGCCTCGCGTCGTGTGGATCGCGCCCGCGTCGTTGCCACCCGCTACCGCCTGCTTTGTCTGGCAAGGAATCTTCTGTTCTTCAGCAAGCTTCATGGCCAAATCGAAATAAGGCTTGTCGTAAATCGTGCGGCGGTCCATAAAGGAGAGCACCGGCCCCTGTCCCACATGGCACACCTGCCGCTCCGGCTCCACGCCGGCAATATCGCCCGCGGTGGTGGTCTCAACCACAATCGCAGCCTGCGGATCGACCGTATAAGCCGCGACCGCCGAACCGCGCAGGCCGATCTCCTCCTGTACGCAAAACACGAAGGTCATGTCATACGGAAGCTCTTCCTTGATCATGTCGATCAAAATGGCGCAGCCCGCGCGGTCATCCAGCGCGCGGGAAATGATCGTGCCGCGCTCACGATGGAATCCCGCATCGAAAGCAATGAAATCCCCGGGCGAGACATAGCGTTCCGCATCGGCCTTGTCCTTGGCGCCGATATCGATGTATAGATCTGAAACAGGCACCGATTTGCCTTTCTCTTCCCCTTCGAGCAGATGGATCGGCTTTGCGCCGATGACGCCCGAAACCGTTCCGCCCACCAGAACCGGCTTCGCGCACAGAACCCGGCGGTCGATCCCGCCGACCTCTGCAAATTTGAGCAGGCCGTTTTCGCCGATGTGCGTCACGATCAGGCCCACCTCGTCCATATGGGCGCTGAGCATCAGCCGAACGGCCGGTTCCTTTGCACCTTTTTTAAACGCGATGATATTTCCCAGGGCATCCTTCTCTGCCGTAGTCACAAACGGGGAAATCTCTTCTAAAATAACGTCAGCTACCTGCCGTTCACGGCCCGATATGCCATGAAGCTCGCAAAGCCGCTGCAAAAGCGTTACATCTGCCATACTTTCCCCTCCCTGATATACGCAGCCAAAAGCTTCGCCGTATTTTCAATGTCCACGATATCGATCACTTCTACCGGCGTGTGCATATAGCGCAGCGGAACCGAAGCCAGCGCGCACCGCACGCCGGAACGCGCCGTTCCGATGGAGTCCGCGTTCGTGCCGGTCGTGCCGCCCATCACTTCGTACTGGAACGGTATTTCACGCTCTTTCGCCAGACGAACCAGCTCATCGGTCATTTCCTGATCGAGCGTGGGGGCAATGCCGATCATCGGCCCCGCGGACATTTTTCCGCTTTTGTGCTCCGGCACGCCGGGCTGCCCGGCGAAGCTGACATCCACGGTGATCGCCTCGGTGGGGTCGTGCGCAAACGCACCCGTTTTGGCCCCCTGACCGCCCACTTCCTCGCGTGTGCTGAGCAGGATGGTCACGGAGCAGTTCAGCTCTTCCTTCGCCAGCAGCTCTGCACAGCGGATCATCGTGCAGACGCCCGCGCGGTTGTCGAGCCCGGCGGCAGTAAATCTGCCGTTCAGAAGAGTGCGGGGTACGATCTCCCACAAAATCCGGTCGCCCGGAGTGACCAGGCGTTCCGCTTCTTCTCTGCTCAGGCCGACGTCGACATACATTTTGTCAACCGGCTCTACCTTTTCCTCGCTGCCCTCCATCAGATGCGGCGGCAGGCAGCACACCACACCGCGCAGAAGCTCGCGGCCAAACACCGTCACCGTGGTGCCGGGCAGAGCACGGCGATCCACGCCGCCGCAGGCGGCCAGGCGCAGAAAGCCCCTCTCTGTAATGCCGACCACCAGAAGGCCGATCTGGTCGATGTGCGCGTCCAGCAGAATCCGCCGCTTCGCCCCCGAATCGCCCATCTGGCAGACGAGATTCCCCAGCGGATCGTAAGAAATCGCCCCGTATTGTTTCAGCTCCTGTTCCGCCGCTTTCATCGCGGCCTCCTCCGCACCGGATGTCCCGGGCGCGGAGCAAAGACGAAACAGGAGCTCCTGCAAATGTTCCATGCTTATTCCTCTTTCTTTTTAGTTCCCGGCAGCGCGTTCACCAGTTGCTTAAAGTGGTAGCCACGCACCTCAAAGCTTGTATATTGATCAAAGCTTGCGCAGGCCGGTGAGAGCGACACGATGTCGCCGCTCTTGGCAGCCTGATAGGCGGCCAGCACAGCCTCCTCCATCCCGCTGACCCGAAGGATCTCCGGGTGGCCGGGCTGGTACTCCGGCGCCGCTTTGACGCTTTCTTCAATCTTATCCGCCGTCTGACCCATCAGGATCAGCAGCTTTACTTTTTCCACGATCGCCTTGCCCAGCTCTTCAAACGGAAGATGCTTGTCATAACCGCCCGCGAGCAGGATGATCTTATCCGGATAGACGGACAGGGTTCCGCTGATGGTGCGGGTGGGGCTGGTGCCGATCGAATCGTTATAATACTTGACTTCGCCGAGCTCGCGCACCAGCTCCATGCGGTGCTGAACGCCGGAAAATTCCTTCGCGACCTTGCGGATGGATTCGGCGTCGACCTCTCCCCACACGGCAGAAATCGCCGCTAAGTAATTTTCTACATTGTGCATACCCGGAAGCCGGATGTCGGAGGCGGGCATGATTTCGGTATCGCCCACTAAAATCATTCCGTCCTCGCGCAGCCACGCGCCATAGGTGCTGGCCCGGCGGCGGCTGAACAGGCGAACCTGCCCGCGCACGGAATCCGCAAAACCGGCAGCAGTGGCGTTATCCGCGTTGATGACCGCGCGGCTGAACGCGTTCTGATGCCGCACGATATTCTTTTTGGCCTCCACGTATTCCGTCATGTCCTTGTGGATGTCCAGATGGTTCGGCGAAACGTTCGTCACCACCGCCACATCGGGGCTTTTGCGCATCGAAATCAGCTGAAAGCTGGAAAGCTCGACCACCGCCACATCGCCCGGCCCGATGGAAGCGATTTCGGGCAGCAGGGGCTTGCCGATGTTCCCGCCAAGATGTACCGTTTTCCCCGTGGACTCAAGCAGCTTTGAAATAATGGTGGTTGTGGTGGTCTTGCCGTCGCTGCCGGTCACCGCATAGATTTTGCACGGGCAAAGGTCGAAGAACACTTCCATCTCCGACGTGACGGCACGCCCCTCTTTTCTGGCCTGATCCAGCTCCGGCAGAAAAAACTTCATCCCCGGCGTACGGAAAATCATGTCCGCATCCAGGTTCTTTAAATAATCCTCGCCCAGGCAAAGCTCTGCGCCCAGTTCTTCGAGCTGTTTCGCCGTATCACCCAGCTGTTCTCTTTGGCGGCGGTCGCGCGCCTGCACCTTGGCTCCATGCTCCAAGAAAATCCGGATCAGCGGCAGATTGCTCCCGCCGATCCCGCAGAAGGCCACTTTTTTTCCTTGTAGTCCCTCAAAAAAGGTCTGTACCCTGCTGTCCATACCCATCGCCCCCGCTTCTCTCACTCGGTTTCTTCTTCCGCCACACTTTTATTTGAAACGATATTTCTGTTTCTTTTCTCACCTTCGACGGGGAAAGAAACAACATTTTTTATTTTAGGAAACTGCTTCTACCTTATTATACTTACCAGATTTTTAAATATCAACCGAAATCCAATCTTTCAGCATGTCCGCGTAAGATTTAAAGGCGGAAGGCAGCGTGTATTGCTCCAAAAGCTCCCGATATGTCGCCCAGACAAACTCCCCGAACGGGCGCGGGACCCGGACGGCATACGCCGTCATATGCCATTCGCGGTGCGTAAAGATATGCTTTGCCTTCGGCAGAGGCTGCACAGTAAATTCCGAAAGGCCCCATTCGCGCAGTTGATCTTCGGCCCCCTCAGGGGTAAATACCTCGGACACGCCGGGGAGCTCCCACAGCCCGGCCAAAAGCCCTTTCGCAGGCCGCCGGCGCAGCGCCACCCGATCCTCCGTACACAGGAGGAATACCGTGCGCTCTTCTATCACCCGGGGGCGCTTCGCCGTCTTTACCGGCAGCTCGGCGGCAATCCCTTCCCGGTACGCGGCGCACAGGCCGTTTAAGGGACACAGCAGGCACAGCGGCGCGCCATTCGGCAGGCAGACGGTAGCCCCCAGCTCCATCAGCGACTGATTGAAATCCCCCGCCCGCTCCGGCAGGATTTCGCGCACCGTTTCGGTGATCTGCCGTTTTACCGCGGCGTCCTTCATGTCGCGGCGGTCTGCCGTCAGGCGCGAGATCACGCGCAGCACATTGCCGTCCACCGCGGGAACACGAATCCCGAACGCGATGGAGGCCACAGCGCCCGCCGTATACTCGCCAAAGCCCGGCAGGGCCAGAAGCGCATCGAACGATGCGGGAACCTGCCCGCCGTACTGCTCTTTCATTGCGAGCGCGGCGCGCTGCAGATTGCGGACCCGGTTGTAATACCCGAGGCCCTCCCAGAGCTTGAGCAGCAGCTCCTCCGGCGCGTCGGCCAGCGTCTCTACCGTGGGCAGGACCGATAAAAAGCGCTCGTAATAGGGCTTTACCGCTTCCACCCGCGTTTGCTGCAGCATGATTTCAGACACCCACACGCGGTACGGCTGCGGATTCTCGCGCCACGGCAGCACACGGGCCGCCCGATCGTACCAGGAAAGAAGCGGCTGAACAATTTTATTTAAATCGAGCGATGCGTTCAAAGAGGTTCCCCTTTCTGCCAAAACAGCCGGCAGAAACTGTGTTCCGCCGGCTGATGATCTCCGTTTTATGTTTTCCGCAGAAAAACAACTTATCCCTTGCGAAAATACGGTTTGTCGGACAAAAACTGGTCCGCGGGCTTTTTCGATGTGGGTTCTCTGGTCAGCAGGGGACGCGGCGGCTCACCCTTTTTGCGCGGGCCGAGAGAAGTGAGGTAATCCTCTTTCTTCTCAGCAGCCGGTGCGCTTTGGCGCTCCTGCTCCGGCTGACGCTCTAACCGTTCCCTGGGAGCGCGGCGGGCCGCGTCTTTTCCCACGGCTTCGCGCTTTTCAGAGGGTTTGGCGGCGCTTTGCTCTCTGGCCGCATGCGTTTCCGTCTTCACAGCCGTCGATTCCTGCTGCGCGCGTCTGTCCGCGGGCTTTGGGGTATGCAGCTCTTTTGCCTGTCTTTTCGGCTCGGCAGCTTTCTTTTCCGCAGGCTTTGCGGAAACGGATTCTGCTCGTCCCCCCTGTGACGGACGGGCCGCAATATCCTTGCGTCCCTTTCGCTGCTTTGTCTTTGCCGAGGATTTCGGCTGTGCCTGCTGCTTCTGCGCGTCGGGTGAAGATGTCTTCTCCGCCTGGCGCGAATGCTCCTGCCGCTGCTGCGTGCCTTCTCCCCGCTGCTTCTCGCGGTGCTGTGGCTGCTGCGCGCGCTGCGGGCGCGCCATCGGCTGCTTCGGCGGCGTCAGCGTGAACACCTGCATCGGGTAGGGATGATCCTCCACAACCGGAACCGGCTTGCCGATCAATGCTTCGATGTCTTTCAGATACGGCTTTTCATCGATATTGCAGAACGAGATTGCCGTTCCGTCGAGCCCCGCACGGCCGGTGCGGCCAATGCGGTGCACATACGTTTCGGGCACATTCGGCAGATCGTAGTTGATCACATGGGAAAGCTCGTCAATATCGATGCCGCGGGCAGCGATATCGGTCGCCACCAAAACGCGAATCTGACGGGCTTTAAAGCTGGAAAGCGCCTGCTGGCGCGCTGTCTGCGATTTGTTGCCGTGAATGGCCTGTGCCTGAATCTTTGCACGGGCAAGTTCGCGGGCCACACGGTCTGCTCCGTGCTTGGTGCGCGTAAACACCAGGGCCGACTCGATTTCGGAGTGTTTGAGCAGATCGATGAGGAGCTTCGGCTTATTGCCCTTGTCCACAAAATACACGGACTGCACGATCGCCTCCGCCGTGGAGGAAACCGGTGCGACCGCCACCTTAACGGGGTCGACAAGCAGGGAATCCACCAGCTCCGTAATTTCGGGCGGCATGGTCGCTGAGAAAAACAGCGTCTGTTTCTGCTTCGGCAGACGGGTGATCACACGCTTTACATCGTGAATAAAGCCCATGTCGAGCATTCTGTCGGCTTCGTCCAGAACGAAAATCTGAACCGCGCCCAGATCGATAAAGCCCTGCTGAATCAAATCATTCAGACGGCCGGGCGTCGCAACAAGGATGTCTACTCCCCTGTTCAGGCTGTTTACCTGCGGCACCTGCGAAACGCCGCCGAAAATCACCTCGCTGCGCAGGGGCAAATATCTGCCGTACGCATGCAGGCTTTCGCCGATTTGAATGGCGAGCTCGCGCGTCGGGGTAAGAATCAACGAACGAATGGCACGCTTCTGCCCCTTCGGCACAGGCGGCTGCGCGTTCAGTGTTTGCAGAATCGGCACGGCAAACGCGGCCGTTTTACCGGTTCCCGTTTGCGCACAGCCCAATACATCACGGCCCAAAAGGGCGGGCGGAATCGCTTTTTCCTGAATGGGAGACGGCGCCTCGTACTGCTCCTCCTGCAGCGCTTTCAAAATAGGCGCAATCAAATTGAGTTCCTGAAAATTCATATACTGTTTAATTCCTTCCTAAAAAGCCGCCAGCCCGCCCAAGAGGCGATGGCCCGGCTCTTAATCTTCTGAATCTATCACGAGAATCAGATGTTCCATCTTTTACGGGCGATGAAAACCAACTGATTCATCCTCAAGCGGCAGGCATATCCTCCGCTTCAAGTTTCAAGGCTCTCTCAGCCGTCGGCAGCTTTCTGCCGCTCACAGCGTGAGGTTCTAACAGACAGAGAAAGCGGCCGCCACCGCCTACAGCGCGTGGTTTGCCGCTTCAAAACGCCGGCTCTCACCGGCTATTGTTTTGCCGGATAATAGATAATTATACCGCTTTTTGGGGCAGAAAGCAAGAACAACCGGCCCGGCGATCTCTTTGTCCCATGCTCTTTGCCCCTTTCGGCTCCAGCCAAACACGGAAAAAAACGCCGAAAACACCCGATTCTCTGCGCAAAAACAGCCGGCATTTGGCCGGCCGCTGCTCTGTAACACTCATCCGATTATAAAAACGGAATCGTCAAATTGGGGTTTGTGATCTCCTGAATCGGCACGCCGTAATATTCCTTACGGTATTGCGCGATGGAATAGGAAAGATTCGCGGCAATTCGCTGTGTGTTGTGCATGATCCAGTCCGCGTCGCGCGGGTAATCGTGGAACGCCGTCTGCACCAGAAGCGCGGGCATTTCGGGATAGGCCATCTCCGTTAAGGTCTGGTTATTTGCCAGCTTGATCTTGTCCGCCTCGGGGTAAATAAAATTATTTTTTACGATCTGGGCCCAAAGCCCACTCATAGGATGATTGGTCTGATAATAAATGAAACAGCCGTTATATTGCCCGGAGAGCGCCTCCGGCGCGGCGTTGGAGTGAATGGAAAGATACAGGGTACAGTTATTCTGCACGGCCTGCTTCGCGCGCTCCTGCAGCATCGTGCCCCACTCGCTTGCGGGAACCTGTGCGCTCGACGGCGCAATAATGGTTTCAATGCCGTATTCATGCAGATACTGGGCCATCCAGTTGGCGATCTGCCGCATATAATCCTCTTCGGTTTTTCCATCGGGATACAGATTATAGTACTGCGGCGACGGACTGAGATACACCCGGAACGCAGGCTGCTCCGTCTTGGTACCCGTACTCGACCTCATAAGCGCTTCACTGCCGGCCGCCTGCGACGCTTCAGCGGCAGCCACATGCGTGCTCCCCATACAAAACAGCATTCCCGCAGTGAGCAGAAGACTCATTATTCGTTTCAGCATTGTCACTTCCCCCTGTAAAGACGACACGATACACTTCATTTTATTATATCGGCTTGTCTGCGAAATATAATTCTTTAAAAGGATTATATTTCCTGACTTCTCAGGATTTTACAGAAAATCCTGAGAGCGCCCGCGGCAGCCGTTGCTTTTCAGGAACAAATCTTTTATAATCAAAAGAAAACGACGGATTCTCATCCGGTGAAGGAGAACGCAAATGATCGGAATTATCGGCGCGATGCCCATTGAAGTTGAGGGACTAAAAAGCAGACTGCAAAATCCGCAGACAGAAATCCTGGCGGGTCTGGAATTCTGCAGGGGGACGCTGTCCGGTGTGGAATGCGTCATCGCGCACTGCAACCCCGGCAAGGTGAACGCCGCGCTGTGCGCCCAGCTGATGATTACCCACTACCAGCCCCGCCTGGTGATCAACAGTGGAGTGGCGGGCGGAATCGGCGAGAGCATTCACATCGGTGATCTGGTGATTTCTACCGCCGTGGTACAGCACGATATGGACACCTCTCCGCTGGGAGACAAGCGCGGCTATTTGTCCGGTATCGGGCTGATCGAGATCCCCGCTTCGAAGAAGCTGGTTCAGCTGCTCGGGCGAACGGCTCGGGAGGTTTACAAGGGTGCGGTACATACGGGCGTGATTGCCACGGGCGACCAGTTCATCTGCGATTCGGCAAAGCTGCATGAGCTGGGCCGTGATTTTGGCGCGCTGGCCTGCGAAATGGAGGGCGGCGCTGTCGGGCAGGTATGCCATGTGAACAGCGTGGACTTTGTTGTGCTGCGCACGATTTCAGACAATGCCGACGACGACGCGAAAATGGATTACGCCACGTTCGCCCCGATCGCGGCCCAGCGCGGGATCGACCTGCTGTGCCGTATTCTTCCCGAGCTGTCCTGATTCTTTTGTAGCGGATACAAATCTGCGATTTAAAATAAGAAATCTTGTGTTTCCTCCGCCTTCAGTAGGGAAACACGAACTGCGATTTCCTGTTTTTACGAAAGATTCCGCATGGTCTCTCCTGTTCCCGGTTCGAAACCGCCAAACAGAAACGGAGGGTGCGTATGAAGTTCTATGACATCTCCCGCGAATTGTTTTCTGCCGATGTATACCCGGGCGACCCCGTTCCCTGGTCGGAACGGATCCGCCGTATCGACACCGGCGACGACTATAATCTGTCCGCCTTTTTCACCGGCTCTCACAGCGGCACCCATCTGGATGCGCCGCGGCACTTTCTGGAGGACGGGGACACGATCGACCGGATTCCGCCGGAATTCCTGATCGGGCCATGCACGGTGGTCACGGTGGAGGGGATTGTGACCGGCGCACAGATCGAGGAGCTTTTGCCCCGCTGCCAGAAGCGAATCCTGTTCCACGGCGACGGCCAGGCGTTTTTAGACCGCAGCGCCGCGTTTGTTCTGGCGGACAGCGGCGCCCTGCTGGTGGGGACGGACGCAATCTCGATCGGCAGCGAGGCCGAGGAGCGATCGGTCCATCTGGAGCTTTTGGGCGCGGATATTCCGATTTTGGAGGGCGCCATTCTCGACGGCGTTCCGGACGGGGACTACCTGCTGATTGCGCTGCCCTTAAAGCTCCGCGGTCTGGAGGCTTCCCCCTGCCGCGCAATACTGTTGCAGGGCTCCCTGCCAAGGGATGAACGCTTTTCGTAATATCGCAGGCCAGCAGCCATACAAAGCAAAACGGCCGCGTGATTTTTCAATGGCCAGAAGGGCTTCCGCGCAATGAGCGCGGAAGCCCTTTCTTCTTTATATTGAAAAAGACAGGGATCGAAATCATCCCTGCTGTGCATGCCGGAGGGCCGTTTCGTATGCGGTCTTCGTTCTCTCGTCAAAGCAGACCATCGTAACCGACTGCACGGTTTTGGCCGTTTGGGAAAACGCGAGGATTTCCCGCACGGCAATGTAGGCGGCGCATTCCAGAGGAAAACGGTACACACCCGTACTGATGGAGGGAAACGCCACGGTATGGCAGCCGTTTTCTTCCGCCAGACGGAGACAGCTCCGGTAGCAGGAAGCGAGGAGGCCCTCCTCCCCGGCACCGCCGCCGTGCCAGACGGGGCCGGGCGTATGGATCACATAGTTTGCGGGCAATCGATAGCCCAACGTGATTTTGGCCTGCCCGGTTTCGCACCCGTGCAGGCGCCGGCATTCCTCCAGCAGCTCGGGACCCGCCGCCCGATGAATGGCTCCGTCCACTCCGCCTCCGCCAAGCAGAGAGGTGTTGGCGGCATTGACAATCGCATCTGCCGCAAAAGTCGTAATATCTCCCTGAAGAATGGAAAACTCCATAACGTTCCTCCTTTGAGCTGTTCCCCTTGAACAAGCCGATTCGGTTCCGTTTATGATCACTTTTTATAGTGATGTCACTTTTAAAAAGCGATGATTATTCCCCCGCCTATTGCGGAGGGCAAAATCACTCTGTTGGGTACAAGACCATTTTAAAGTAAATTGGCTATAAAAACAGGATACTCCGTACCGGGCCAAAATACAATTAAATAAAGATAAAAAAACAGCTCCTCATCCGGCGGTTTTCAGAACACCGGGCGAGAAGCTGTCATTTCACTTCTGCTTGATAGACATTATTCAGAAATCTGGTCGGCGATGCTGCGCGCGTAGCTCTTCATCTTGGCCAGATCATCTGCCGTGGGGGTGAAGTTGGAACGGATTCCCTCCCCCTCAAAGCGGTACTTCAAATGCTCCAAACGGGAGCGCATCATACCGACAGCCTCGCCGCTCCAGCCAAATGCGCCGAAAGCGCCGGCCGGCTTGGAACGAACATTGATCGCGTCAATACTCGACAGCACATCCCAAACAATCTTGGGAGCGTCGCGGTTAATGGTGCAGGAGCCCATGAGCAGAGCATCCGCTTCGTTCGCGGCTGTTACAGACTCTTCAAACGGAGCAAAGACCACGTCGATCAGGCGCACATCCAGCTCGGAATCGGCAGAAAGCTCTTCATAGGCCGCTTCCGCCAGCTGCTTGGTGCAGCCGTATGCAGATGCATACAAAATTGCGATCTTTCTGCGGTCGCGCCCTGCGGGCAGACTCCATTTGCGGTAAAGCTCCGTGATCTCTTTGATCCCCTGAACCAGGCAGGGGCCATGGCTCGTGCAGACCATACGAACCGGCAGGTCCTTGATTTTATCCAGACCGCTGATGACATAAGGCTTGAACGGACCGAAAATACATTCATAATAGTGGCGCGCCTGCTCCAGGTATTTTTCCCGGTAGTGCATGTTGGTGTCCACCAGAGTGGGCTCGCAGAAATGCGTTCCCAGAAAATCGCAGGTAAACAGCAGACCGCTCGTCTCATCCCATGTAAACATGGAATCTGGCCAGTGCAGAAGAGGCGCCACAATGAACTGCAGCGACCGATCCCCCAAATCCAGAATCTCTCCCGATTTTACCACATGAAATCGGAATTCCTGATTCGCAATGGCCGTGATGTATTTCTTCGCCGCCATTGTGCAGTAAATCTCAATATTGGGGTTCAGTGCCAGCAGCTTTGCCACACTGCCGGAATGATCCGGTTCCGTATGGTTCATAATCAGGTAATCAATTTCAGAAACATCGATCAGACTCTGAATGTTCTCGAGATATTCCTCAAAGAAATCTGCATGAACCGTATCGATCAGCACATTTTTCTGGCCGGTAATCAGGTACGCGTTGTAGCTGCTCCCATAAGGGGACTCCATAATAATGTCAAACACACGCAAACCGGGATTTAGTACTCCGACCGAATAAATGTGGTCCGCCAATTTCTTTGTTGCCATGACTGAAACATCCTTCCCGCTGACTGGGCGTAAATTTGCCCTTTACTGGGGGCTGAACATATCCTTGGAAGCCCCGCATTCCGGACAGGTCCAATCTTCGGGAAGAGCTGCAAAGCTGGTTCCGGGAGCGATTCCGTTATCTGGATCCCCTACTGCCGGATCGTATACATAGCCGCAAGCATCACATACATATTTTGTCATAACTTTTAACACTCCTTTTTAATTGACAATCTTTTATCACTTAAGAACTGATGCCTTTAGTATACTCTATCCTTTTTGAAATTGTCAATCAAAAGAGGTGTCTTTCAGGTGTGTTTCCGCATTAAAAACCGCCATCGTCCAGGATATTACACAAATGACCCGGACATACCGTACCCGTAGCCAGGGTACGGGCCAAAGCCATTGCGCGAGCTTCGCTGCTGCTGACGTTCTCATATTCGGCTTCGGCATTCACTGTACCTCGTTGTATAATACGAATCCCAAAGCCGGTCTTTTCATTGCCAAACACATAATACTCCAAGACTCTGTTTTGCCGCGAAATGATGATCTTTCCTACATTTTTGACCATGAACGGCCTCTCCCCCTTCTTGAATTTGAATCTCCGTAAAATATTTCCATAAATCATATTTCCGTGAATTAAATTCACATGCTTTTTCATTCATCATACGAGATTTCCCGTTTGTTTTCAATATGATATCCCATTGTCACATTTACTTTTTAGTTTTTCCTCAATATCTTTCGCTTTTCATTTTCTTTCTTACCAGATGTAGCTCCAAGCAGTGCTTTCTCCGCCTCCACTACGACAAATGGGACAAGCGAAATCACTGCAACTGCTACCCACTGGGCGCCGCTGAGGACTGCTGTTTTGAAAATCTGTGCCACCGGAGCCACCGCGATCACCGAAACCTGCATGAGCGTGCAGATGACGGAAGCCACCACGAGCTGCGGATTGCTGAGAAATCCGATGCGGAACAGAGAATGGGACGAACGCATGTTATAACTATGTACGATCTGAGAAAGACTCAGTGTTGCGAACGCCATTGTCCGGCCGATGATCGGATAAGAGGGGTCCATGTCGAAAAACGCGCGGCCCACACTATAGGCCAGCAGAGCCAGAGCGCCGATCAAACATCCCTCTACTAAAATATTGTATCCCATCCCACCCGCGAA
The DNA here is from genome assembly GCA_023401495.1 of Bacillota bacterium. Taxonomy (GTDB): domain Bacteria; phylum Bacillota; class Clostridia; order Oscillospirales; family Acutalibacteraceae; genus Faecalispora. Next base: position 15,863 of record JAEXDU010000181.1, read on the forward strand.
AATGCTCTCATTTTGCCGATGTGGGGGTTGTTCCATCACATCATTTTCAATCGGCTCCACCCCCAGCGCCAGAGCAGGCAGTGAGTCGGTTACCAGGTTGATCCACAGCAGCTGAATGGCCAGAAGCGGCAGGGGCAGCTGCAGCAGAAATGCCATAAACACGGTGAGAATCTCGCCGATATTGCAGGAAATCAGGAAATGGATCGTTTTGCGGATATTCGCATAGATGCCGCGGCCCTCGCGCACCGCCTCGACGATCGTTGCAAAGTTATCGTCGGTCAGCACCATATCCGCCGCGCCCTTTGCCACATCGGTGCCGGAAATGCCCATGGCGCAGCCGATGTCGGCCGCCTTGAGCGCCGGAGCGTCGTTGACGCCGTCGCCCGTCATCGCCACGATCTCGCCGCGCTTCTGGTAGGCCTTTACAATGCGAACCTTATGCTCCGGCGACACCCGGGCGAACACCGAATACTGGTAGATATTCCGTTCCAGGTCGCGCTGTTCCATCTGGTCCAACTGCTGGCCGGTGAGCGCTTTGTCCTCGGGGCCCATCATACCCAGCTTCCCGGCAATCGCAACCGCCGTCGCCACATGGTCCCCGGTAATCATCACAGCGCGGATTCCCGCTTTTTTGCACAGGCGCACCGCACGCTCCGCTTCCGGACGCGGGGGATCGATCATCCCGATAAAGCCGCAGAATACCAGGTCTTTCTCCCACTCGTTTTCCGGCGGAAGCTGCTTCACATCGCGGTAGGCCACGCCGAGCACGCGCAGCGCGCGCGACGCCATCTGCTCGTTTCTGCGCTGCAGCTCACGCCGCACCTGCTGATCCATCGGGGCGGTAAAGCTGCCGCCCTGGCAGGTAGTGCAGCGCTCCATCAACAGATCCGGCGCGCCCTTTGTGATGATGCGGTACTGCTGATTGTCGAGCCGGTGCACCGTCGTCATCATCTTGCGGGCAGACTGGAAGGGAATTTCGCGGACTCTGGGCATGCGGCGCTCGAGCTGATCCTTCGGCACGGGGGAAGCCGCCAGAAGCGCGGCCTCGGTTGGGTCGCCCTGTATTTTATCGCCCGAAACGGTGCAGTTGTTGCACAGTGCCGCCAGTTCCAGAATGCGTCTGGCCTGGGTGTCCTGCTTTGTCAGCACACCGTCGTAGCCGGCTACCTCTACCACCGTCATCTTGTTCTGCGTGAGCGTTCCGGTTTTATCCGAGCAGATGACGCTGGCGCTGCCGAGCGTTTCCACGGCGGGCATGCGGCGCACAATGGCCCGGCAGTTTGCCATGCGGCGCACGCCCATGGCCAAAACGATCGTAACAACCGCCGGCAGCCCTTCGGGAATCGCGGCCACCGCCAGGCTGATGGAAATCATGAACATATCCAGCGGCTCTACGCTCTGGATCAGCCCCATAATAAAGATCACCGCGCAGATTGCCAGCGCGCCGATGCCCAGCACCTTGCCCGTATGGGCCAGACGCTTTTGCAGCGGGGTCTGGGGCGCTTCCTCCGAATGGATCATGTGAGCGATTTTGCCTACCTGTGTTTCCATTCCGGTGGCCACCGCCACGCCTACGCCGCGCCCGGCCGCGACGCTGCTGCTGGAATACAGCATATTCTTGCGGTCGCCGAGCGGCGTTTTATCCCCGCAGACAAGCTCCGCCGATTTTTCTACCGGCAGGGATTCGCCGGTCAGTGCGGATTCCTCCGCACGCAGGTTGTGCGCTTCCAGAATGCGCAGATCGGCCGGTACAAAATCGCCCTCCGTCAGAAACACGATATCGCCGGGAACGATCTCTTTCGAGGCGATTTTGACCCGCTTGCCGTCGCGCATCACAACAGATTCGGGCGAAGTAAGCTTCTTCAGCGCATCGATTGCCTTTTCGGCGCGGCTCTCCTGTGCGACACCGATCACCGCGTTGACGATGACGATGAGCAGAATGATAATGGGGTCTATGTAATCACTTTCATGCCGGAACAGGGAGGTAAAAAACGAAACTGCCGCGGCAATCAGCAGGATAATGACCATAAAGTCTTTGAATTGTTCCAAAAACTTTGCGATGAGGCCAGGCCGTTTGCCCTCCCGCAGTTCGTTCTGTCCGTATTCCCTACTCCGTTGTTCCACCTGCGGTACCGTAAGCCCCCGCTTGGGATCTGTTTTTAACTGCCGGATACATTCCTCTCTGGACAAACTTTGCCACTCCAAAACAAATCAACTCCCGCTCTGATTTTCAGGCTTTCGCCCGCACCTGCCTTTGCATTGGTTATATATATTAACCCGGGTGGACGAAATAGAACTCTGCGCGGAGATTTGTCGGAATTCACCGGAAAACAGGATAAAACCTTGCAGATCACCGCGAAAATGCTTTTGGACATGTCCGGCAAAAGCCGGATTTCCCTTGACAAACAGCAGAAAAGCCCGATATGATTAATGTGAGTGAAAACAAATTGAACGAAGAGGGAATACCCCTTCAGAAAAGGTGGGTACAGCATGAACAAAAAACAGATTACGGGATTGATTGCAGCCGCGCTCGTATTTGTATTTGTCTGCGGCTCCAGCATGGTGATTCGCAGCTTTGCGGGGCAGCAGGAAAACAACTATTTCGACAAACTGCTGAATGCAGCCGAGGAGGTTTCCAAGGATTTTCCGACCAGCCCGTTCGTAGGCGTTGTTTCGGTGGAGGGCACCATTCAGGCTTCTTCCTCAACATCCTCCTTGTTCCCGACGGAAGGCTATGACCATAACAGGACTCTGAAGCTGATCGACAGCCTGGAGGCCGATCCGAACAACAAGGGAATCCTTCTGTATGTCAACTCACCGGGCGGCAGCGTATACGAGAGCGACGAGCTGTACCAGCGCCTGCTCAAATACAAAGAAAACACCGAGCGTCCGGTTTGGACCTATATGGCAAACATGGCGGCTTCCGGCGGGTATTACATCTCTATGGCGTCCGACAAAATCATCGCCAACAGCCAAACCTGGACCGGCTCGATCGGCGTCATTATCTCTTTGACGAATTATAAAGAGCTCATGGATAAGATCGGCGTAAAGAGCGTTCTGTTCACCAGCGGAAGAAATAAGGCCATGGGCAGCTCCGGAACCGACATGACCGAAGAGCAGGAACAGATCTTCCAGTCCCTTGTGGATGAGCCTTACAACGCCTTTGTGAGCATTGTGGCAAAGGGCCGCCATATGGATGAGGCCAAGGTGCGCGAGCTGGCGGACGGCAGAATCTACACCGCAAGACAGGCCCGGGAAAACAAGCTGATCGACCAGGTTGCCGGTTACGAGGACGCCCAGGCGGAATTTGAGGAAGCGCTGGGCGATTCCGTGGAGTTTTACACTCCCACTTATTCCGCTTCGCCGTTTGCCTCTCTTTTTGCCATGGCGAAGGACTATACCCGCAGCGATGCAGATAAGCTGGCCGACCTGATGGAAATCAAAGAGAGCGGGGTGCCGATGTATTATGCAGCCATTGGAGAATAACACGGCCACCCCCGGCGGATTTTTCGTCCGCCTGACGGCCTACCTGATCGATCTTTTACTGATCGGCCTGATCCTTACGCTGACGGTTCGCCTGCCGCTGATGCTGGTGCAGATGCTGAACCCCAGCTCGTGGTTTTTAAGTCCCATCCTCTTCCGCTTCAGTCCGTATGATATTTTTCTGTATCTGGCTGGATCGGCCTATTTTATCGTGATGACCTACATGACCGGCGCAACCGTGGGCAAGCGCCTGATGAACCTGCGCGTCATCGCCTGCGACGACAGCAAGCTGACATTTGTCAACGTCCTTTACCGTGAGACCATCGGGCGTTACCTTTCCTCCCTTCTGTTCATCGGGTACCTGATGATCGGAGCCAGCGAAACGAAGCAGGGGCTCCACGACCGCCTGTGCGACACCCAGGTGATTTACACCTGCAAGTGCCGGCCCGTTGTCTATGGGAAAGCATCCCCGGTCTATGGATACGGCGCAGCCCCAGCCCCCGCCGCCGCTGTTCCCTCCGCTCCGGTTTCGTACCGCCCCTATGGGCAGGCAGAGCCCGCGGCTGCTCCCGAACTGCCGGAACAGACGCAGCCCGATGAAGCAGAGCCGTCGGCCGCCCCTCAGGAGCAGGAGCCGAAATAACACGGAAAAACACGCCGCAATTGACAACGCACCCCGTTCGTCAGACAGGGATTCCCTGCCTCTGACGAATGGGGTGCGTTTTGTTCTATGCTGGAGCATTCTTCAAAAATCTTTCTCTAATCGCTGCCGTTCTTTTTTCTCAAGCAACGAGCCGAACAAATCAAAGTTTTTGCCGCCGGAATGATCGTCGGCCCTTCGCAGACCATCCCTCAAACGTATGAAAGGCAACAAAATCATTCCACCGCGCAGGGAGTGCCTTATTCATTCGCCAGTATATCTGCCGCGTGTCTTTTCCGGTACTCGTGGGCGGTGACATTTTCGTACCTTTTAAAAACCTTGCTGAAATAATTGCTCTCACTGTACCCCAGCCGGAACGCCACATCCGCGGTGCTCATGTTGGTAAAGATCAGGTACATTTTGGCGAGAGTGAGCTTTCGGATATGCAGATATTCCATCACGCTCATACTCAGATACTGCTGAAACAGTCGGCTCAAATATCCCTGACTGATGTTACAGGCCCGCGTGATGACAGCCAGACTCAAGTCTCCCTTGATCCGCAGATTGATAAAGTGGAAGACATCCTCTAAAATTTCGCATCGGCTGACAGCCGCCTGTTGAAACACATAATTCATCACATCGAAGAGCCACATCTCCCAGCTTTTCGGGTTCCGCGCAAAAATCTCGTTAATTGGGAAAAGCCTTTCGCACGCCGCTCCGTCAGGATTCAATCCCGGCACCAAAGCGAGCAGGCTTTCCCCCATCTGAAAAAAGCATTCCGTCAGCCGCCGCTGATCCTTATCGACGCATATTTGCCGCACAAGCTCCGGTACGGCATAATACATCCCCCGAAAATCGTGCTGGTTCAGACACCGTGACAGAAGGTTGATCTGCTGTGCGGTTCCCTGGTGATATTTTGCAAACTCCTCCAGCAGCGCGCGCAGGGTGCTGAACGCGACCGGCTTTGACAGATATTCCTGAGCGGCGGACCGAAGAACACCCCGGGCGAACTCAAAATCGCGGCAGACGGAAACCATGTAAATCGATATGTCCGGATGATATTTATGTATCCTTTTGCACGCCTCGATCCCCGACATGCCGACCATCTCCATATCCAGAAACACAATATCAATCGGGTCCCGCCGGCAGCATTCAACGGCCTCTTCGCCGCTCCCCACACTGTGCACCACTTGAAAATTCGGGATTTTGGAGATCATCAGGCGCATCGCATCCCGCATCATCTGTTCATCATCTGCTACCAATACGCGATACATTTACAATATCCTTTCATCAATCTCTTTGGGATATCTGATAATCGATACCGTTCCCTTTCCCGGATAATTCTGGATGGAAACGTCATATTGCTCGCCAAACGCGGAAATCAGACGCGCACGTGCGTTGCTGATTCCGATTTCCGCCAATTCTTTCTGCCGTTTCCCCTGATACTGCCCTGCCAGCTTTGAAACGGTTTTGGCATCGATCCCGGGCCCGTTGTCCTTCACCCGGATCAGCACGTCTTCATTCTGATAGCGTATGGAAATGGAGAGATGGCCGGGTTCGCGCTTCTGCGCGATGCCGTAATCCAAAGCGCGTTCCACAAACGGGAGAATGATGGTCCGGGGAATGAGCTGCATCGAGAGTTCGTCCTCCATTTGAATGGACCAGGAAAGCCGTTCCCCCAAACGCACCTTTTGAATCTGCAGATAACGCTCCAATGTTTCACATTCTTCCGCCACGGTTGAAACCGGGTTGCTATCGATCAGTGTTGCATAAAGAAAATCGGAAAACAGGGTAATGATCTCATTCGTTCGGGGCGCCTCCTCCAAAATGGAAAGGCTCGAGATCGTATTCAGGCAGCGAAAAACAAAGACAGGATTTGTTTGGGCGCGCAGCGCGCTGAGCTCCATGCTTTTCAGCCGGCTTTCCTTTTCCATCAGCTTCTGCTGCTCGCTGAGGCTTTGAATCTCTTGATTGAGAAGGTCTGTCTGCTGCAGGCGCGCGATCTCTTTTTCCGCAAACTGGTTAATGATGAGGGAAACCAAATCCGCCAGATTGGTAAACTGTTCGTAGCTGATTTCGGGAACCTGCTCGAACAGCACCTGAAGCTCCTTGTCCTGCTCCCAATCATCTCTTTGGCCGGACAGAATCGTCGCAAGCCGGGGAAGCTCCGGCGGGGCGTCACTGCAGCGAAACTGCCCGCCCAGCACGCCGCCCAGATATTGCCCCTGTATGATGACGGGAACCGCAACCTCCAGCAGCCCGCATGGGCAGAAGAAAACGTTTCGCTTCCGGGTGACCACGGCCTGAATAGAGCCGAACGCGTCCGACTGCTTGCATCTTTGCCCGGAGCCTTGTCCGTTGCGCACACGCTGGCAAAACGGCGTAAAAGCCGTCATCTGCGTGATCGGCTCCCCGCGATAATCCACGGTGACAAAGGCAAGCCCTGTAGCGCGCGCAATCTGATTCTGGATTTCCTCCAGCATCTCTTTTCCCAACAGATTCTGAATGTTCATCTCATCTTTTGGTATTCTGCTTTTTACCGGCATGCTCTGTGTGGAAATTGACTGGTATTCGATTTTTTCCATATGGCATATCTCCCCTATATCAAGAACAATGCGGTTGTTGTTGTAATCATTCTATCATATAGAAAGAAATTTTGAATCAAAAAATGTTGATTATAGAAATAATTTACAGGTCCCTACAACAGGGCCGCAACGCCATATAAGCCCTTGCGCGGTTTTGAAATTTCACCCGCAAAGGCTTTCTCTTCTATGCCGGGCCGCCGGAGCCGGACATCACGTCTGGCCCCGGCACAGCCGGTGCATAGCAAGAATTTATTTAGAGGTTTCGTTTACTCTGGGAATCAGCTTTTCCGTGTCCGTATGCGGCCTGGGAATGACATGAGTGGAGATGACCTCCCCCACTGCTCTTGCCGCGGTGGCGCCGGCATCAACAGACGCCTTGACCGCTCCCACGTCGCCGCGCACCATTACGGTGACAAGGCCGGAACCAATTTTTTCAAAGCCCGCAAAATCCACGTTCGCGGCCTTTACCATTGCGTCCACGGCTTCCACCGCGCCTACAAATCCCTTTGTTTCAATCATACCCAATGCATCAAAAGTCATCGCAATTCCTCCTTTGCTTCCTCAAAAGTACGAGTCATTAAGAAAAAGAATGAGCGGTACGGTTGATGATATCGTCCTGCACCTCTTTGGCCAGCACGACAAACTGCGCGCTGTACCCTGCCACACGCACGATAAGGTCCTTGTAGTTTTCCGGATGCTTCTGCGCATCCAGCAGCGTTTCACGGTCTATTACGTTGAACTGCACGTGCATTCCCTTATGATCGAAATAGCTGCGGATCACCGCCGCAAAATTCTTCAGGCCGGTATCGCCCGCCACTGCGGACGGCAGGAATTTCTGATTATAGAGGGTGCCGTTGGATGCGATATGGTGGTCGAGCTTCGCAACCGAATTCGCCGCGGCGGTGGGGCCGGAATGGTCTCTGCCCGCACGGGGCGATACGCCGTCCGCAAGGGGAGTCTTCGCAAGTCTTCCGTCGGGCAGTGCCGCCACATCTTTCCCAAAGAGCACGTTGGAGGAAACCGGATACATACCCGCGTGGAAAATTCCGCCGCGCGGATTGGTGTATTTCTGAACCTCCATGCAGTAAATCTGAGCGCATCTGCGGGCAACCAGATCCACCTCGTCGATGTCGTTGCCGAACGAAGGCGTGCGGTTCAGGATTCTGCGGATGTCGTCATAGCTGCCGCTCACCTGCGAGCCGGCGCCCAGAGAGCTGCCGATCTGCGTCTTCAGCTGCGCGGGATCCAGCGACCCGTTCTGGCTGAGGATCTTCTTGACCACCTCGTAAACCCTGGCCTCGGTCACATCCGAGCCCGCAGCTCCGTTGGCGGCAGCCGCGTCGGGATTCACGTTTGTGGGATCGACCGGATAGCCAAAGTTCGCATCCAGCGCATCCTTGAGCTGTTTCATGGTGATCGCCTTATCTTCAAACACATTTTTCTGAATCGCGTAAACAGAGTCGCCTACATCCGCCACGCCGATTGCCTGCGGGCCGGTAAAGTTGTAGGTCGCGCCGCCCTCCTGCGCGCATTTTCCTCTGCCGATGCAGTCCGCGATCATGCCCGAAAGGAACGGCAGCTTGCCGCGCTCCATATGCGCGTAATCCATCGAGTTGCACGCCTCTGCGAGCAGGTTGACAAAGTAGCTCATCTGCGCCGTATACGCCTGATATAGCTGATCCATGCTGCTGAACGTGGTAACATCGCCCGTAACCGGCCCGAACTGCCTGCCGTTGAGCTTTCCGTTGTTCAGCGTGATTTCCAGCACCTTCGCGATATTAAAGAATGCGGCGTCATGCCAGCCGTCCGTTTTGCCCGGAATCGTGGGCTCTACGCAGCCGATCAGCGAATAGGTGCGCGCATCCCGCAGGGTTACGCCGCGGTTCACCAGAGCGGGG
>JAEXDU010000039.1 GCA_023401495.1 Bacillota bacterium
TCCACGGTACTGACCAGGATTTCACTCATCACAGCCACGGCTACCGCTGCCGAGGCCATAATGACGACGCCTTTTTTCAAAGACCATTCCGCTTCTTCCTCTTCCTCACTATCGTCAGCATCCTCCAAAAAGATATCCCTGTGCGTAATCAAAGAGAAAATCAGTCCCAATATGTACAGCACAAGCATAACGATCGCCAGCGCAAGACTGAAATCCTTTACCGCGTTAGGGTTCTCCCCTCCTCTGCTTCCGAATTTAAAGAAAAACGGAACGATGATACTGAAGAGCGCAAAGCCGAGCAGATCGAAATTATTTTTGACGATGTTCTTGCTGACGGGCATAATTTTATATTTTAATCCCCCAACAAAAATACTCATTCCCATTACAAGCAGAATGTTTCCGAGCATGGACCCCGCAAGGCTTGTGAGTACCAAGGAATACAGCCCCGCTTTGACGGCGAATCCGCAGATCAGGATTTCCGGCACGTTCCCCATGGTGGCGTTCAGAAAGCCGCCGATCTTTGGGCCGGTGTACAGACTGATCTGTTCTGTAGAATCCCCCAATACAGCAGCCAGGGGAATGATGCCGGCACAGCAGAGGCAGAATACGATACCATCGCTTAAGTGGAGCCCAAACCTTGCAATCAGAGTGATCGGGATAAAAACCAACAGCCAATACAAATACTTCATCGTCATTCTCCTTTTTGGAATGTTCAAAGCATGTTTTCAAGTTCGAAGAACTGAAAAACAGCTCCATAGAACGATAGATAAACAATGAAAAAATCAGGGAGCTGCCGCGGGAAAGAAGCGACCAGACGGCTACACGGCCGAAAACAATTAGTTCATGCTCCGCACAACGGCCTGCTGGAATACGGGCAAACAACGAGATTTACCGCAGCGTTTCGGCCCGCGGTAAGAGCTGTTATTTTCTCTTTACGCACGCCGTATCCGCGCGTTCAGGCCGACCTTGTTCAAAAGCGCAAGGCCGGCAAAATGCTTCTTTCCGATCAGGTTCAGCCGGTCTATGCTAAACTGATCAAACACTTTATTCTATACAGATTTTTTAATTTTGTTACGGAAATACTCGTCAATAACCTTGGCGGCATGCTTGTCCACACCACAGTTAAAATCACAACCGCGGCTTCGGCGGCGGCATTACCGCCTGCAAAAATGTCCTCCAAACTGGTGTGTTCATTGTCAGCCGCATAGCCCTGCCGGGTCTTTTGATCCATCGGTATTCTTGGCGCTTATGGGGTTGAGAAAGGCGTCCAAGGCCATGATAGCGATACACTTCGATTTTAAATTTTCTGTTCTGAAAGGGCTTCGGGCACTACTCTTCCCCACTCTTCATAGGACAATCCGAAAGGAGCATACAGATAAATCATGCTCGTATCAAGGGGGAAGCATGATTATGATAACGATAGAGCAAATCAACTGTATGCAAAGCGCAGATATTCGGGCAATCGATAAGAATACGCTTGCGGACGTACAAGGTATTCCATTCGATAACAGCCTTTCCAAACGGGAGCGCATAGAACGGATCGTTGAAAGCACGAAAAATCCATACTGTTTTCGATATGGCGAGTTAGGCATTCAGGTTGAGTTTACCGATGATGGCCCAACGCTTTGCGAGCTGCTGACGAACTTCCTGCTGCGCAAGAAAAGCGGCCTGTGACCTCTTTTCTCAAAGCGTAAAGCATTGCTGCCTTTATGCCCGAACAGCATTCTTCCGGTATAATGCAGCAGGAAAGGAGAAACTATGGCAAGGCCGAAGGCCCGGTATGAAATCCTGCCGAAAACAAGCAAAAGCAAAACCTGGTATGTCGGGTTTTACATCCGGCTGTCCCGTGAGGATTCCCGGGGAAACGACGAATCCGAGAGCGTTCATAATCAGCGGCTTATCCTGACGGACTGGCTCAACAATCAATTCGACGACGACAAATACATATTGGTGGATGAATTCGTCGATGACGGGGTAAGCGGCACCACCGATGAGGAACGCCCGGATTTTCAAAGGCTGCTCCGATGTATCGAGGCCGGAAAGATCAATTGCGTCGTGGTCAAAAATCTGGCCCGCAGCTTCAGGAACCATGCCGACCAGGGCTATTATCTGGAAGATTGGTTCGTCATTCATCAGGTGCGGTTCGTCTCACTCTACCAGCAGCCGATTGATACGTACAAAGACCCCCACGGCGCAACGAACATCGGCGTTCCCGTACAGGGCGTTCTGAATGAGAGCCACGCGAAGGACACGTCCGAAAACGTGCGTAAGGTCTTTGACAAGAAACGGGAAAAGGGATTGCACATCGGTTCCTTCGCCGCTTATGGGTACAAGAAGAACCCGGAGGACAAAAATGCGCTGGTAATCGACGAGGAAGCCGCCGAGGTCGTGCGGGACATCTTTTCATGGTTTCTGGACGGAATGAGCAAAAACGCTATTGTGCAGACACTGAATGAGCGCGGCGTGTTATGCCCCTCGCTGTATAAGCGGAACAAGGGCATGAAATATAAAAATCCCAATGCTGGGAATCAGCCGCTGTGGAATGCAAAGACCGTCACACAAATGCTGAAAAACCGCCTGTATGTCGGTGACATGGTGCAGGGCCGCTACCGGGTACGGAGTTATAAAATCCATATTCAGGACGCTGTTCCCGAAGAGGAATGGTTTATTGTTGAAAACACCCATGAACCCATCATCAGCCGGGAACGGTTTGCTCAGGTGCAGGAGCTATTAAAACGCGATACGCGAATGGCTCCCGGAAAAAAGAAGCTTTATCTGTTCAGCGGCTTTCTGCGCTGCGCCGATTGCGGCAAATCCATGTGCAGAAGCGAGGTCAAAGGCACGGTATACTACTTTTGCCGCACTTACAAGGAACAATCCAAAGCTGCCTGCACAAAGCACTCCATCAAGCACAACCTTTTGGAAGCGGCGATTTTGTACGTGATTCAGCAGCAGGTACATATGGCCGATGCCTATACAGAGGTTATGGCACGCGTTGACAAAGCCCCGCTGAAAAAGAGTCAGTCAAACAAACTGGGCGGTTTGATCGCTACAAAAGAAAGGGAACTTGCCAAAGTCACGCGCTACAAACAATCGCTTTATCAGGACTGGAAGGATGGAAATCTCACACACAAGGACTACCGCCAAATGTACGAGGAGTACGAGCGGCAAATGGAGAACATCGACGCCGCTATCGAAAATCTGAAGGCAGAACGGGCAGAGCTTGAAAAGAGCGAAGACACGGAAAATCCCTTTTTGGCTTCTTACAGAAAGTACGAAACGATCGACAAACTGACGAGGGACATTTTGATTGAACTGGTCGATCATATCCGGGTGTTTGAAAACGGCAGTATCAGCGTCAAGCTGAAACACAGCGACGAGATCCGCCGGATGGAGGAATTTATAGAGCAGCAGTCATTCGAAGCAAGATAACCCCGCCAATGAAAACACTATCGGTTTTCTGAATAGGAACGGCCCGACCGGCCCGACTGGACCAACCGGACCTACCGGAGCCGCCGCAGAAGCCGTTCTTGACGGCCTGCAGGTTCAGCTTCAGGGGAGCAGCGGCGGAACAGTGGCAAACAACGTCAACGTGTTGTTTGATACTGTAATCAATTCGCCGTCCGCAAATATCACCTACAATGCCGGAACCGGAACCTTCTTTGTGCAGCAGCCGGGCAATTATCTTATTTCGTGGTGGGTAAATACCGATGGAGCCGAAGCGGAAACTACCGTAAACTTTGGTATCAGAGTATTAAGCGGCAGTGTTTTCCCGTCTGTTTTTGCCTCTTCCCCGTCCCCGATGGTTACTCTGCAGCTGAATGGAAGCGTTTTGCTGACTGTTACCGGAACTCCTACCACATTCTCTCTGTTCAACAACAGCGGCGCCACGGTAAGTTACGGCACCTCAGCTGTTCAGGCGAATCTGGTCATCATCGGTCTCACGTAATCAACGCATATGCGCGTGATTTACGTCACAGATGATTGCTGCGACGTAGACGTAAAAATGAAGTAATCAGACGCCTCCGAAAGTTTTTTCGGAGGCGTCGCCTTTTATTCCCTGATTGGTCCCTCGTTAGGAAAATGCTTTCATCGGATCGTTCAATACAGCTTTCTCTTCCTGTCTGAAGATTGTTGACTATTTTTGTAGTCGATGCTATAATGACCCCACGGCATAAAAAAGCCAAGCTTTCGTTGCCTGAGGGGACATGGAGGCACCGAACCGATATTTTCAGTTTCTGGAAAAAATGTGTGCTATCATCATTTGATATTGGAAACAAAAGCTTTGTGCTTTTATCATGTTATGGAGCCATAATAAAATATGAACTCAGATTTATTTGAAATTTGAGAGCTTCATCGGAGGGCTTTTTGTGAGAACAAGGCCAGATAAGATGTCGGGATGATTCCCGGTATTTTGTCTGGCTTTTTTTATACGGAAGATGGATTGACGGCAAAGCTTGCGCACTCGTATCACTGGCATCTCTTCATTATTTTTATTGGAAGGCAAGGATAGTATGGATATTCAAAACACAGATCTGAAACCCATCAACAAACAATTTATCAAGTACGTCATTCCTGCCGTCATCGGTATGGTCGTTCAGGCACTTTACACTGTTTTGGACGGCATTATTGTCGGGCAGGGAATCGGAGAAATCGCGCTGGCTGCGATCAACATTGTATTCCCGTTCGGCATGATCGTTATCGCCCTGGCCATGCTGATCGCGGTAGGCGGCGCCAATGTATACTCTTTTTACAAAGGACAGGGTGAACTGGCCAAAGCAAACAATATTTTCTGCCAGTGCCTGACGCTTGCCTTTGTCATCGGCATTATGATGGCTCTTCCGGGATTCTTTTTGCGGGAACAACTGGTTGTGCTCGCAGGAGCCAACGAGGCGCTGCTGCCCTCCGCAGCGGCATATATGAAATGGATGTCGGCGTTTTTCCTGTTTCAAATGATCGTGTGCGCGCTTTCTGTCTTTGTGAGAAATGATGACGCCCCCAGACTCGTTATGGTGGCGACTTCTACCGGCGCCATCATTAACTCTGTCCTTGACGTCATCTTTATTCTGGTTCTTCATTACGGGATTGAAGTGGCCGCCATAACAAACGGCATTGGGATGCTGGTGGAGCTTACCTTTTATGTGACCCACTTTGCCGGCAAGAAGGGTGCGCTCCGGATCAGAAAGCCCGCCTTCCATTTTCCGGACATCAAACGGATCGCGAGCAACGGCTTTGCTACCTTCCTTATGGAGTTCAGCCTGCCCGCCGTTACGTTCTCTTTTAATCTTGCGATCATTTATATTGTAGGTACACTTGGCGTGACAGCGTATTCCATTGTCGGTTATGTCTGCGCTATCATCTATATGGTTTTGATCGGCGTTACGCAGGGCGCACAGCCGCTGATGAGCCTCTACCACGGCCAGAGAAACAAACGGGCTTTTACGCATATCTATCACCTGGGGCTGCGCACCAATATTATCACCCCGTTGATATTGGTCTTCCTCTGCCTCATTTTCAGTAATGAAATCGTTTCGCTATTCCGCGCGGGGAACCCCGAATTAACCGCACTGACCAGCCACATGCTCCGTTTTTATCCATTGGCGTATATCCCCGTTGGAATCACGACGATGAACATCCTGTTCTTTCAGACAACAGAACAGAACGCCTTTTCTTCCGCGATCTCTCTGCTGCGGTGCATCGGGTTTATTCAGATTTTTCTGATTTTATCCGTCTTTCTGTTTGCGGGAAAAGGCCTTTATCTCGCTTTCTTCCTCGGTGAGCTATGCCACCTGATCATTTCACAGATATTGGTGCAGCGGGCAAAGCGGTTGGAAGATGCAACCGTACAAACAGACAGCGCCGCAACCAACGAAGTTGCGGAAAGTGAAAGCTGATTTGAAAGAACGATAAAAAAAGGCCATGACCACCGATCAAGGTGGCCATGGCTTTTATTCTTCCGGCATTACATACATTGTGCGGTAATTTTCGTAGATGACCATGCCGGGCTTCGCCCCGGCCGGCTTGTGCACATGGCGTACCTGTGTATAATCCACCGGCACCTGAGAAGAGGATTTCCCCTTGCTGTGTGCGGCTGCAAGGCGCGCGGCATCCAGCAGGGCGCTTTCCGTAGGCGTTCTGCCGTCCGTCACCAGAATGGTGTGCGAGCCGGGAATATTCTTGGTATGAAACCAGATGTCGTTGTTATTGGCAAGCTTCAGCGTCAGGCGGTCGTTCTGCTTGTTGTTTCGGCCTACCAGCACCCGAAATCCGTCGGAAACGGTAAATTCCATCGGCGCGGCGGTAGCCGTCGGGCGTTGCTTGCTCCCCTTGGGAGCTTTCACATAGCCCTGCTCCTGCAGCTCCTGGCGAATCTCGATCAGATCGCGTTCCGTTTGTGCACGGCTCAATTCCTCCAGAACCGTGTCGAGATACGAAAGCTCCTGCTGCGCCTGCGCAATCTGCTCCGTCAGCTTCTCCTCGGCCGTACGCGCTTTGCGGTAATCCTTGTAATACTTCTGGGCATTCTGGGAGGGCGTGAGCCGCGGGTCAAGCCGGATACGCAGCTTCGGCAGGGATTCCTCATAAAAATTCTCCAGTTCCACGCTGGACAGGCCAGGCTCGATCTGATACAGATTGGCGTTGAGTAAATCTCCGCAGATGCGCAGATGCTCCCGTTCGGCGCACTGTGCCAGTTCACCGCGCTGGGCGTTGATTTTTCTGCTGAGCCGGTCGGAGATCGTCGTCAGGTGCCGGAGCAGATCCTGTTCCCGAATCCGCATGCGGTCGATGTGGTCACGCTCCTCATAAAAAGCGTCCAAAAGCTCGGAGAAGGTAGCGTGCTCCCGCACAACGGCAGACGTACCGTATTGCTCCGGGCGGAGAAAAGAAAAGTCCATCGGCTTTTTATCCGGCCCTAAAACAAGATGCGGCACGCCGGAGCACTCCTCCACCTCCTGCTTCAGGCGGCCCAAAAAGAACAACAGGCGTTCCCTTTGCGAATCAGTCATCCCGTGAACCAATACCTGTTCCCCATGGCCAACGCGATGCTGCATCTCGCGGCAGACAATGGGCGACACTCCCTGCAAAACAGACAGCAGTCCCTTCGACAGCTCCATCTCCTTCGGCTGGGCAAGCAGCGCATCCAGCACCTGCTGCGGCTGTGTTTCCAGCAGACACAGCTTTCCCTGCGCCGGCGGCAGTTCGTACCACAGGGCCGGCAGAACCAGCCGTTCCGAGCTCATTTCGTCATCGACGCGCTTGAGCGCATCGATGATCCGCCCCTCTTCGTCTACCAGAATGATATTGCTGTACCGCCCCATAATTTCGGAAACCACGGTCAGGCGGACAAGGTCGCCCAGCTCGTTGACGGCTTCAAAATCCAGAAAGAGCAGCCGTTCCAGCTGCGGCTGACGAATCTGCACCAGCTTGGCGCCGGAAAGGCGCTTGCGCATCAGCATGCACAGCATGGGCGGCTGCTTCGGGTTTTCCGGTACAAATCGTGTAAAATGAATTCGGGCGCTGTTGGCGCGGGCAGAAATCAAAAGTTTAAACTGCTCCGACCGGGTACGCAGCAGAAAGACCATCTCTTCCCGATTGGGCTGGTAGATTTTCTCTACCCTGGCCCCCTGCGCCGCCTGTTCCAGCTCCCGCGATAAATGTCTTAAAAAAGCCCCATCCAAAGCCATTGGGGCACCTCCTTACAGGTATTGTGCGGGATCACACAGCACCTCTGATTTTTGAAAATGCACGGTTGGGAACTGTTCCTGCAGATTTTCCTTCAGCGGCAGAATCACAATGTCCTCCGTGTTGAAATGACCGGCATCCACCAAGGTGATGCCAAGCTGCTTTGCCAAAAGCAGCTGATGATGCTTGGTATCCGCCGTGACAAACGCATCCGCACCGGCCTGCACCGCATCCTCCAGAAGATCGGCACCCGCGCCGCCGCACAAAGCGACCGTTTGCACGGGCTTTCCGCCGTCCACATATTTCAGCCCGCCGCAGTTCAGGGCCTGCTTGACATGTTCCGCAAATTCCGCCGGAGAATGACTGCGCGGCAGATTTCCGATAAGACCTTCCCACAGCCCATTTGCCCCGTATGGTTTGACACCGCGGATATCATCAAGGCCCAAAGCCTCCGCCAGACAGGTGTTCACGCCGCCCGGCGCGAGATCGAGATTCGTGTGGGCGCAGATGGCCCCGATGCCGTGCTGTGCCAGAAGATACGGTACATCCTGCGGACCCATACGGCGCAGCGGCTGAAAAATGACCGGATGATGGCTGATGATCAGCTCGGCTCCCAGCCGGGCCGCCTCCCCCACCACACCGGGCGTGATATCGAGCGCCAGCAGCACGGCGGAAATCGGAGTCTGTCGTTCTCCCACGAGAAAACCGGCATTGTCGAAACTCATCGCCGTTTCAAAGGGAGCGCATACATTTAAGAAGTCATAAATATCGCCGGCGGTAACCATTTTCATTTCAAGTCCTCCTTTGAAATCAGGCGTTCCAGATGATCTGCTACCCGCAGAAGCCGCTGCGCCTCTTTGGGGTCTTTTGAGCTCAGGCCGTTCCCACGCACCCGCAGCGCAGCGCTCTGTTTTTGAATATAAATACGGGCCGCGGCAGTATCGGGACGAAGCATCCCGATATAAGGATACAGCTCCCCCGTCTGCGGCTGACCGGGCTGCCAGCACACCAGCATCACGCTGTACACATGCCCGCGCGACTCCACTGCTTCTTCCCGCAGAACGGCAAAACCGTTTTGCCGCAGATACTCCCGAAGCTCCGGCGCGCAGGTCATCGGCTGCAGTATCAGGCGGCGTTCCTCCTGCCTGACCCACGGCGCACCGGACAGGATTTGCGCGATCAGCTCGCCGCCCATGCCCGCGATGACGATGTCCTCCGCTTCTTCCGGCCGGATTTTCTCAAGGCCGTCCGACAGGCGCACCGAAATGTTCTCCGTTTGGTAACGTTTCAGATTTTCCTCCGCTTTGGCCAGCGGCCCGGTGCGGACATCCGCAGCCACCGCCGACCGGATTCGCCCCTGCTTTTCGAGCCACACGGGCAGATAGGCGTGGTCTGTGCCGATATCGGCCATTCTGGCCCCCGGCCGGATAAAATCCGCGCAGAGCTGAAGCCTTGGGTCCAGCTGAAATAATGGTCTGCTCACACAATTCCTCCCCGATGTTCCGGCTAAACAAAGCTCTGTAAAAAGCTGCCTTTTCGCCGGATAAAAGAACCGCCCGGGCAAAGTAACTGCCGGGCGGCATTTGGCCTGTCTGCTTATTTCGCACCCAGATGGGCGTTCAGCTTTTCTACAAGCGCGTCGGGGTCTACTCCGTGTACCATGCAGGCTTCCTGAATCGATTCCCCGCGGGAGGCCGGGCAGCCAAGGCAGTGCATGCCCATCTCCAAAAAGAAAGGCGCGGTGGATTGATCTAAATCAAGAATATCGCCGATAACGGTATCCTTTGTAATCTTTGTCATAGGAATTTCCTCCGTTTTTGAATTCTTTTTTTATTATAATACCCGGAAGAAAAAAAATCAATCCCTGTCCCAATATACAAAAATAACGCCCCCGCGCAGAGCGCGAGGGGCGTTAATCGCTCGCTTTTATCAGCCTTCTTCTCTCATCTTTGCAAAGCATTCGCTGCAGTAAACCGGGCGATCCTCACGGGGCTTAAACGGAACCTTCGCTTCTTTTCCGCAGGAAGCGCAGGTGGCCACAAACATTTCACGTTCCGGTTTGGCTGCATTCTTACGGGCATCGCGGCAGTTCTTGCAGCGCTGGGGCTCATTTACGAAGCCTTTCGCCGCATAAAACTCCTGCTCGCCGGCAGTAAACACAAATTCCGCACCGCATTCCTTGCATGTGAGAGTCTTGTCCTCGTACATTTGATTTTACCTCGCTTTGAATTAAAGATATTTGCCCTTAGACGGATTCGCACCGACTCCTTTGATTACCAACGCTCTACGTAAGCTACCCGGGCATAGAGATTCTAAAATGGGTTTTTCAGTTTTTTTCGTACCCGCTGGATCGCATTATCCACCGCTTTCACAGAAACAGCCTGCTTTTGCGCGATCTCTTGGTACGTACAGCCATTTAAATATAAAAACAGCACTTCCTGCTCCATTTTAGACAAACTCTGATTGATGCGGGCCCTGAGCCCTTCGAGGTTCTCTCTGTCAATCAACAATGTTTCCGGATTGGCAATCTGATCGGACAGGAACGAGGCTGTCCAGCTGTCGTCCTGCTCTGCATCATGAAAAGAAACGAAATTATGTAAAGGAAGATTTTTTCGGCTGAGTGCCGACCGGCACGCCGTTACCATCTGATGGTAAATGCAAACTCCTGCGTATGTTTTAAAACTGGCGGAACCACTGGCTTTATAACTGTGTGCTGCGTGAAGCAGCCCCAACAGGCCCTCCTGATATAAATCCTCGGGCTCAATGGGTACCCCACGGAAGGCGGAAGCTTTTCCACGAATCAGCCCCATGTAACGGGCTGTCAATTCAACAAAGGCATCTGTGTTCCCTTCGTTCACAAGCTCTGCCACTTGCTGATCGGAAAGTTCCGGCAATAGATCAAACAAAATAAGCACCTCAGGTATCAGCGATTCTCTACAAGTTTCATTTTACTCGATCCTATTAGTAAAGTCAATAAAAATTACAAAATTTTTTGTTCTTTCGTTGTTAAAATAGTATTACACGCACAAAATATCTCTTTTTGCGACAATTATTTTGATTTTTATCGTGCAATTATTTCCCATTTTATGGAAAAGGCAAAAAAATTCCGATATAATGAAGAGAATATTTAGGGGGGATTATTTTGGTATCCTTTCTTCACAGCCTGGGGCTGCATGGAATGAATGCATTTATGGTAAAAGTGGAGGCCGATCTTTCCAATGGCCTTCCCTCTTTTGAAGTGGTCGGACTGCCTGACGCCGCGGTGAAAGAATCGCGCGACAGGGTTCGGGCCGCGCTGAAAAACTGCGGGTTCACCTACCCGGTATCGAAAATCACGGTCAACCTGGCCCCGGCCGACAAGCGAAAAGAAGGGCCGATTTACGATCTGCCGGTGCTGGCCGCTCTGCTGTATGCTTCCGGTCAGCTGAAGGGGGATGCGGTGCACTGCGCCATGGTGGGGGAACTGTCGCTTTCCGGCGAGGTGCGGCCCGTAAAGGGAATTCTGCCCATGGCGCTGGCCGCAAAGCAGGCGGGGATCACCGACTTTTTCGTTCCCGCGGAAAACGCGCCGGAGGGCGCTGTGGTGGAAGGGCTCCGGGTTTACCCCGTGACGGACATCCGTTCGTTGGTGATGCACCTGACAGGGCAGCACCTGATTCCCCCATGCGGTTCCGATCCGTTTTCCGGCAGAAGCACCGCCTTTCCCCTGCCGGATTTTTCGGAGGTGCGCGGGCAGGAAGCCGCCAAGCGCGCTTTGGAGATCGCGGCCAGCGGGAGCCATAACGTGCTGTTGATCGGCCCGCCCGGCTCCGGGAAAAGCATGCTCGCAAAGCGCGTCCCGTCGATTCTGCCGGACATGACCTTAGAGGAAGCCATCACCACCACCCAGATTTATTCCGTGGCCGGCACGCTTCCCGGGGGAAGCACCCTGATGTGGGAACGGCCCTTCCGCGCGCCGCACCACACGATCTCCCCGGCCGGGCTTTCAGGCGGAGGTACGGTCGTGCGCCCCGGGGAAATCTCGCTTGCGCACAACGGCGTGCTCTTTCTGGATGAGCTGCCCGAATTCCACCGCGACACCATGGAGGTTCTGCGCCAGCCGCTGGAGGATGCAACCGTCACCATCTCGCGGGTCAGCGGCAGCGTCACCTACCCCAGCTCGATCATGCTGGTGGCCGCGATGAATCCTTGCCCCTGCGGCTATTTCGGGCACCCCACAAGGGCATGTGTCTGCTCATCGAACGCGGTGGACCGTTACCTCGGCAAAATATCCGGGCCGCTTCTCGATCGCCTGGACTTACACATCGAGGTTCCTCCTGTGGAGTTTGACGTGCTCTCTTCGAGCGATAAGGCGGAAAGTTCCGCGAGAATCCGGGAAAGGGTGAACGCGGCACGGGAACGCCAGAATCAGCGTTTTCGCGGCACGGGCATCACCTGCAACGCCCGCATCACGCCGGATTTGCTGCATGAGGTGTGCCGCCTGAGCCCGGGCGCACAGACACTGCTCAAAACGGCTTTTGAGCGCATGGGCCTTTCGGCCAGAGCGTTTGACCGGGTGTTGAAAATCTCCCGCACCATCGCGGATCTGGACAACTGCGACACCATTGAGCCGCGCCATGCGGCCGAAGCGGTACAATACCGCGCGCTGGACCGAAAATACTGGAGCGCACCCTGAAAATCGAACGGAAACGCGCAGGATCATTATTAATCCAGGGTGCAAACGCTGTAATGGTAGATTCTGCGTGAGAAACAAGATTGATTCAGCCGCCGTACCGGTGTATAATAAGAATCATTCGAGCATCCGACATCGGCATGCTCCACATTCTTAGAAAAACCAGGTGACGATCATGAAAACACTTTTGCATATCTGCTGCGCTCCCTGTTCCATCATGTGCATTGAAACTCTGCGCAGTGAAGCCATTGAACCCGTCGGCTTTTGGTTCAATCCAAACATCCACCCCTATACGGAATACAGAAGCCGCAAGGAGGCGCTGATCCAGCACGCAAAAGACATTGAGATGGAGCTGATACTGGAGGGCGATTACGGCCTGCGGGAGTTTATCCGCAACGTTTCTCCCGATTTTGATCACCGCTGCGGATACTGCTATTCCGTCCGCGCTGAGGCCGCCGCGGCCTACGCCGCCGAGCACGGTTTTGACAGCTTCACCTCCACCCTGCTCATCAGCCCTTATCAGAATCATGAGCTGCTGCGGGAGACCATGGAGCGAAGCGCCGAAAAATACGGCGTGGAGTTTCTGTACCGCGATTTCCGCCCCTATTTTCGCGAAGGCCAGGAGAAGGCCAGAGAAAAGGGATTGTATATGCAAAAATATTGCGGCTGCGTTTTCAGCGAAGAGGACCGCTACCGCAAAAAGCCGAAGAAAAAGAAAGAGACCGTGCAGGCGCTCTGAAACCGAAGAAGTAACATCAAATAAAAAATGATCAGACAGTAATCGGCAGTTTATTCATTGCTGCAGCCATTGTGATTGCCGGTATCCTGATCGCGGATTCGATTCAGGCTGGTTTTGAATCGCTTCGCAGCGCGGTAAGTTATTCAGCGGAACGATTGCGATAAACGGATTTTTGTACAAACTAAGGAAGAGTGCTGTAATCTCAGCACTCTTCCTTTTTACGATCCTAAAAACAGCCCTGCCGGACTTTCCCCGGCAGGGCTGTTTTCTGGATTATTTTATTGCTCGTACGGCTGTGCGGAAACCGGGTATGTGTAGCCGTAGGTGTTCTTCTTGTAATTGGCGTTGGCGCTGTCAGCCTCCGTATAGTTGCCGAAGGAGAATACCTTGGTTTCTCCCAGACGACGATACACCAGGCCTGCGTAGACTTTGCCGCCCGCCTGATTCCAGCGCAGCCATTCCGTTGCGATTGCATAGGCGTCGGTATAGCACAAATCACGCTGCATGCTCGCTGCGTTGCTAAATCGGATCGCTCCGGAGCGCGCCCAGCCAACGGTTCCATCCGGCGTCTGCACCTGATACCAAACCGACTTTGTGGAAGCATCCACCGAAGTCGAAAGCACCTGCAGGGATGTAGAGGCCGCTACCTCCGTCAGCCACCCGCCCGCCGAACTGGCGGAAGGGAACAGATCAAAATTCAAAGTAGCCGATGCGGACAGACCGCCCGCGGGAACCGTCGGGGGAACCACAGAGTTGAGCATGATCTCGCGGATATCAAACGCGCTGGTACCGCTCCAGTAGCCCGCCCCCACATTGTAGGAGAAGCTGACCATCGCGTCAAAGTTCTGCTGATTGGCTTTGATGTTATTATTCGCGAGGAAGGTATTGACCGCCTGCGTATAGGAACCATTGACAGAGTTGAGCAGATGAGCCCAGGCTTCTGTTTTTGTCTGATTGTTATAGAACAGCGCACCTGCGCCAAAGGTTTGTCCATAGCCGATGGTCGGGATATTATTCGCCAGCGTATCCGGGTAAACAGCCGCGCTGTAGCCCTCCCACTTGCCGATCAGCGCAAGCATTTCGTCACTGACACGGCGATTTTCGCGCGTGGAAGAGATTTTCTCCTGCGTACTGACGACAAAGCTGCTGGTGGTTGCTCCCGTGCTGCTGTAACTGGAGCCGCCCGTGGAGGAATAAACCGCGACCTGATAGGTGCCGGGAGAAGAGAACGTGACCGCCGTTTTCCAAACGCGGGTATAGTTCGGGGCCAGATCGCCGTTGGTGGAGTTCTCGGTCGTGTAGTTTCCAACATCGAGAGTCTTCGTCGTGCCGTCGTTCATGGAAACCACAAAACGCACGGAGGAACGGGTGTTATCCGTTACCGCGACCAGCTCGACCTGCTGGCCGATCCCGGCCACATTGGGGGTGGTATAGGCCGTTTTCACCGGGTCCGCCGCTGTGACGGTTACATTGCAGGTTGCTGTTTTGGAACCCGCTTTTGCGGTGATGACCGCACTGCCGGGCTGATTGCCGTAAATAAAGCCGTTGCTGACGGTTGCAACATTGGTATTGCTGGAAGTCCATGTCACAGCAGTGCCCGTGGGGGACACCGAAGCTTTGACATAATAGCTCTTTCCCTTTGGAATCGTCCCTGAGGTGTGCGAGAGCGTCAGGCCGGAAACCTGCGTGCCATCGTTGCCGTACAAATACTCTATGTAGTCGTTGTAAAGGTAACCTACTTTACCGTCGGATGTTCTCACTTTCGTCCAGTCAGGATAGGACGTAGTGTCCAAAACCGTTACGACTACACCGGGACTCAGAGTCACCAGCACCGAGCAGTTGGTATTCGGCTCGCTGCGCAGATTCACGTCGGTTGTGGTTCTGGCGCCCGTGATTTCAGTGCTGCCGCCTCCCGAACCACCGGAGTCCGACACAGTTGCCGTCAGAAAGGCGGTAAAGCTGCCGCTGGTAACGGTGATAACGGCGGAACCCGCCGAAACAGCCTTGATCTCATACAGATATCCTCTGGAATCGTTGGCGTTCTTCAAGGAAACGCTGACGACCGAGGAATCGGAAGAAGTGGCAGTCGGGCTGCTGCCGCTTGCAATCCCCTTTGCCAGGAACTGATACACACTGCCGACGGAGGAAAAGGCATAGCTTGATGTATCCAGGGTAAACGCACCGGTCTGCCCGCCGGAGCCGCCCGAACCCGGCACGGTAGCGGTCAGCTGTGCGGAGGCACTTCCGCTGCTGACGGTAATCACGGCGGAGCCCGCCGAGACCGCCTTGATTTCATATAAGTACCCACGGGGATCGTTGGCATTCTTCAAAGAAACGCTGACAGCAGAGGGATTGGAGGAAGTCACCGTGGGGCTGCTTCCGCTTGCAATTCCCTTTGCCAAAAACTGATACACATTGCCGACGGAGGCAAACTGATAGCTTTTCGTATCGAGTGTGATCGCACCGGTCTGCCCGCCGGAACCGCCGGAACCCGGCACGGTAGCGGTCAATTGTGCGGAAGCACTTCCACTGCTGACGGTAATCACGGCAGAGCCTGCCGAAACCGCCTTGATTTCATATAAGTACCCGCGGGGGTCGTTGGCATTCTTCAAAGAAACACTGACGACCGACGGATTGGAGGAAGTCACCGTGGGGCTGCTTCCGCTTGCAATTCCCTTTGCCAAAAACTGATAGACCTTACCAACGGAAGCAAACTGATAGCTCTTTGTATCGAGTGTGATCGCACTGGTCTGTCCGCCGGAAGGGGTATCCCCGCCGGACGGCCTGTCCGGATGATCCCCCAGCAGGGAGATGGAACGAGTGGATTCTCCCCACGCCTTTACACCTTTTTGCACCGTGATTTTAATGGAAGCGTGCACTCCGGCAACCTCCGCCACCACATAGCAAACGCCCTCTCCCTTGGCGGTCACCCGGTATTTATCCGTTCCCGCCACACGCGTGACGGTTGCGATACCGGTACGGGAGGAATACACGTTTACATCGGTCTGCGTCAGGCCCATGCCCTCTACCTTTGCCCGAAAATCATAAATATTGCCCGGGGCCATGGTATAGCTGCGCGTATCGAGCGTCAAAGTGCCATAGGTGGAAGATGACCCACTGGTGCTGGCGGACGCGGAACTGCCGGAGCTGCTCGAGCTGCCGGAAGACAAAACCTGCAGGTACTGCGAGCTGCAATACCCCTGTGTTCCGTCGGCAAGCTTGATCTTATACCACCCGGAGCTCCCGGAATCCAGCGTTTCCACTGCGGTTCCTTTATCAATCGTTTTCACGATTTCATAGCTTGTTCCCGGGCCGGATCTGATATTCAGCTTATCTGTTGTAGTAGCCTGCGCTGCCATTACCACCGGCATCATATTGACAAACGCCGCAGTGGTTACCGCAGCGGAAAGTACTGCCGAAAAAAAACGTTTGGTCACAGACGGCCTCATTCGCTTCATTTTTTAATCCCTCTCTGATTCAAATTCTTCATTCCTCAACCATTCATTCGTACTGTGCTTTTATGCCTTTGCGATCCATCGATCTGAATCATACAGACAAATTATGGCAAAATGCCACTTTCTTTTCGATTATACCGCATGGTTAGCCCTTTCGCAACCAAAACAGGAAAAACTTAAGAATTCTACCAAAAATGACCATCCCGTTTTTTCGGCTAAAAATACAAAAAATTCCCCTCCCACTAAGGGGAGGGGAATCAAACTGCTGCTTATTCGAGGTTCAGTTTGTTCTTCAGAATATATTTTGTGGCGAAATAGTAGATTGCGCCGAGAACCACCAGTCCGATGTTGAGCGCGATCAGAACCCAATGCGTCAGCTCAACCGGCTGCATCGCATCAAAGAAGTCGAACCATCCGCTGTTCGCAGCGGTATTGATGAAAACCGTTGCGATAATCTGCTCTGCCAGCCCGATCAGGAAGAACGCACCCAGCGCGCCGGCGACCCGATGCTTTGTCAGCAGCTGACCGATCGCCATCACCACATACAGGTTCAAAATCCCAACCGCCAGTGACAAAAGAAGCAGCAAAATGCTCTGAAAGATAATTCCATACACCATAGCATTCTGTGTGGCCAGAAAAGCCTGAATCTCTCTCCATCCCTCGATGATTGCGGCCATCGCGTCGCGGTCGAGCGCCAGCACGAGCACGGAGAAGAACGAAATCACTATGCTGGTAAGGTTCCAAAGTACCGCTGCCAGCAGCTTGCTGAGGATATTGGCATCCACACTGACCGGCAGGGTAAACATCAGGTAGCCTTCGTCCTGCAGAAGATTCTTGTAAAAACGCTGAATCGTCATCACCAGAGTGATCACCATAATAGCCGCAACAATGGTCACATATGCCGTCATGGAAATCGCGATCGGAATTCCGAAACTGCCGGAATCGATTGATCCGGAATTGATTGAAATGAAAACCTTATTGATGACCGCCATCAAAAACAACAGCAGATACAAAGGCAGGTATATGCGAGCTGTCGACTTGATTTCATATTTCAGCAAACGCCCTAGCATCGGAACACCTCCCGGAACAATTCGTCCACGGACTTATTGTTTTTCTCGCGGATTTCTTCCACCGAGGAAACCAGCGCGATCGAACCCTGGTTGATAAAAATGATATCGTCCAGAATTCTCTCTACGTCGCTGATCAGGTGGGTGGAAATCATTACGGTTGCATTCTCGCTGTAGTTCGAGATGATCGTGTTCAGAATGTAGTCGCGGGCCGCCGGGTCTACGCCGCCGATCGGTTCATCCAGCAGATACAGCGAAGCGTCGCGGCTCATTACCAGAATCAGCTGAACCTTTTCCTTCGTGCCCTTCGACATGGTCTTCAGCCTGGCATCACTTTTAATATCCAGCCGCTGGAACATATCGTATGCCTTCGCCTTATCAAAATCCGTGTAAAAATCATCAAAGAAATCTACCAGATTCCGCACAGTCATCCAGTCGTTCAGGTAGGTGCGCTCCGGCAAATATGAAACAATCCTCTTTGTTTCAATTCCCGGGGTATTCCCGTCAATGAAAAGCTCGCCGTTCGTGGGAGTCAAAAGCCCGTTGCACATCTTGATCAACGTGCTTTTGCCGCTGCCGTTCGGGCCAAGCAGGCCAACGATTCTGCCGCGGCCGATCTCTAAATTCACTCCAGACAGCGCAACCTTGCCGGGAAAAACCTTTGTCAGGTTTTTGCACTGTAAAATCGGTTCCATTATTTCTTTTCCTCCTCTATCTGCTCAAGCAATGTAATGGTCTGCCGGAAATCATAGCCCAGAGAATTCATCTTCTCCATAAATTCCTTGATAATGTTTTGCGCAAGAGAATATTTCATGGTTTTGATAACCTCCTCATTTTCCGTAACAAACCGGCCGCTTGTTCTTTGTGAATACAAAAGCCCCTGATTTTCCAGCTCAGCAAGCGCTCTTTGCATCGTATTTGGATTTACCGCCGCTTCCGTTGCCATATCGCGCACCGACGGCAGTCGGCTCCCCAGCGGATATATGCCGGAAATAATTCTCAGTTCAATCTGTTCTATCAACTGAAAATAAATGGGCCTGTCGGACTTCAGATCCCAATTCATCCATCTTCACCTCCGTCTGTATGATTGTACTAGTGGATTAATACAATAATACAAT
The DNA here is from genome assembly GCA_023401495.1 of Bacillota bacterium. Classification (GTDB taxonomy): domain Bacteria; phylum Bacillota; class Clostridia; order Oscillospirales; family Acutalibacteraceae; genus Faecalispora. Next base: position 18,735 of record JAEXDU010000039.1, read on the forward strand.
GTTACATTTCGTTTGTCAAGCGGTTCTTTTGGATTTTTTTCATTGTTACAGAACAGACAATTTGCATAATCGGGGATGTTATGATATAATAATCCCAAAATTAGGCAATTAGTTTTTATGGAAAGAAAGCAAAGAATTGGAAATGAGGGATTTTTTCCATGAATGATTTTGTAATTCTCACGGATTCCTGCTGTGATCTTCCCGGCGACCTTGCGCGTGGATGGGGACTTGAGGTTCTTCCCCTTTCGGTTCATCTGGGCGATCAGGAATATTTAAACGACCTGGATGGAAAAAGCATCAGCTTTCACGATTTCTACGACCAGCTCCGTCAGGAGGCGGTGTGCACCACCTCTGCGGTGAACATGGAGACCTTTCAGGAGAAAATGGAGGCTCTGCTGAAACAGGGAAAGGATGTGCTTTGCATCCTGTTTTCCTCCGGCCTGAGCAACACATATAATGCGGGGCACCTTGCGGCACAGGAGCTGATCGCGCAATATCCGGACCGCAAGCTTTATACCGTAGACAGCCTGTGCGCTTCTTTGGGACAGGGCCTGCTGATTCAACATGCGGTGGAGCTGCAAAAGAGCGGCAAAAACATCGATCAGGTGCGCGACTGGCTGGAAGAAAACAAGCTGAAGCTGTGCCACTGGTTCACCGTAGACGACCTGAATCATTTAAAGAGGGGCGGCCGGGTTTCCTCCGCTACGGCTTTGATCGGCACGGTGCTTGGCATTAAGCCTGTTCTGCATGTGGACGACGAGGGCCACCTGATCAACGTTGGGAAGGCCCGCGGGCGTAAGGCTTCGCTGATTGCTCTGGTCGACCAGATGGAAGAGACCGTGATCGATCCGGAAAAGCAGATGATTTACATCAGCCACGGCGACTGCCTGGAAGATGCCGAATGGGTGCGCGACGAAGTTCTCCGGCGTTTTTCGGTAAAAGGCGTCGTTATCAATTATGTTGGCCCGGTTATCGGCGCTCATTCCGGCCCCGGAACCATTGCGCTGTTTTTCCTGGGCGTTCATCGCTGATTCTGTGAAAAGTAAAAAGCGTCTTGATTGGGTTTTTGAACCCTTTCAAGACGCTTTTTTTGTGCACGTTAGTAATTCCACTTTAAAGCGGACCATTAGATTTCTCCCCCGCCTTTGGCGGGGGAGAAATCTGTCGTTATCATGTAATGTCACCTGAAAAGCGAAGCTGGTTTGCAGCAGCTCCAATAAATCAGGCGCTTTGGCCGGATTTCTTCTGTTTTGTGAACTGATAGACCACAAAGCCGAGCACGAGGCCTGCCGCAAGCGGAATCACCCAGCCCATCCCCAGCGAGAAGAAGGGCAGCGATTCGCGGTAAAAGCCCAAAATCGCCTGCACCGCCGGCTGCGCTGTCACCTGCTGCGGCAGGGCATTCAGAAAATCGCCCACGCCGGCAAACAGCGTGAAGATGGTGGGAATCAGATACACACAGCGCCGATTGTGGAACAATGGGCTTAAAATCCCCAGCAGAATCAGCGAAATCGCCAGCGGGTACAGGAACATCAGCACCGGGATCGACAGAGAGATGATCTGTGTCAGGCCAATGTTGGCGACCAAAAGCGAAACGAGCGTAAAGAGTACCGTGTAAATGCGATAATTCAAATGATTCGGGAACAGCTCACAGAAGGTCTGTGAGCAGGCCGTGATCAGGCCGATCGCCGTTTTCAGGCAGGCCACCGTCACGATCACCGCCAGCAGGACGCTCCCGCCCGTCCCGAGATAGTGCCGGGCGATCTGGGCCAGCGCAATGCCGCCGTTTTCAGAAACAGCGAACTGCCCGGCGCTGGAAGCGCCCATATACGCCAGAAAAGCATAAATCAGGCCCATCAGCAACACGCTGATCGCACCCGACCGGATGGTCGCCAGCGCGACGCCGCGGGGGCTGCCCACGCCCAGCTCTTTCAGGCTGTTTACCACAATGATTCCAAATGCCAGGGACGCGAGCGCATCCATGGTGTTATAGCCTTCGAGAAAACCCTTGAAGAACGGAGAAGCGACGTAAGGCTCCGCCACCGGAATCTGGGCAACAGCGCCCATCGGCGAAACAACGCTCAGAACAATCAAAATCGCAAGCACCGCCAGGAACAGGGGATTCAGAACCTTCCCCACCCAGACCAGGAGCTTGTTGGGGCGCAGCGAAAACGCCAGCGCCGCGGCGAAAAACACCACCGTGAACACGGCCAGCCCCACCCGCTGCATCGGCTGCGGAAGAAAAGGCACAAGGCCGATCTCAAACGATACCGTAGCGGTACGGGGCAGCGCAAAGAACGGCCCAATGGTCATATACAGCAGGATCGTCATCACATACCCGTAAACAGGATGCACCCGCCCCGCCAGATCAAACAGACCCGAGCTGCCGGAGATTCCCACGGCGATGACCCCGAGAAACGGCAGACCGATTGCCGTTACCAGAAAACCGACCGTAGCCAGCGGTGTCGACGCACCGGCCATCTGACCCATATGAACCGGAAAAATCAAATTACCGGCCCCGAAAAACAACCCAAACAGCATGGAGCCAACCAGCAGATAGGATGAAAAAGACAGCTTTTTATCCATGTTTTTTTCCTCTTCCCCATAATCATTCATTTCGTACGAAAGCGAAAGCTACAACAATTTCATAGTCCGCGATGCCACACAAGTAATTTCGGCCTGTTACAGCTTTACTTTATATTCTGCCAGCCATTCCGGCCGAATCTCCTCCAGAATCGCCTGCGGAACCCGATACGCCCAAGGGCTGCGCTGCAGCTTTAAGGACTCGATCGTCTTGTGCAGCTTTTCCCGGGTGATATCGTCCACCTCTCCCGCGATCAGGTCGTAGTAATCCTTAGGCGAGGTAAACTGAACCATATACATAAAGTCTGCCCATTCGGAATACTCCGTCAGCCAGACATTTTCCTTCGGCACCTTCAAAATCAGCTTGACGCTGCTGGACGTGCTCCCTCCCGTATTCTTCCGGTGGAATCTCAGGTTGCCGAAAATCGGGCACTCGCAGTGCAGCCCCAGCATATCGATCAGGCAGTCATACGCCCGCCCGTATTTCTGGCTGGGATGCGCACGGTAAATTTCGCCGGATTTCAAAATCCGCAGCACTCTCACAGACTGGTAAGTGTAGATAATCACTCACGATCCTCCTTATTCTTTTCTGCAGTCGCCCAGTGATATAGCAGCTGTTCCTCGTCAGAAACAGCCGGATCAAACAAATATTCCTTGAGCAGACGGGCATTGTCAAAGCCGGTGTCTTTATAATACGCCTCCGCAATCGCGCCCGTGATGCAGGCAACCGTGTCGGTGTCGCAGGTGACGCTCAGCACATTGCGGATGCTGCTCTCCCAGGAGTCGCTTTCCAGAAAACAGCGGATGGCGAGCGGAACCGAGCCTTCGCAGCTCATGTCGAATTTGGAAAACGGCCGGTGCAGCATCAGACAGCGGTTCAGAGAGTACCCGTAACGGGCCGTGATCTGCCTTTTGATCTCGCGCTTGGAAAAGCCGTTTCTCGCCAGAAAAACACTGACCGCCACCGCCTGCGCCCCGGCGATTCCTTTGGGGTGGTTATGGCTGCACTCGGCGCTCTTCTTCGCCTCGCGCTCCACCTCTTCGAGGGTTTCAAAATATTCCCCCACAAAGCTCACCCGCATGGCGGAGCCGTTGCCGTAGCTGTGGTAAGGGGAATGCAGATGATCGTAGATCCATTCCTTGAACATCGGCCCATACCCCGCGTAGGGGTAGCGTTTGCCAAACATGACGTAAGCGTCGCGATAGGGGATTCCGTTGAGGAGAGCATATTTGGTCGCAACCGTCATCACGGTGTCATCCGTGTAAAAGCAGCCGTTTTCAAACAGAGGGATGGTCTTGTAATTGAACCCTCTCGGCTTACTGAATTCATAACGGGAACCGGCAATATCGCCCAAAAGAGCGCCATCCACAATACTCCCCCCTTTTTATCGTCAATTCAGTCTAAAAATGTTCTTACGCAAGTACTGCGATTTCTTCCTCCGCCTGCGGCGGGAAAAGAAATCAACCGCTTTTTCAAAATGGCATCGCTGCACCTTTTCATTTAGGAGATACGGCGCGCATCCGACAGAGATGCGCGCCGCCCCAGTCCTTGTTTATAAATGAAAATCGATGGATTTTCCAGATAAAATTGCGCCCGGAAAGAAAGCCGCGCAGGAATCCCTGCCGTATTCCGGGCATTTATGGTGCAGAAAGGCACAATTTCAGCCGAGACAGATCAGACTCTTGATTCTGTAAAAGCCTGATTTATTGCTCTTTTTTCTTTTTCATCCATTGGTACACCGGCAAACCCAAGAGGGTAATCGCAAGCCCAATGACGGAGCGAAACGGGGCGTCGATCAGTGTGCTGATCAAAATATAAACGCCGCCCACCGCGCCGATGATGGGAGTGATGGGATACAGAGGAACTCTGTATTTCCCCTCCTCCGGGCGCTGCCTTTTGCGCAGGATAAAGACGCCCAAAACGCCCATGGTAAAGAAAATCCACAGAACAAACACCAGCAGATCAGTGAGAGTATTAAACGTACCGGAGAAAATATACACAAGTGCCAGCAGGCTCTGGAAAATCAGAGCGTTGGCAGGGGTGCGCAGCTTCGGATGAACCGCGCCCAGAATTCTGGAAAACGGCAGCTGTCCTCTTTCGCCCATCGCCTGGGGTACACGCGCGGCCGTCATCAGATAGCCGTTCAGAGCGCCGAATACCGAAACCATGATGCCCGCGGTAATAAAGGTGGCGCCGCCTTCACCGAACAGAACATTCGCCGCATCTGCGCCGGGCGTGGCGGAGGCCACGATCTGATCGAGCGGGAGCGCGCGGAAAATGGCCAGATTAAACAGGGCATAGACCACGATGACAAACAGCACGCCGATAG
>JAEXDU010000114.1 GCA_023401495.1 Bacillota bacterium
CGGTTCGGCGTTCCGCCCAGCACACTGCGGGAGAAATTCAGGAATAATCCATGTGGATTTCAGGATACCTCCATTCCAATAGAATGAATGTTTTGTTATACTGGTGTATGTCAGTTAGACAAGACAAACTATTTTAATTGGAGGAATCATCGATGAAACGACTGATGGGACTGATCGTCTCACTTGCGCTTTTGACGGGCATCGCGGCGGGCTGCGCCCAAACGCCGCTGGAAAATAGAAGCACGCCAGAAAGCACGTCCTCCGCGCCGGAAGAGGCCGGGTGGCCGAGAACGATTACGGACGCGGCCGGGCATGAGGTCGTTCTGGAAAAGCAGCCGAAGCGAATTACCCTTCTCCATACCTTCTATATGGAACACTTCCTTCTGCTCGGCACACCGCCCACGGCGTCCTCGATCGGCAATGCCCTGGGGCAGACGGAAGCGCTCCAGCAATCCGAAATGTTCGGGCCTTTTCTGAAAGACGTGGAAATCATGAATCTGGGCAGTGCCAGTGAGATCAATCTTGAAACGGTTCTGGAATCCGAGCCCGACGTCATCGTAACCTTCTCCACGCAGGGGGGGCTCGATAAGACATACGACCAGCTCGTGCAGATCGCGCCGGTGGTGCTGTTGGATTATACCGCGTCGTGGCAGGATCAGCTTCGCGATTGCGCCGAGATCGTGGGCAAAGAGGACGAGGCGCAGAGTATGATCACGGAGATCGAAAAAACCATTGCCGACACAAAAGAAGCGATGGCTCCGTACGCCGACAGGACATTCGCCCTTTTCCGCACAGATGGAAAGAACTTTATCACCCGCGGCAACGCAGCCTATTATGAAACCTTCGGCATTACAAAACCCAAAGGATACCCGGATACTTATGAGACCGTATCTCTGGAGGCCGTGGCCGAGATGAATCCGTATTACATCGTGTTCCAGCATAACCACGAGGCCGCCGCGGCCTTTGTGAAGAGCCTGGAGACTTCCTCGGTCTGGCAGTCCATCGACGCGGTGAAGAACGGGCGCATCTACTATTTTGATGAGAATATGAACACCTTCGGGCCGCTCGCCCTGCGCCTTACCGCCGAAAAACTGGCAGAGATTTATTCCGGGCAAACGTGAGCGATCATGCATGAAAACCGGGCGCAGCTTTCTCTGATAGCCTGCGCCCGGTTTTTCTTTTCACAAGCATCCGCACGGTGTCGAGGAGGCAGTCATTGACAAGACAAACAAACGAACCGGCACAACCGGTTCAGGACATACAAACGATCCAAATGAAAGGCCGTGCGTGGGCGGCATGGCTGATTATCCTATTCGGCAGCGGCGCACTGATCCTGCTGATGGCGTTTTCGATTACGAAAGGGGCGGCGGAGATTCCGCTGTCAACGGTGTGGGACGCCTTGCTGCACTTCAATCGGCAGGACACCCATCACCTGATCGTTGTCGATCTGCGCCTGCCCCGCGTGCTGGCCAGCGCTCTGGTCGGCGCTGCTTTCGCCGTGGCGGGGGCGGTCATGCAGGGCGTGACCCGCAACCCCATGGCGGATTCCGGACTGATGGGCTTAAACGCCGGCGCGGGCTTTGTTCTTTCTCTCTGCTTTGCTTTTTTCCCCGGGCTTTCCTACCTGCAGCTCGTTCTGTTTTCCTTTGCGGGAGCGGCATTGGGCGCGGGTTTGGTCAGCGGCATTGCATCCTTGCGGCGCGGCGGAGCCACCCCGATGCGTCTGGTGCTGGCGGGAGCCGCGGTGAGCGCGCTGCTGTCCGCGCTCAGCCAGGGCATTGCCCTGTACTTTAACGTGGCGCAGAATATCATGTTCTGGACGGCAGGCGGCGTTGCCGGTTCCACCTGGCCGCAGATCCGGATTATGGCCCCGTGGATCGCGGGCGCGCTCCTGGGCGCAATCGCTCTTTCGCGTTCCATTTCCATCATGAGCCTGGGCGAGGATGTTGCAAAGGGCTTGGGACTGAACACTTTGCTTGTCAGGGCTTTTTGCACAGCCGTTGTTCTGATGCTGGCCGGCGCTTCCGTGGCGGTGGTCGGTTCGGTGGGCTTCGTGGGCTTAATTGTGCCGCATGTCGCGCGGTTTCTGGTAGGCAGGGATTATCGATGGATTATTCCTGCCTCTGCAGTGCTGGGAAGTCTTTTGGTGGTATTGGCGGATTTGGGCGCAAGAATGCTCAACCCGCCCTTTGAAACGCCTATCGGCGCGGTCATCGCGCTGGTCGGCGTGCCCTTCTTCCTGTATCTGGCCCGAAGGGAAAGGAGGGCATTGTAATGAACGCACAGCAGAGTAAAAACGAAGAATATAAACGAAAAATGGTGCTTCGGAATGTCGCTGTCGTGCTCATTTTTTCGGTTCTTCTGATCTTGTCGTTCGTCGTCAGCATGAATACCGGCTATTCAAAGCTCTCGCCGCTGGATACGCTGCGCACGCTGTTCGGTGGCGGCAGTAACAAGGAAAATCTGATTCTGTTCGGCTTTCGGCTGCCCCGTATCGTGATTTCCATGCTGGTGGGCGCGGGGCTGGCGCTTTCCGGCTGCATCATTCAGGGCGTGTCCCGCAATGCCCTGGCGGACCCGGGGCTTCTGGGCATCAACGCCGGGGCAGGGTTTACCGTTATTTTATTCGTGTTGTTTTTTGGTTCGCAGTCCTACCTGTCGGTGTTCACCCTGCCGTTTCTGGCGCTCCTTGGCGGCGGGCTCGCAGCAATTTTGATTTATGCCCTGGCTTATAAGCGCGAGAGTGGCCTTGCTCCGATTCGGCTGATCTTGACCGGCGTGGCAATGCAGGCGGGCCTTTCCGCCCTGACTACCGTGCTGGTGGTCAAGCTGGATGAAACTCAGTTTGACTTTGTGGCGACATGGCAGGCAGGAAGCATTTGGGGCTCCAACTGGAAGTTCGTGCTGGCCCTGCTGCCCTGGTTGCTGTTCCTGATTCCTTATGTGCTGTCCAAATCCCGCGCGCTGGACGTACTGAGCCTGGGCGACGATATCGCCTATGGCCTGGGCGCTTCTGTGGAAAAGGAACGCCGCCGTCTGCTTGTCTCCGCGGTAGCGCTGGCGGCATCCTGTGTGGCGGTCAGCGGAAGCATCAGCTTCGTGGGGCTGATCGCGCCGCATTTGGCTCGGCGGCTGGTGGGGCCGCGCCACCGGATTTTGCTTCCAGTCTGCGCTTTGGCGGGTGCGGTACTGGTATCCGTTTCGGATACGGTCGCGCGTGTGATCGCCCAGCCCTTCGAAATCCCCACCGGCATTATGGTTGCCATTATCGGCGCACCGTACTTTTTATACCTGCTCGTGAAAAACAAGCAGTGAGCAAAGGATGAGATTATGAACAGCATTACAACACAGAATCTGGCCGTCGCCTATGAGGATCACCTTGTGGTGGACGATCTGGATATGCAGATCCCGCAGGGCAGGATCACCACGATCATCGGGCCGAACGGCTGCGGAAAGTCCACGGTGCTCAAGGCCGTGGGCCGTATCCTGAAACCAAAGGGCGGCGTGGTGTATCTGAACGGGGACGATATCCGCCGCCTGACCACGAAGGAAGTGGCGCAGAAGATGGCGATCCTGCCCCAATCCCCCCAGGCTCCGGCCGGGCTGACGGTGGGGGAGCTTGTGGCCTACGGGCGCTTTCCCCACCAAAGAGGCTTTGGCAAATTAATACCTGAGGACAAAAAGATCATTCAGTGGGCGCTGGAGGTGACGCGCCTGACGGAGTTTGAAACCACGGCGGTGGATAACCTTTCCGGCGGGCAGCGGCAGCGGGTGTGGATCGCGATGGCGCTTGCCCAGCAGACCGACCTGATCCTGCTGGACGAACCGACGACGTATCTTGATCTTGCCTACCAGCTTGAGGTGCTCGAGCTGCTCTACCGTCTGAACCGGGAGCAGGGCTGTACCATCGTAATGGTGCTGCATGACCTGAATCTCGCCGCCCGCTTTGCCGATTATATGATCGCCATCCGCGGAGGAGATATTATTCAGCACGGTACGCCGGAGGAAGTGATGACCGCTGAGGTGCTCAAAGAAACCTTTCATATTGACGCGGAAATCGTCAAAGAGCCCCGCACCGGACGTCCCACCTGCATTTCCTATGATCTGATCCGTCAGTCTCAAGGTACTGCTGGCATATATGAGAAGGTGAATCAATGAAAAAAATAGCGATTTATGGAAAAGGCGGCATCGGCAAGTCCACCACCGTATCCAACGTATCGGCAGCGATCGCGGCTATGGGGCTTACCGTCATGCAAATCGGCTGCGACCCCAAAGCCGATTCCACCTGTAATCTGACAGGCGGAAAAAATATTCCCACGGTGCTGAATACCCTGCGGGAAAAGGGCGACGCGGTTCTGGAGGATATTGTGGTCAAAAGTCCCTTCGGCGTACTTTGCGTGGAATCCGGCGGCCCGGTTCCCGGCATAGGCTGCGCCGGGCGGGGCATCATCACCGCTTTTGAAAAGCTGGAGGAACTGGACGCCTATGAAATCTACAGGCCGGACGTCGTGCTTTACGACGTACTGGGAGATGTGGTGTGCGGCGGCTTTGCCATGCCAATCCGGGGCGGTTACGCCGACGAGGTGTGCATCGTGACCTCCGGCGAAATGATGTCACTTTACGCGGCCTCCAACATTGCCCATGCGGTCAAGAGCTTCGGAAAGCGCGGGTACGCGACGCTGCGGGGGCTGATCCTCAACGCCAAGAACATCGAGGGGGAAAACGAGCTGGTGGACAAGGCGGCAGAGGAGATCGAAGCGCCGGTTCTGTACCGCCTGCCCCGCCACCCTCTGGTACAGCAGGCCGAGGCACAGGGAAAAACCGTGGTGGAGGCATTTCCTGATTCTGATATGGCTGCCCATTACCGTGAGCTGGCGCAGCTTTTGATCCAGGAACCAGCCGGAGGTGGATGTTCATGTCCAATGTAAGTCATTTGAAGCGCTTGTCCGCTGTTCGATCCAACGCGGGCGTAAAATTCCTGACGCCCTGCGCTTTTCCGGGCAGCCACTGTCCCTTGCATTCAGCGCTGGCCCTCGCGGGAAATATCCGGGGCTTATCCTCGCTGGTGATTGGTACACCGGAATGCGTTACCTACAGCCGGGTCGTTCTGCAAAAGCCGGGGCGCAGGCACGGGAAGCTGCACTGGATGTATGTGCTGGACGCTCATGAAGTGGTGTTTGGCTGCCGCAAGGGTCTGCTGGATGCGATCCGGGAAATGGAGCGGGCGGGCGCAAAAGCCATCCTGCTGATCAGTACCTGCGTGCCGGACCTGATCGGTGAGGATATTGAGGGGATCGTCCGGGAGGCGCAGCAGGAGCTGTCCGCGCGCCTGGCGTTTATCACACTCGGGCATTTCAAGTGCAACAGTTTTCCCTCTGGCTCCTGGAAAATGTTAAAGGCGATCGGTTCGCTGATGGAACCGAGAACGATCTGTCCCCAGGTGGTCAATGTGATGGGGCGCAGCCCGGACGAAGAACATATCCCCATGCCGCCCTTGCTGAGCGCGCTGGAGAAACGGGGCTTTACCCTGCGCTGCCTCGCGCCGGGGTCTGCACTGGAAGATTTTCTGGAGGCGCCCGACGCAGCGGCGAATCTTGTTCTTTCGCCGTTTACCGATCCTCTGGCAGCGGACATGGAGCAGGCCTTCGGCACGCCCGCGTTCCGCCTGCACAGTGCCTATGCCCCGGCACAGATCGATTCGCTCTATGCCGCTCTTGCCGAAAAGCTGGGGATTCAATGGGAAAATGAATTCGACCGTGAACGGAGCGAGGCGCTGTCTCTTCAGGAGCAGGCTGGCGGCCGCCTTCACGGCCTTCGTTATGTCGGTGCGCACCTTGGTCCGCTCAGTGCGCTGCCTCTTGCAGCCTATCTGGCATCCCTGGGTATGGAGCCGCTGATGATACATCTGGAAGAATTCTGGCCGGACGATAAAGAGTGGGCGAAGGCCCTGCATGCGTACGGATACGACCCGTATGTCTGCCATATGGTCAACAGTGATTCGGACGCGCCAGTTTTGGAAAGCCTTGCTCCCGATTTATGCCTGGGGGAGCTGATTGGAGCAAGGCTCAGAGTTCCCCGCGCGCCTTATCTGTCCGACCTGTACGGCCTGTGCGGGCATGAGAGAACGGCCGGCCTTTTGAAGAAGCTTCTGCACGCCCTGGAGAAACCGGGAGAAAGGAATGACAATGGGACTGTATCAATTTAAACCGATTCCCTCCGGCCGCATGGGAACACTGTGGACGCTGGCTTCCATCCGGGACTCCGCTTTGCTGGAGTTCGGCTGTATGGGGCATATGAATTACAGCCGTGTATTCCTGGAACGGGTGGGTGTTTCAAATGCCTGTAAACTCTACTCCACCCACATCGACGAAACCGATATTGCCCTTGGCGGCATACATCGGTTCAGCAGTGCGGTAGCGGATATCGCGCGGCGGGACAAACCCGAAATCCTTTTCCTCCTGTCCTCGGCTGTGCCGGAGATCATTGGGACGGATCTTCCCGCCCTTTGCCGGGAGCTGCAGCCGGATTATCCGGACATGCGTCTGCTGCCTTTCGGCTGCGGCGGCTTTGACGTGAACCAGCATCAGGGAATCCGGGAGGCGCTTACTCTGCTGTCCAGGATGCTGCCGGTGGACGTGGAGAGAACGGCGCATCCAAGCTTTAATATTATCGGCTCGTGCGCGGATCTATTCCGTTTCCAGGCTGACGCAGCCGAGATCGTTCGCATCATGGAAGGCGCCTTCGGGATGAAGCCGCTGTGCGTTATGACCTCGGATACATCCGTGGCGCAAATCGAGCGGATGGGCGGGGCGCATGTCAATCTGGTGATCCGGCGCGAAGGCCTGCCGGCAGCCGAGCACCTGCAAAAGCGGTTTGGTACGCCGTACCTGCTCGCGCGGCCCTACGGCGTACAGGGCACCTGCGAATGGATCAACCGGATATCGCAAATCATGGGAATCTCCCCTGACCGCAGCTTCGTCGAGAAAGAGCGGGAGGAAGCCCTGCGCCTGATTTCTCCCGCTCTGCCGATGTTCCGGCACGCGGTCCGGGAGCATCCGGAGAATGCGCGCGTAGCCACGGGCGGACATGTCGATGTCGTTCAAGGGATTGTTTCCTTTGCTTGCGGCGAGCTGTCCCTTTCCAAAGGCGCATGCTGGTGCGACAGCCCCGACATGGCGGACGGGGGTCTTCCTTATTATACGGAGGAGCAGTGGACACAGGCGGTACAAAATGAGGGAAAATCGCTGCTCATGGCCAGCGGAGAGACCCTGGAATGGGTCGGGCGCAGCACGGAGCTGCAAATCGCCAATCCGGACGTGAAGTGGCGCCTGAATCCCTATGAACCTCCTTTTGTGGGTTTCCACGGCGCCGTGCATCTGGCTAATCTATGGGTGAACGCCATTCTGGAAGAAACGTTTTGACCGCTTAACTCTATATGGAGAAGCTTGCTGTCTTTGATTGAAAGTAGCAAGCTTCTCCATCTTTCATTTTCAGAAAACATCAGCTTTCTGATACTTCTGATACGGATATTCTTTTATTCGCGGCGAAATCGATGTATATGCTTGCCTTGAAAGTAAGATGGCTGATTGCCTTTTCGTACGATTGCCCTCGGTTAATTGTCCCTATGAGGGATTTTGAGGATTTCCGCTCAGAAGTACTCATCAGTCACTTTTCAGATAGAAAATCTTGTCTTCTTCAACTGGGCATGGTATCACAGTAGGTATGTGATTTAGGAAGAAACGCAGCCTTTAGGTTCATCTGGAAAGAATTTCGCAAAATCAATCATCAATAGGGATGCCTAAATCGGAAGCTTTTCCCCACATATGAAAGTACACCTGCGGGGTGCATTCAAGAGGTCAGCGGTTTGATCTCGCTTATCTCCACCAAAAAAGAAGCCTGAAGACACACGTCTTCAGGCTTCTTTTTTGCGTCTATACTCTTTTTTAGTATTTCAATATGTGCAGACAATATTTAGCGTGCCTTAGTAGCACTATCGCATGGAATCCCTTTTCACTTTTATAGAGATGGATATAAAATGGCCGCTGAATTTTTTGTTTAGGCGCAATATAGTTAGAAGCTGATTTAGCAGCGGAAAGATCCGGCACGGTTTTCATATACGGCGTCGGATCTTTCTGCTATATAAAATGACGGGAACCTACCTATTCATTCTAATCCAAACTGCATGAAAGCTCATACAAATGCTTCATTGTCTAAAAATATACCATTGGCAATTCTACCTCGTCTACACAAGGAAGCATGCGACGATGATGGTCGCGGCGAGGCCGGAGAACACGGGTATGACATTTTTGCGCACCAGTTCCTCCGGTTTCACACCGCAGATCGCGGCGACAGGGATGACCGCCCACGGAATGAGCGTACCGCCGTCTACCCAAATGGTGACGATCTGACCGAGAGAGGCGAGCATTTCCTTGTTGACTGGCAGCGCCTGCGCGAAGGTGGCCGCCGTTGCTCCAACGATAGGCAGCCCAGAGAATCCCGAACCGTCAAGCCCGGTAACGAAGCCCGCGAGCGCCTCCGCGATCACTACGGGCACGCGCGAAATAGGTACGTTCTGCGCGAGATAGAGGCCGATATCGTTCATAATGCCTGTATCGCTGCCAAGAACGGCCTTCGCACCGTCCGCGCCGCCAAGGAAGAAGAAGCCCGCGATGAAGATGACCGGTGTGAAGATATCGATGCCGAAGCCGAAGCCCGCCTTTAGATGCTCGATGACTTTATCGAATGCCTTCATGATGCCGCCGTTGACACAGGTCGCGGCGACGAGGATCATCAGCGCCGTGCCGCCCACAAGCGCCGTGGCGTCCCCGCCCTGCAATTTGAAGAGCAGCATGAAAACGATGTCCAGTGCGAACGCGGCGGGCGTGGCAATCGCGATTGCCACCGCGGCGGGCTTAGCCTTTTCCGTGGAAACAGCGGGCCGTTCGATCTTGATCGGCGGCAGATTCCTCACGTCGCGCCGGAATAGGATGAACGCCACCGTTGCGGTAACAACGGCCATCACGGCCCAGAGCACAAAGCCCTCGCGCATCAGCGCCCCAACCGTTGTATCTGCGGCTTTTGCGGTGATGGTGGGCGCGCCCTGTATGAAGAAGTCCCCCGAGAGTGCCATGCCGTGACCGAACAGGTTCATCGCCACAGCGGCCCACACAACGGGTATGCCCGTTTCAAGCGCAAGGGGCAGGATAACGGCGCCTACGAGCGCGACTGCTGGGGAAGGCCATATGCACATGGAAACGGCAAACATGACGAAACCGAGCAGAAGGAAGGTGGCGCTTCTATTTTTCATGTAGCGGCTAAACGGGCGGATCATCAGTGCGTCCGCGCCGAGGGCAGAGAGTGCCTTGGACATTGCCACTACGAGTGATATCACGGCGATAACGCTCCAGAATTCTCCCCCGGACCAGACCAGTGCGTTGAATAGTGCCTGTATGCCGCCGATCGCGCTTTTAGTAGTTACCCAGCCGATGATGAGTATGCCTGCCACACAAGGCAGCACGATGCTTTTGCGAAAGACCATCAGGCCGAGCATAACGAAGATCAGCGTGATATATAAGATATGGAGATAGCTTAAAGTTACCATCGGATCGCCCCCTTTTCACAGGTGTTGATATTTGAAATATACTATGTTGGAAAATACAAGCATGTGAAGGGGGCTCAATCAATGTAGAATAGCTCAATACGTTTTTTCTATCAAGCAAAACCTGACCACGAGTTACTTTTTACTTTGAGCGTCCGTTTGAGTTTAGGGTTCATGCCCACCGCATCGCCCTGTGCATTCTTTGTGCAGTAAGGGGCATCTTCGTTGTAGTAAAAGCCAGCTTTGGTTCCGTCGCTGTGATCTATGAACCACAAGGTTTCGTATCCAGCGTTTTATACCAGAATGGTGTTTGCGTCCACCAGATAATTAACGGCAACACGATTCACGATCTTGCTGTAGTTATGATGCGTGGAACATTTTAAGGAGGTTTTGATAGACTATCTCGATTATTACAACAATCACCTTGGAAAAGCAAAACGAAAGGGTTTGCCGCCTGCAATTCACAGATGGCAAACCCTTTTGTGTAACTTTCGGGAGTGAAGTTCAAATTTACTGGCTGATCTTTGCTTTGGAATAAAAGAGATTCGTTAAACCTTGATTTCAGTACGAAAACGCTTGATTCGTTTTTCGATGAGATAAAATAAGTTCTCGAACACAATGCACAATACCCAGTAGATAATTGCGACATCAATGTATGCTTCCAGATAAGTGTAGCCCTGAGAGGCCAGCACCTTCGCTCTGCCAAGAATTTCCACAATCGTGACCGTATAGGCCAGGGAGGTTCCTTTGAATAGAGAGATGTAATGGTTGCTCAGGTTTGGCATGGCAATCGCCATGGCCTGAGGCATTACGATACGGTACAGCGCCTGGGAGCGTGTCATACCGACAGAATAGCAGGCCTCCAGCTGGCCGACGTTGATGGCGGAAAGAGATGAACGAACGATTTCCGAAATATATGCCGCCGAATTGAGCGCAAAGGCGGTAATAGCCAGAGCATACCGGTTGACACTGTTGATGCTGATGTTCCATCCCATAGACTGTCCGAACGAATAGACCAAAACCGGCAGCGCAAAGTAGACAAGATACAGATTTACCAAAAGGGGAGTTCCGCGGGCAAACGAAACATAAAGCTTTGCAAATCCGGATAGCACCGGTATGTGGAGCATTCTGCACATTGCCAGCAGAAATCCGATCATAAATCCCAATAGGAGGGAGGCAATTGAAATCATCAGCGCGATTGGAACTGCCTGTAAAATTTTTGGGAAGGAGTTTATCATAAATTCCCAATCTAAGAACATGGCTTCTCCTTTCTGAACCGGACAGACCGGCTTTCCCGGCGGGCAGAAATGCATGCCGGGAAAGCCAAATCTGCGGATTCGATGTGATTTCGTTTTAACCCTTTGCGGTCAGAACAGAAGAGTTCCCGCGAATAAAGGATTTTTCCAGCAGTGCGATCAACCTCTCAATTCCAATACAGCCAAGCCAGTAAATGATCGCGAGAGCGAAATAGGTCTGTACCTGTTTGACGCCCATGTCCAGCGTGATAAACTGGTTGGCCCGGCCCATCAGATCCATTACACCGATGGTGAAAGCAAGGGAGGTGTTTTTAAACAGCTCGATAATCAGATTTCCGAAGTTCGGCAGGCAGATTCGAACCGCCTGTGGAAAAATGATTCGCCGAAAAGACTGCCAGCCGTTGAGTCCGACGGAATAAGCGGCTTCCTGCTGGCCTTTATCGACCGCCAGGTAGGAGGAACGGAAGGCTTCCGACAGAAAAGCGGATTCGTTTAAGGTAAAGGCGAGGATCGCAAAGAGAGTCGGATCCATACTGCTCAGATCCAGACCGAATACCTGCGTCATCCGGGGAATTCCGAAATAAATCAAGAATAGCTGAACCAAAATCGGGGTTCCGCGCTGGAACGAGATGAAGAGCGCAGCGATTCTGGAAGAAACCGGATTTTTTTTCAGTCTGGCAAAGGTTAGCAGCATTCCCAGCAGGGAACCGAATACGACGGACAGTATCAGAATCAGGACAGACATCGGGAGCGCCTTGAGTACGAATGCAAAAGGTTCCAGCATTGTGTTCAGAAGCTCAAGCACCGCGCCCGTCATTTTGATGCGCTCGATTCTGTGGACTTCGCATCCGCAAAGACATCTTTGTTGAACCATTTCTTTGCGAGCTCCGAAAGGGTTCCGTCGTCCGCCAGTTCGCCCAGCACCTTGTCAACATCGTTGCACAGCTGCGCCTGATTGATGTTAAACAAATAATACGAAGGCTGGTAAGCAACCGCGTCTGTTTTTCTCAGGTTCAGGTTGAGCTGGGACTGCACCTTTTCAAAGGTATTGTCCGGTAGAACCTGTGCGTCGTAACGGCCCGAGTCCACGGCCTTCATTCCGTCCGCATTGCCGAAGCCGGAAACATTTTCAATCTGAATCTGCCCATCCGGGTGCGCCGTGTTATAATCGTTGATGACCGAAATCAAAGCGTTGTTGGAGGCGAGCGGCGCGACTTTTTTGCCGACAAGATCCTCCAGCGTATTGATGCTGGTGTCGTCCTTGCGTACAACCAAGCTGACAGAGCTGTAGTTGATGGGATTTTTGTGGTACAGATAGATTTTTTCGCGTTCTGCCGTTTTCCAGATATTCGCGGAACAGAAAGCGTATTTTCCAGACTGCACGCCGACCAGCTCCGCATCCCAGTCGATCATTTCCCACTCAAATTTATACTGCGGGAGCTTTTCCGCAACAGCGGCCAGTACCTCCACATCATAGCCCGCCGGCTTACCGTTTGCGTCCAAATATGTGTAAGGATTGTACTGCGCGTAGCCGGCAACCTTTACAACGGTCTGTTCAACGGCAGAGGTTCCGCTGGAATCCCCTGCGGGGGCCGACGATCCTCCCGCAGGGGAAGAACATCCGGAGATGGTCATTGCGGCCAAGGCAGACGCCAGAATGAATGTGATCCATTTCTTTTTCATATGATTTCTCCTGTGTATTGAATTTGTGATTATAATAAAGTTTCGAAAGGAATGCTCAGCCGACTTCCGCCATCGGCTGAATCAGTACAGGGAGTCCTCGCTGTTCTGCAGAATCCGGAGCGGCGCTTTCTTCGATTTCTGAGCCCCGGTTCCAGTCGCGGGTGATCCGGCTGAAAAACTGCCGCGTGCGTTCCTGCCTTGGGTGATTGAACACATCGTTGGGGGAGCCTTCCTCCACAATGTTTCCACCTTCAATGAAGATGACCCGATTGGCGACCTCACAGGCGAATCCCATCTCATGGGTTACCACGATCATAGTGATACCTTCCTGGGCGACGCCTTTAATACACTCCAGTACCTCACCGACCATTTCAGGGTCTAAGGCGGAGGTGGGTTCATCGAACAAAATAATATCGGGGTTCAGCACAAGAGCTCTCGCAATGCCGACTCTCTGCTGCTGCCCACCGGAGATATGCGCCGGGTAAACGTCTATTTTTTCCTCCATGCCGACCCTTTTCAGTATGGCAAGGCTCTTTTCGCGCGCCTCTTCCTTCGGCATTTTCTGAGCGATGATCAGACCTTCCATCACATTCTCGAGAACCGTTTTGTTATTGAACAGATTATAGTGCTGAAATACCATAGCGGTTTTTCTTCGAATCGAGAGAATCTCTTTTTTGCTTGCACACGCGCAGTCAACCGTCAGACCATCAACGGTAATGCTCCCGGAGTCGGCGTGATCCAAAAAGTTGATGCTTCTCAGCAGTGTGGTTTTTCCGGAGCCGCTTGGCCCAAGAATCACGACGACTTCTCCTTTTTGCACCTGCAGACCAATTCCTTTGAGCACCTGATTCTTTCCATATGCTTTGTGAATGTTCTTCAGTTCGACCATATTCTCAACCTCCCTATTATCCTGTCATGGTCTCCAATCAAGAAATCTGTGTTTTCGTATGGATTTATGATACATACGATTCGATATTGTCCATTCCGAGAAACAGATGCTTTTAGGTCAGGACAATGGATTTCCCTTTGTCGGCTGGGTCAAGAAAAGGCGCATATGACCCGAATAGAGTCGTATGCGCCTTTGCGTGTGAATGATGGCTATGAAATTGTTTGGTTCGATCATAGCAAAGTTGAAATATGAAGTCAAGGGCAATTTCTGGCTTAAATTGCGGAAATTCTGTTCTTAAAAAAATACAGGAAGTTTATTTTGCATTTTAGAAAACTTTATTATTCATTTTGACTAGACTGGAAAACCGTTCCGCAATCTTGACTTCGCAATGGAATTTCGCTACAATAATGGCAAATCATCATTCATTTAAAGTGGTATCAAACAAAAGTGATGAAAGTGAATTGAAATTATGAATGTTGTACAAATTGTTTCATAATTGCAGGGAGGAGAAATGAAAATGCGTCTGTCGGCTTCCGAGTCTTTACAGGAATATGTTTATGAAGCGCTCAAGCAGGATATCATGTCCGGCAAAATTCCGCTGAGTTCGCGTCTGGTAGAAATGGACTGCGCCAAGCGGTATCACGTCAGCCGCACGCCGATCCGGGAGGCATTCAACCGACTGTTGGTTGACGGGCTGGTGGAAAATGTACCCGGGGTAGGAATTACCGTTGCGATTCCTACCATTGACGACATTATAGAGATCAACACGATTATTATCGCTCTTTCCAACCTGATGGGCAAGCATGCCATGCAGCGCGCAACGGAAGAAGAATTGGCGGAAATGGATGCGATCGCCGATCAGATCGATAAATATTTAGAACAGGGACAGGTGGATGAAGCGGCGGATATGTGCGATGAGATTCATCAGGCGATCTGGTTTGCTTCGGGTATGACGCATATGCGCCTGACGCTGGATTCCCTGCCCCAGTATTGGAAGTATAATTTTTTAAAGCAGAACATCAGCGTAGAACACCACGTCAAGTCCATATTAGAGCATCGTCAGTTTATCCGTCTGATTCGGGAAAAGGATTACGAGGAGTTTTGCCGGCTGATGGAATCCCATATCATCAACAGCTGCAATTGGTGTATTAACGCGTACGAGAGGTTAAGAGAATCCCGAAAAGAAGAAAAATAAGCACACACTGTAAAATTTTGCAGTGTGTGTTTTTTTTAGTACCGGCGAAACAATTGACAAAAGAAAGGGAACGTGTTTATCATAAACCTAACCCTTTGAAGGGGTCGGCAGGCATTTATGAAATTGTTTTAATCTCAAACGGAAAAGGATTCTTGGATGGTATGGAGCGTTCGAAAAAGACAGACTTCCGGGTAGAGGCCCTGTTCTCAGTACAGAACAAGGTGGTGCTGATCACCGGGGCCGGCGGCCTTGGCAGCATTTATGCCCGCGCGTTCGCGCAAAACGGAGCCAGAGTGATTTTGGCCAGCAAAACCTTTCGAAAAGCAACCGCGATTTGCGAGGCGCTTTTTGAGGACGGCCTTTCCTGCGCCGCCTATCCGCTGGATGTTGCGGATAAGCAGCAGGTAAACCGGCTGGTGGAAGAGCTTGAAGAGGCATACGGTACAATTGATGTGCTGATCCATACGGCAGCGCTGTGCAAGCTGCATCCGGTCATGGAGGACTGTGAGGAATTGTTTCGCATGAACTGCGACGTCAATATTATGGGCAGCGTGTTTATCAACCAGGCGGTCGGGAAACTGATGTCAAAGCACGGCGGCGGCAGTATCATCAACATTAACTCCAACAGCGCCTTCACCGTCAATTCCCCGGACGGGATGTCCTACGGGGTGAGCAAAGCGGCGCTGGCGCAGATTACCAAGTGGTTTGCGGTGGCTTTGGCGGAAAAGGGAGTGACGGTCAATGGGATCGCCCCGATCTGGATTGATACCCCCATGCTGTCAAACCGTCCAAAGGATTATTTTGTGCAGGCGGTAAAACAGGTTCCCATGGGGCGCATCAGCACCCCACAGGATTATGTGGGAATGGCGCTGTTTCTGGCCGGCGGCGGCAGCCGGTACATTACGGGCCAAACGTTTTTGGTGGATGGCGGGCTTAGCGTTTCGCGTGTATTCCAATTCCGCAGGCAAGAGAAAACAGGCGGCCGAACCGGAAAAAGTGTACGCAAAAATTAATAAATCAAATAAGATCGTTTTACCGGCAGATCGGGAGAGTACTTCAATGGCGAAGACGCATGAAGGACTCTCCCTTTTTTTCAGACGGAATTCTTTGAATGATTGGAAAGGATGACAGGCAATGCCAACCGAACGGATTACAAGGATGAAGCAAAGGCTGCTTGACACCAGGCCGAGCATTTCTGCAGAGCGGATACTGCTGGCGACCCGGGCCTATCAGAAATACGCGGGGGAAGCTACTCCGATTTTTCGGGCAAAGGTGTTTGCGTATGTTCTGGATCATATGAGCGTGGTCATCGGCGACGGTGAACTAATTGTCGGCAACCAGAACAAGCGCTTCCGCTGTGCTTCCATTTTTCCGGAGTACACCGGGCAGTGGCTTCGGGAGCAGATCGATACCCTGCCCACGCGGCCGAACGACCCGCTGGAGGTGCCGAAGGAGGAGCGCGGCCTGATTCTGAAATGCTTGGACTGGTGGAAAGGAAAAAGCCTGGAAGAACAGGCGGAGCAGTTTCTGCCGGAGGATGTCCAGCAGGCTCGCGCCGCCGGAATCATTTCGGTAGGGAGCCGCACGCTCTCCACCGGGCACACAACGCCCGATTACAGAAAGCTGTTCCAAAAGGGCTTTTCCGGTTTGATCGAAGATTGCCGCCGGAAAATCAGCGAGACAGGCGGCGGAACCTGCGAAACGCAGGAACAGATAGATTTCTGGACGGCCTCCATTATCAGCTGCGAGGCGGTGATCCGGTTTGCAGGGCGCTATGCCGCGCTGGCCGAGGAAATGGCCGAAAAGGAAGACTCCGAAATCCGTAAAAAGGAAATGCTCAAAATTACGGAAAACTGCCGCCGGGTGCCCGCAAACCCACCGAGGAGTTTTTATGAAGCGCTGCAGTTTGTCTGGTTTGTCCAGCTGCTGTTTCATGTGGAGTCCAATTCTTCCGCCAACTGCTTCGGCCGGTTTGACGTCTATATGGCGCCGTTCTACCAGCGAGATACCGCTTTTGGGATTCTGACCGAAGAGCGTGCGAAGGAGCTGATCGAGTGCCTGTATATCAAGGCGACCGAGCTGCTCTCTCTGCGGCCGAACGATTACAGTAAGGATTTTGCCGGGTACCCCCTGTGGCAGATTTTAATGATCGGCGGGGTGGACGGCAACGGCCGGGACGTGACAAACCCCGTTTCATATCTGGTGCTGGACGCCGCCGCCGAAATTCAGCTGGCACAGCCGGCGATCGCCCTCAGAGTCCACGACGCGACGCCGGAACCTCTGTTCCGCAAGGCGGTAAAAATGGTGCAGGCCGGAATGGCCAATCCCGCGTTTTTTAACGACAAGGCGGCGATTCCGCTGGTGTTGAAAAAAGGCGGTACGCTGGAGGAAGCGAGAAATTGGGTCATCATCGGCTGTATCGAGCCGCATCAGGGCGGAGGCGGAACCGATGCTTCCCCCTCTGCGGGATATCTGAATCTGCCCAAGTGCCTGGAACTGGTGCTGCATAACGGGATCGATCCGCTGACCGGGAAACAGCTCGGCCCGCGCACCGGGGACCCGAAACAGTTCCGCTCCAAGGAAGAGGTGATGGAGGCGCTCACAACCCAGATG
>JAEXDU010000210.1 GCA_023401495.1 Bacillota bacterium
GGCCAAAGCGTTTGTGGACTTTATTCTGTCCGACGACGGCCAGACGACCACCTCTGTTATTGGGTACACACCGATCAAGTCCGGAATCAAGGCGCCGGAAGGTTTTAAATCTGTTGACGAAATCAAGAATCTGACCTACGATATTTCTGAGCTTGTCAAAACACGCGACGGCGACAAAGAAGAATTCAGCAAACTGTTTGGATAAAAACCGGGTGAATGCATGTAAGGCTGCGGTTTTCCGCAGCCTTTTTGGAGGTTTAGAGAAATGAAAAAAAGGAATCTGATGCTTCAAACGGTTGGCTGCATTGCGGTTGCCTTTCTGTTTTTGGTTCCGCTGTGTCGGCTGGTGCTGATGAGCTTTACACAGGACGACGGCAGCTTCAGCTTCGGCAATTACACCGCGCTGCTCCAGGAGCCGCGCACGCTTCGGGCCATTGGGAACACAGTGATCATCTCCCTGGCGGCCACCGTGCTTTCCACTGTTCTGGGTGTTCTGTTTGCCTTTATCATCGCCTACCTGAATGTCAGACGCAAAAAGCTGCTCGAACTGCTCGTGCTGGCTCCCTTTATCATTCCGTCCTATGTCATCACGATCTCGTGGACCAGCGCGCTGGCCGGGAACAGCGGAATGAACCAGCTTCTGCGGCTGCTGCATCTTGGTCCTGTGAACCTGTATTCACTGAGTGGGATCATCTTCATCCTTGGAATCTGTAATATCCCGCTGGTATATCTCACTACCGTCAATATGCTGCGGAAAATCCCCCGGGATTTGGAGTGGGCCGCCCGCGCTTCGGGCTGCGGCCAGTGGGAAACGCTGTTGCGGATCAATCTTCGGCAGGCGGCCCCGGCGATCATCGGCGGCAGCGTGCTGGCCTTTCTTTCGTGTATCGATAACTTTTCCGTTCCGGCTTTCCTCGGGATTCCGGCCTCCATCCCGGTACTCAGCACCTATATTTATGAAAAAGCAATCAGCTTTGGGTCACAGTCCTTTTCCATGGCCTCCGCCTTGTCCGTCATGCTTTCTGTTGTGGCGATTGCCGGGTCGCTGGGAATCTCCGCCTTTTCTCAAAAAGAAAAGCAGGCCGATAGTATCCGTGCGGATTTTTCGGAGCGTATCATTTTGAAGGATCAGACAAGAAGATGGGTGGAATGGATCAGCATAGGGATTTTTGCGGTAATCGATCTGATTCCTCTGCTCACGATGACCGCCGCTTCTTTTCAGGATTTGTACGGTCAAAGCTTTTCCGTTAAGAATTTCTCACTGCAAAATTATCAGTTTCTGTTTACGAACAGCGGCATATCCAGCGCCGTCGGCAACAGCCTGATGCTTTCACTTATCACCTGCGCGGTCTGTATTCTGGTCGGCACGGCGGCGGCGTATCAGAAGCTGCACGGGAGCGGTCCGGCGGTTCGCCTGCTGGAAGCCTGCGCATCCCTGACCTACGCGATTCCGGGCATCGTGCTGGCGCTGGCCATGATCTTTCATTGGTCTGTGATTCCGGGCGTTTATGGCAGCGTCCAAATCCTGATGGTTTCTTATGTGACACGGTACCTGATTCTTCAGGTGAAAGGAAGCTCGGCGGCAATGCTTTCCATCCATCCGTCGCTGGAAGAAGCGGCGCATGTATCGGGCAGTGGGAACGCGCGGATGTGGAAAAGAATTTTGATCCCGCTGCTGTTCCGGCAGACCATTTCCAGTTCTCTTCTGATTTTTGTTTCTGCACTGACCGAAATGACGCTGTCTTCCATTCTGGCGTCCGCCGGAACCAAAACGATCGGACTCAGCGTGTTTAACCTGCAGCAATCCGGAGATTATAACCTTGCATACGCGTTTTCCGTTCTGATCGTTCTTCTGATTGTTTGCGGATATGCACTGGTTCAGTATGTGTGCCGGGAACCGGTGAAAAAGGGAAAGCGCGAAAAAAGGCAGAATGCGGGGCTGTTCCGCCAGTATCCTTTCAAAGTATCCCACAAGATGGAGGAATCTGCTTTATGAGCCTGAAAATCAGCGGTTTATCGAAAAAATACGGCGATCATCCGGCCTTGTCGAAGGTGTCTGTCGAAATCCAGGACGGTGAGTTTGTCTGCATCCTTGGCCCCTCCGGCTGCGGCAAGACCACCCTGCTGCGGCTGGTGGGCGGATTTGAGCAGCCCACCGAAGGTTCTATTTGTGTCGGTGATGTGTTATACTCTTCTTCAAAGGAATGCGTTCCGGTGGAGCGGCGGGATTTGGGAATGGTGTTTCAGTCGTTTGCGCTGTGGCCCAATATGACGGTGCGCCAGCATGCGGAATTCCCCCTGCGGCAAAAGAAATACGCGCGGATGGATGCGGCGGAAAAGCAGAAGCTGATTGACCGTACGCTGGAGAGCGTCGGCCTTGCGGCGTTGTCCGGCCGCCACCCCGATGAGCTCTCCGGCGGGCAGAAACAGCGCGTTGCGCTGGCGAGGGCCATCATCACAAAGCCGAAAATTCTGTTGATGGATGAGCCCCTCAGCGCTTTAGACGCCGAGCTGAAAATCAGCATGCGAAAAGAAATTCAGGATATTCACCGCATGACCGGGGCGACGATTCTGTATGTCACACACGATCAAAGCGAAGCGCTCGCCATGGCGGATCGCATCATGATCCTGAAAGACGGCGAAGTGGAGCAGATCGGCACGCCGAAAGAAATTTATCTGCACCCCCGCACGCCGTTTGCCGCAACTTTCGTTGGCAAATACAATCTGTTTCGGGGAACCTGGGACAGCGACAGCTTTTGCGAGGAAAGCTCGCGCGTCTGTTTGCCCGGCCGAACCGTCGGGCCGGAACTGAAAAAGCTAGGGCTGTACCCCGTGCGGCCGGACCAGCTCCAAATTGAAAAGCAGGGGAACGGGATCCCCGGGAAAATCAGGAACCGGCAGTATTGCGGGCGGGAGGTTCATTATTCCGTTGAAAGCGCCGGAAATCTGATTACGGTATATGCGCCCATCCAGACCAGCTATGACTTAAATGAATCGGTGGTTCTCATCAAAAAGGAGGAGATAGGTTGAAGGCACTGTTTGATCTTCACACGCATACGCTGGCCAGCGGCCACGCGTTCAGCACCCTGAAAGAGAATATAGAAGAGGCAGGGCGGAAAGGCCTTTGGGCAATCGGTACCAGCGATCACGCGGAAAAAATGCCCGGGGCCAATCCGAATGTCTTTATTAATTATAAAGTCGTACAGAAATCCGTGGAGGGGGTCCGGGTTTTCTGCGGAATAGAAGCGAATATCTGTGATTTTGACGGGACGATCGATGTGGAGGAACCCCTGCTTCAAAAAATGGATTATGTCATGGCAAGCCTGCACACCCCGTGCATTCAAAGCGGAACCGCCGAGCAGAACACGGCGGCGCTGATCGGCGCGATGAAGAACCCCTATGTAAAAATCATCGCACACCCCGACGACAGCCGGTATCCCTTGGATTATGAAGCGCTGGTACAGGCGGCCAAAGAGCTTGGAGCGGCATTGGAGCTCAACAATTCTTCCCTGATACCCGATTCTACGCGGCTCAATGGCAGGGAAAATGCCAAGGTGCTTTTGAATACCTGCAAACGCTTCGGGACGCCTGTGATTTTAGGAAGCGACGCGCATATCTGGTATGATGTAGGCCGCTTCGATGAGGCGTATGCCTTACTGGAAGAAGTCAATTTTCCGCAGGAATTGGTTTTGAACCTGAGTCCGGATGGAATCCGGGCCGTTTTAAACGAGTCCTGCACCAGAATATAAATGCGTGCAGCAGACTGCCGGACAGCACCTGTTCCGCACGGTCTCTACTGCCGTAAAAAGTTGATTCTCAATTACATTTCTCTTTCAAATGGTCTTATGCCAAATAAAGTGATCCCCCGCCTATGGCGGGGGATCACTGCTGTTTTACAATAAGATTACGATAAAGTACTGGCCTTTTTTGCTTCTCTCGGACTTGCCGATCGTAGAGAAAAGGGTCAGGCAACACCGACCGTAATTAAAATATTGGCAAAGGTACGCTTTTCGCCGGTAGAGATTGCAAGGCGGACACAAGGCTGTTCACATGCATCATAAAAACCAAAGCGGTCGATACCGTCCAACTCCATGCCACTGAGAAGAGTGCGGAATTCACCGAAAATTCCCGGTTCTTCGCCATCGGAAAGCATGACCTCAGCTTTTTCAATATTGACACAATCCAAAAGTGTCTTTAAAACATCTGTGACGGTCGGGATTCCTTCCGTCAGCCCCAAATACACTTTGGCGGCGTCTCCGCTCTTTGCGTTCAAGGGGTAATTTCCGTCAGCGATCAAAATTTTATCCCCATGTCCGCATAGGGAAAGTGCGCTCATGATTCCGGGATGAATACATCCGGATTTCAACATGCTCGATCCCTCCTTTTATTTTTCGCTGTCCCGAAGCTGCCCCAGAGTTCCGCCGGGGTGCCACCGAACATACTCCTGCGGAGTGAGGCCTCGTACAGCCTGTAAATAGACGCTCAGCGCCTGCAACACATACATTTCTGCAAGGATGGAAGCACGGGGCGCGCGGTTCAGCGGGCCGCCCTCCTGTGTGACATTGGCCAGCAATGTTGCCTCGGCATTCTTCGCCAGCCAGGATTCAGGGTTGCCGGTAACGGCAATGACACGGCAGTCGTTGTTTTTGATGGCGGTTACGGTAGCTTTCAGTTCTGCGGTTTCTCCGCTGTTGGAAATGCAGATGACGACATCCCCGGCGACAAGCTGGCCGCAGGAGCCGTGCACTGCCTCAGTCCCATGCAGAAAATAGGTCGGGGTACCGGTAGAGGAGAGCAGAGAGGCCATGTAAGCGGCTACATGAGAGGGTTTTCCGATGCCTGTAATATGGACACGGCCCCCATTTTCCTGTGCCTGAAGGATCAGTTCGGCAGCCGGTTCCAGGCTTTCCGGCGTGATGGATGGGATGAAGTGACCGATCTCTTCGGCAGATGTTTGCTGAAATTGATGTAGGGCCTGGCGAGTTCCTTCCGATATCATAGTATATATGTCTCCCTTCTATTTCAGACCATCCAGAGCCGAAAGGCTGAAGGTCAGATCGTTTTCCTGCTGCATGAGCGCAATGACTTCTTCCAGCTTTGGCAGGGACGGCTGTGCACCCATACGCGAAACCGTAAGCGTTGCGGTATAGTTGGCAAAATGGAGCGCGTCCTTATGGCTGAGCCCCGCACAAACCGAGGCGGTAAACGCGCCCACAAAGGAATCCCCGGCCGCGGTCGGGTCTTTTACCTCAACCACATCGATGCACGGTTCATAGAAGAACGCTTCTTTATTTGCCACAACGGCACCGGCGTTCCCAAGTGTGATGACCACGTTCTTCACGCCCTTTGCCAGCAAAGAATCCGCGGCTTTATGAACATCGTCCATGTTCACCCGCTTCCCGTCTTTCCGAATGGGAATGCCGGTCAGGTCGGCGGCCTCATGCTCGTTGGGTGAAATATAGGTCAGGTGCGAGAGCAGTTCATCGGAAAGCGGGGCGGAGGGCGCGGAGTTCAGCATGACCGGAACATTTTTTTCGTAAGCGTACGCGGCAACCAGTTCGTTGATCTGCATGGGGATTTCCATCTGGAGCATCACCATATCGTATTCGGCGATGGAATCTTTCAGGAACGCGACGTCCTCCGGGCGGATCGCCATATTGGCGCCGGAAACGACAATGATGCGGTTTCGTGTGATCCCGTTCTGAACCTCCAGCTGTACGTTGCCAATGGCAGAGTATGTCGTGCTGTCTACAGAAACGAACTCCGTGTTAACGCCTGCTTCCTTGCAGGAGGCGATCAAACGGCGTCCAAAATCATCGTCCCCGACTCTTCCGGCCATTGTTACCTGCGCGCCAAGGCGGGCAGCCTGAACCGCCTGATTTGCTCCCTTTCCGCCGGGCGCCGTCTGGTAGTCCAGCCCCAGTACCGTTTCCCCCGCATTGGGGAAGTGCCCCGTCTTTACGATCAGGTCCATCACAAAACTGCCAACGACAAGTATTTTCGGTTTTCGTGACATGTTGATCTCTTCTTTCTCAGGAATTTCATTCGGGTGTTTTTATTTTTATGACAGCCTTTTTGATCGGCTCCGGGGCATCTGCACACACAAGGGGCATGTGAGCGTCCTGCGGGAAGCAGACAACGAAGCTTTCCGGTGCCATCGGCACAAAGAACCCCTGCCCGTTATCCCCGTAAAACGTAATGTCCCGGTCTGTATCATACGGCTCTTCCACAGTGAGCAGGCCGGTGTTTTGGAACCCGATCCGCTCGCTGCCATAGATTAAATATTGAATATCGATATAACGCCGGTGCGACTCCCAGCGGCTTTCTGTTCGGCTGCGGGTGCAGGGCGCTTGAATCAGCACAAAAACTGAATCGCCGTCAATCGGGTATTTCCCCGGTTCCAGAGCGGTCAGGTCTGTTTTCTCCAGATAACGCAGTGCAAGATCAAACAGAGGAGACAGCCCCCGGTAAGAAAGCAGGTTGCTGCGATGGTCGTAGATCATAACCTCGCTTCCTTTCCTCGTTCCTCCAGCTCAAAACGCCAGAAAGAAACGTCCTTTCGGCAGTTGGTGTAGGTGACAAACAGGGAATTGCCGCTGCAATTGACCGAAGGATACGAATATTCTCCCTCCGCTTCCTCCAGCGTGTAAACATCCTCCCAGGTTTGCCCGTTGTCCCTTGACAGGGCCAGCCGCAGGGGAAAGCGCGGGCCCCAGCTTTCGCCTACCGGATTGTAAACCAGAAAAAGACATCCGTCCGCTGTTCGGGCAAGGTCGATTCCGCTGTTGTTGTTCGGCAGGCTTGTGGCATAGCCCTCACACCAGGTTTCGCCGCTGTCGTGCGAATCGCTGCGGGCGATAAAGCCCTCCGATGTGCGCATGAGCATATGTACCTGACCGGGTTCAGATTCCCACAGGGTGGGCTGAATGGCGCCCCGGCCGGTGAAGGACTGTTCCGAGACCGGAATATCCTGATAGGTTTCGCTTTTTGTTCCTGTTCCGGCAAGGGGGATGAAAACCTCGCTGCTTTTGCTCCAGGTTTTTCCCTCGTCATCCGAGCGGTCGGCTAAGCTGCGCCATTGGCCGTTTTCCAGCGATGCCGGAGCCAGCCAGCGTCCGCCCGAAAGGACGATCAGCTTATTGCGCACGGGGCCGCGGCCGCCGACGTCGCCGGGGACAAGCTCCCGCGCGGGCGACCATGTGCGGCAGCCGTCATGAGATACACAAACCCAGGTTTGCCAGGAAGAAATCTCTCTTCCGATCTTAAAGAATAACCAGACGGAACCGTCCTTCTGCACAAAGAGGACCGGGTTCCAGTGGGGCAGACCGTTCTGCTGAAGAATCTGCGGCTTTTGCCAGCTGCCGCCGCTGCGCCTTGCGCCCCAAATGGCGACGTCGTCCTCGCCCTCGCGGCTGCCGGCGAACCAAACACAGAAGAAATCGCCGTTTGGAAGAATGGCCAGAGAGGAGGCGTGGCAGGATTCAAACGGGGGCTGTTCCCCCAGAATACTTTCTTTTTCGATCTGCCGGAACAGCCCGGCGATGTCTGTTTTCATTTTGTGTCACCCCTTAATCCCCGACGTTGCGATTCCCTCCACGAAATACCGCTGCAGCAGCAGGAAGACGATCATGGTTGGAATAATGGCCATACAGCAGGCCGCCAGAGCGGTGCCGTACTGGAACTGCGCGTTGGAGTTTACCGAACCCATGAACTGAGCGATTCCGACTGGGAGGGTCAGCATCTTGTCGGAGCGGATGGCGATCATCGGCCACAAGAAGCTGTTCCAGTTCGCGATAAAGGTCAAAATGGTAACGGTAGAAAGCGCCGGTTTGGACAACGGCAGCATAATCTTCAGAAAAATCGTAAACTCACCGCAGCCGTCGATGCGGGCGGCTTCCTCCAGCTCGCGCGGCAGACCTTTGAAAAAGCTGGTCAGTATAAAAATACTGGTGACGTTTGCCGCCGAAGGGAAGATGATGGAGGCGTAGGTGTTGAGCAGGCCGATCTTGGCGCACATCAAATACAGCGGGATCATGTATGCCTGAATGGGGATCAGCAGCATCGTGACGATTGTGCCGTAAATCAGCTTGCGCCCGCGGAATTCAAAGCGCCCGAGCGCATAAGCCGCAAGAGACGACAGAAAAAGAATCATCAGCGTACCGCAAACGGCTGTAATCAGGCTGTTCGCGCCCCAGGAAAGGTAAGGGTATTTTTCCAGCACGGTGGTATAGTTGGAAACCGTGAAGGTGTCTGGAATCCATTTGGGCGGGTAACTCAGAATTTCGCTCTCAGGCTTGATAGAGCAGGCCAGCGCCCAGACGAGGGGAAACAGAAACACAACACAGATCACGATGAGAAGAATGTATTTTAAGCTTTGTCTCATTCCCTTTTCCATTTTTTACACCCCTTCGTCCACTTTTAGCAATTTGTTCTGAATGAAGATCATGATGACAAGGATGACGAGTACGGCAACTTCAATCGCTGAACCGTAGCCCATCTCGTAGTTTTGAAACGCGGAGGTATACAGGTACTGCACCATCGTCAGGGTAGAGGTGCCCGGCCCTCCGTTTGTCATGACATAAATCTGGTCAAACAGCTGCACGGTGTTTACCATTGTCAGAGTGACTACCATAGAGGTTGTCGGTTTGAGGAGCGGCAGGGTGATTTTCATAAAGGTTTGAAAACGCGTGGCCCCATCAATTAAAGACGCTTCGTACAGCTCCTTCGGGATTCCCTGAAGACCTGCAAGAAACAGAATGGTGTTATATCCTAAAAAGGACCAAATGATGACAATGGCAACAGAAATAAGGGCCACATGCTCATCTGTCAGCCAGTGTATTGCAGATCCTCCCATTTTCTTTATGTAAAAGTTCAAAATACCAAAATTGTTATCATACATCCAGTTCCAGATAATGCCGACGACTGCCGGAATCAGGACGTAGGGGATGATAGCGACGACTCTGCCGACGTTTCTTCCGCGCATTTTTTTATTAAAAAAATTGGCGAGCAGAAGGCTGAGGATAATCAGGGGAGGTAATGTCAGAACAAAAAAGATGAGCGTATTGATGATGGAGGTGTGGAAATTGCTGTCGGTCAGCATGCGTTTGAAGTTATCAATTCCAATAAAGGACAGCGATCCGGCAAGATCCCATTTACAGAAGCTGATGGCAATTCCCGCAATGCTTGGCCCAAGGCGGAACACGAAAAACACCGCCAGATACGGCAGCAAAAATAGCGCTGCGATTTTCCCCTGCGAGGCTCTCAGCGGTTTTGTTCCTTTGGTGCTGTTCAGATTCTGGGCGGCTTCGCCCGAACTCGTTTGTCTGTTGGACATACGCTTATCACTCCTTAGATGAGGAACAACATTCTAATAAAAGGGCGGGCAGCCTTGTTGGAGGATGCCCGCCGAAAGAAACCAGGTTAGCCTGCCAGAACTTTATTGATATCGCTCTCAAGCTGCTTCGTAATTTCAGCCGGGTCCTTGTCGTTCAGCATCGCATTCTGAGCGGCGGTGAGAATCGGGCTCGGAGCCGCGCTGGAGAATACCTTGACGGATTTTTTGTGTGCGGGCAGGAACTTGACATAATCCAGCTCGCTGTTATAGGCCTCAATGCCCTTAATCTTCGTTGCGGCCTGCTGTGCCTTCACGTTGGCGGGAATCTGACCGGAAAGCGCCCATTCGGCAGAGTTGTCGGAGAGCCATTTGACGAAGGTCTGGGCGGCTTTGACTTTGTCGGCATCCTTGTTGTTCGGGATCGCCAGCAGTTCAGATGCACCCCATACTGCTTTTTCGCTGAAAATCTGCGGGTAGGCGGCGGTGTCCCAATCGAATTTAGCGGCGCTGTCTACGCCGGAGAGCTGCCAGTTGCCGTCGATTACCATCGCAACGGAACCGGCCTTGAAGTCATCAATGGGGGATTTTTCGCCGGCGGGCGTCACCTTGTATTTGTAAACAAGGTCCTCGAGGAACTGGAAGGCGGCGGAAGTTTTTTCGCTGTCAAGAGAAAGGGTGGTCATGTCGTCTGTGAAGGGATTATAGCCCTGCTGGTTCATCAGTGCAAAAGCCTGATAGAACGCATGATGGTTCTGCAGAAAGCCAAAACCGTACTGCTTGATGTTGGCAGCGTCAAAGCCGCTTTCCGTGGCATTTTTTCCGTTGGCGTCAACGGTGAGCTTCTGCGCGGCCGCAATCAGCTCTTCCTTATTGGTGGGTGCGCTGGCAATGCCCGCCGCTTTGAACAGATCCTTGTTGTAATACAAAGCGTGCATGTTCACATCCAGCGGTACGCCGTACTGCACATCACTCAGAATGGTGCCATCCCAGGCGGTTTTGATGTAATCGCTGGCGTTCAGGTCGAGGCTCTTGATGGAGTCGGAACTCAGAACGCCCATGTCGACAAACTGACCGAGCTCAAACGAGTGCATGGCAACGACATCCGGAGTGGAGCCGGCCTGATAGTCCGCAAGGAATTTGGTGAACATCTGCGACCACTGCAAAGAAGTGAAGGTAACCTGTACCTCGCTCTGGCTTTCGTTAAACTTTTTGACCAAAGCACTCATTTTGTCCAGGTCTCCACCAGTCCAGCCGCCATAGTAATTGATGCTTACCGGGGCGGATGTGCCGCCTGAAGCGGCTCCGGAAGAGGTGCTGGTCTGTTGATTGCCTCCC
Organism: Bacillota bacterium; assembly: GCA_023401495.1. GTDB lineage: Bacteria > Bacillota > Clostridia > Oscillospirales > Acutalibacteraceae > Faecalispora. The sequence continues at coordinate 10,670 of JAEXDU010000210.1, forward strand.
GAGCATCCGGAAAACACAGAAGAAAGCATTGCAACGCTTGCCAAAACGGCAATAATTTTTTTCATTTCTTTTTCCTCCCAAATATTTTTTACAGTTACTGTTCCTGGACCTCCCTGTTCGGTACGGTAACTGCAAATTTACGAAATTCCGAGTGTTGCCTCCAGCCTTTTCGTCAGCTGGGCCAGTTGAGAAAGCTCAAGCAGTTCCGTTGAGGTTTGTATGCTCTGCCTGCCTTTTCGTGCGGTTTCTTTCATGGGTACACCGACCATGTTAAGATAGCACTTTGCATTTGCAGGGTAATTTTTCAGCTCTATGTAAGAACACGCCGTTAAAATATTCTGTAAGAAATCGGTTGTTTCGGGATCGTCCTGCCAGTGCTTTACCAGCCAGGAATACAGCTTCATTTGAAAATTTGCCATCACACCGCTGTAGCCTGAACCGCCGTGTTTCATGCTTTCTACCAAAGTAGCCGTGTTGGCGTTGAACAGGTGTATTCCGCTGCCCTTTATAATTTCGAGTTTTTCCCGAATCCGTTCCATATCGCAGCAGGTATCCTTCAGAAATGCGAAACGACCGGTGGAAATGCAGTATTTCAAAATGGGAGGCGTCAACACTCTCTTGTAAGGAACTGGGCATTCATAAAAGCCTAGTTTGACATCTTTCGGCAGTTGTTCCAGCAGACGTTCCAGGCGTTCGATAAAGATGTCGTCACTTTCATTTTCTGCCGCAAGCCGGTTGCTGATGAGAATGACGGCATCCACATTTGTTTCGGCAATGCGGTTGAGTTCTTCGGCCTGATCCTTCAAATCGTAGGAAACATGCCCCGAGGCAATCACCGGGATTCGTCCGGCGGTTTTTTCCCTCACGAATTTGGTTAGCTTCACCCGCTCTTCCAAAGACAAATAAAAAATTTCGCTGGACTGGCAGGTTGCGAACAATCCGTCTGCTCCGTTTTCAATATACCATTCGATCAGCGCACCAAGTGCGTCATAATCAATTTCATTATCACAGTGAAACGGGGTAATCATCGTTGGCCACGCCCCGTGCGCAAAGTTTATACTCATAAACGGTAGTCCCTCCAAGCTGAAATGTTAGGTAAAATTCCGCTTTTTAAAATGTGAAACAGCTATTTGTTCATTATTAATGAACGATGTTCTTCTATTTTGATTTTACTTTAGTTTTACATATGTGTCAAGTTGTTTTTAAAATTATTTATAAAAATATGTAAAACATCCAATAAAACGATGAATTATCTTATCTGCAGATAAAACTGAATTTAATTCTATGAAAGAGAATTGACTTTTTCAAAAGTTAATTTATAATAAATGAATATAGTTCTATCATGTGGAACGAGGCTCTCTGCATCTTGGATTACGACTGATTTTGGAGGAATTATAAAATGTCTAACGAGGAAAATTACCCCGAAGGAGTAAAAGTTCGTTCGCTTTATAAGGCGGTAAAGCTGTTGGATTATTTTAATTCCGCCCATCCGGAACGGGGAATCAGTGAACTGGCTGAGCTGAGCGGAATGTTAAAGAGCAGTGTTTATAATATTATGAGTACATTTGAATCCTGCGGAGTGGTGGAAAAGAATCCGAAAACCAGCCAGTACCGCTTGAGTCTGAAAATTTTGGAATGGAGCAACGCGCTGAGTCAGAACGATATTTTTGGGCGTGTGATCCGCCCGTTTTTGGAAGAGCTGACAGACCGAACCGGTGAGACGGTTTTTTTGGCAACCCCTTACGGGACAAACATTATTTATCTGGAGGCAGCTTTCCCAAAGGGCGCGATGTCGGTGCGATCCATCAAGGGCGTTGTGGCGCCAATGTACTGCACCAGTCTTGGAAAGGCGATTCTTTCCCGCATGGAGCCGTCTATGATCGAGCAGGTGATCGCGGCGGGCCTGGAGGCATTTACGCCATATACCATTACGGACGCACAGAGTTTTCGTGAAGAGATCGACCACATTCGTGCGGTGGGATATTCGGTAGACAATATGGAGCATGAATACGGCATCAAATGTGTGGGGGTCCCAATCAGCAACGGACGCAATCAGGTGATTGGCGGAATCAGCCTTTCCGGCCCTTCTCTGCGCTTTAATGAGCAGCAAATTGTAGAATACGCGAAACTGCTGGACGGATATGCGAATCAGATTCGCAACCACCTGTGATTTAAAAGGACAGGATTCAAAGTTCATGTGAATCCTGTTCCACAATGTTTCTAAAAACCAAATCTATGAAATTAAAAAGTAAAACGGATTCTGAAAGGAATTCCCGTTCCTTGTTTTAAAATGGAAGCCCCAAAAGACGCGGCACAGTAGGTCGTGCTGCTCTTTTGGGGCTTTCAGCGATTGCTGCAACTACTTTTAAAAAGGGATGTGAAATGGCTTTTCATCACGCGCAATTGAACGGTAAACGCAGCGATTCATATAATAGAACACCTCTTTTTGTTTATTTTTGAAAAGAGAAAAAGGAGGGCGTATGTGAATCATGAGTGTTACCAAGGGTTGAGCGGCCGCATTGTAACGCCATGCGACGCTACCTATCATAACGATAGACAAGACTGGAATCGTGCGGTGCAGCAGTTTCCGTTTCTCATCAATTATTGCCGTACCGCGCAGGATGTCTCTCGTGCGGTGTTGTGGGCCAGGCGAAACGGCGTGCCCCTACGCGTTCGCAACGGCGGCCATAATTATGAGGGATATTCGAACGGCAATTGCGTTCTCGTGATCGATGTCAGCGAGATGAACGGAATAGAGCTCGATGAGCAGCGGCAGACCGTACGCATACAGGGCGGTGTGACGAACCGGGAGCTGTATGACTATGTGTCTTCAAGAGGATATCCCTTTCCAGGGGGCACCTGCCCGACGGTCGGCGTCTGCGGCTATGCGCTGGGCGGCGGCTGGGGACTCTCGTGCCGCTATTTCGGGCTGGGCTGCGACAGTATAGAAGAGGTAGAGCTGATCGGTGATGAGGGGCAGATGATCCGGGCGAACCGTCTGTACAATCCCGATCTGTTCTGGGCCCTGCGCGGTGCGGGCGGCGGCAATTTCGGAGTTGTCGTTTCCATGACGTTCCGACTGCCCCCGCGCATCGGGTATGTGACGCTGATCGAAATCGATTATCACGGTGTGGATGCCGGAACGCAGGCGCAGTTTCTGCAGACCTGGCAGGACTGGATCGGCGGCGCGGATCAGCGGCTGACGCTTCTGGCCAGAATTTACAATTCTGAGGCGGATGGTCTGTCCATGCTGGTTCGGGGCATTTTCTATGGAGAGGCCGCGGAAGCGGCGCAGCTTGTTCAGAGTTTTCTGGCGATACCGGGAGCGGTTTCCGATATCCGGTATATGACCTTTCTGGAGGCGGTGACGATCCTCGGAGCTGCGTACCCGGAATTCGAACGCTTTCAGTCTGTCAGCCGGTTTGTTTACCGGTATTTCACTCCGGAAGAGGTTCAAAACATCGTAGGGCTGATTCAGCAGCGTGCCCCGGGCTCGGTCTATGCCGGGTTGTCTATGTATGCGCTGGGCGGGCAGGTGACGGCAGTCGGCGTAGACGATACGGCTTTTTTCCATCGCAACGCGCACTATATTTTATGGCTCGAAACCATCTGGGAGGACGACCGCTTTGCCGCAGAGAATTCCGAGTGGATCAACCGTCAGCTTCAGAGTCTGATACCGCTTACGACCGGGTCCTATGTGAATTTCCCTTATTCGCAGCTTTACTGGTATCAGAGCGAGTATTACGGATATCATTTGGCTGCCCTGAAGGCGATCAAGCAAAAATACGACCCTTGTGATATCTTCACCTTTCCGCAGGGGTTGGGACAGTGTGAATGCTGCCGGGCAGAGCAGCCGCCTTTTGCGGCAGAGACAATCCCGCTTTGTGCAGAGGAATCCCCCGCACAAATGTCAGCTATGCGCACCAATTACCGGGGATTCCGATATGTTGAACCCCCGCCCGAACCCCTTTAGATTTTTTCTATGCACAAAGAAACAGAAAAGCGTTCCGATATTAACAATCGGAGCGCTTTTTTTAGAGCCTTTACAGCAACATTCTGAGAACACTATGATATGGTATATTATGGATCAATCATCCGGAATATCTGCTGCGGTTGCTTTAAAAAAGCAACCGCAGCAGATAGAATAGAAGCTTTGCAGCAATCATCTGTAGTTTCAGTTTTTACTCAGACGCAGCTGGCGAAAATGGTCGAAAAAAGCCGAAACTGTCGCAGTTTATCCTAAACGAAGACCGCTTCGATTTGACAAACTATGACAATTTTCATTATATATTATCTTATTTTGCTTGTCAATCTGACGCCCAATACAGTCTTGGGCAAAAAGTACAGATGATTTTTAATGAAAATGCAGACCTTTTTCCGTTCGTTTGAAAAGTATCGCCGTCAGCAGAAAACGTCACATTTGAAAGGAGACATTTGGGAATGCCACGCAAAGGAGAAAATATTTATAAACGCAAGGATGGACGATGGGAAGGGAGGGTAATAAAGCCGGACGGAACATATCGGTACCTCTATGCCAAAACCTATCGGGAAGTTCGTTCCAAGATGAAAGATACACGGGAGTTAAATAAATTCGTCAATACGAGGAGAACAAATAAAGGAGAAAGCGCCGCCGATTTGTTCCAGGCATGGTTATCCGGGGAGATCACAACCCGTTTGAAACCCTCTACTTACGAGAATTATTATCACTGCATCAACAGATATGTAATCCCTTATTTCAGGATTCCCGGCAACGCGCAGCTTTCGGAGGAGTCGATCAAGCAGTTGGTGGAAGAAATCAATCAAAACGCCGCGATTTCTGTATCGTATCGAAGGAAGATTCTCTCCATTCTCAAAACGGCGCTTCGGGAAATATACAGGGATGTTCCGAATCATCCCTCCGTCGCAGAGCTTGTGATCCTCCCTAAAGTCAGGAACAGCAAGGAGGTGCCGGTGTTCTCCATGAAGGAGCAGCGGATGATTGAGCATGCAGTGCAGCAATCGGAAGACAAAAGGCTTTTGGGGATTATGCTTTGCTTTTACTCCGGTATCCGCCTTGGTGAGCTTTGTGCCTTGAAATGGGAAGATTTTGATTTTGATGCCGGTGCCGTGTCCATTACACGTACGGTATCACGTATCCGCAATCGTCAGCCGAATGGAGAAAAGACGATCCTTTCTGTTGGAACCCCAAAAAGCGAGACCTCGTTAAGAAAAATTCCGTTGCCGGATTTTTTGCTCCGGCTGATTGAAAAATGCAGCCCTCCTGTTCCAGAGGAGGGCTGCTACATGCTCTCTGGAAAAGCGGCTCCATTCGACCCGCGAATCTATCAAAGATTGTACAAAAGGGTTCTGGCAGCGGCGGGGGTCAAAGACCGAAAATTCCACACGATCCGCCATACCTTTGCAACCAGGGCCTTAGAGCTTGGCGTCGACATCAAAACCCTCAGTGAAATACTGGGGCATTCCAGTGTGAACATTACGCTGAATGTGTATACACACTCTTTGATGGAGCAGAAAAAAGTCGCCATCGAAAAGTTCAATGAAATGCATGTGATGTATATGAAACCGGTGCCATTCGCCGTCGATTCTGCCGTCACGGTCTCCCGTGCGTCCGGATAAACCTTGAAAAATCCCCTGCTGCGCTTCGTTTAGGATAAACTGCGACACTGCAGAGCAGCCGATTTATTCTATTATATCCTCTGCAAAGATCAAAGATTCAAAAATTTATTCAAAGACATTTTGGGAGAGATCTCTGAGATACATATTGTGAAACAGCAAGAAAAGAAGATGTTTCCTGCGGTGAAGAAGGAATCTTCACGCGGCATAAAAGAGATCATCCTGGCCCGAGAATTCTGCTGTGGCAGAAAAACTGATTTACAGCACGTAAAAAACCAATGAGCGACTGACTCGGGTGTGCGGATTCATGCGGCCACTGCGAAAGAAAGCTCCCATTCCGGCGAGGAGCCTTCCCGGCAGGACCAACGCTTTATGAGAGGAGGTTGGTGAAGACCGGTAAAAGCTTCGCTGGAAGAGGATGCGGATCCGGATTTCATTCATGGGGACATCTCAAAACAGGATCGCATCCGAAGGACAGAAAAGTGTCATGGGAATCCGGAGAAAACACAATACAGGAGGGTTTCAGGGTTATGAAGAAATTCAAAGATTTTAGCATTTCACGCAAGCTGCTCACGGGATTTCTCAGCTTGGTATTCAGTATGATCGTCGTAGGCGTCGTAGGCGCTTTCGGCCTGGTCCAAATGCACAATATGGATGTCTATCTGTATGAGGATCAGACCGTTCCCATTAAAGATATTTATGAGGCTTCCAGCAACCTTTTGCTGGTGCGCACAGAGGTTCGCGGCGGAATGATCTACGCAGGCGATCCGCAAAAGGTAGATGAGTATTATCAGAAATATTTACAGGAAAAAAAGAACTACGATACGGCCATACAAGAATACCGAAAGACGATGTACCGTCCCGATTCGATTGCGCTGTACGAAGAAACCAGTAAATTGATTGAAAACACCTATGTCCCTGCTTTGGAGGAGTCTTTTGCAAAGTCAAGAGCAGGCGATCGGGACGGAGCCATGAATTCGATTCTAAATATCTCTGATGAAATGAACACCATATATGATAATTTGAAAATACTGATGACCAATCGTATGGAGGCGGCTAAGCAGACCAGTGATTCCAATGGCTCCACAGCCATGATGCTGATCGCGATTCTGGCCGTCGTGAATGTGATTGGCGTGGTTGCCGCAATTCTCTTGGGGCGGCGGATTTCCGACAGCATCAGCAAGCCCATCGGGCGCGTGGCGGATGCCGCCGGACAGATCGCACTCGGCCGGGTGGATATCGACCTGAGCGATGTCGATTCCAAGGACGAAACCGGCGCGCTGGCGGCGGAATTTACCGGGATGCTGGAGGGAATCCGCAAACAGGTACAGATTGCGGAGCGGATCAGCAATGGCGATTTTACCCAGCAGGTCCCCCTGCGCTCGAACGTGGACGTACTGGGGCTGTCTTTGCAGAAAATCGAGGACGACCTCAGCGCCACTCTGAAAACGATCAGTGTGGCGGCGGAGCAGGTCAACACAGGGTCGGAACAGGTGTCCGCCGGTGCGCAGGCACTGTCCAGCGGCGCCACAGAACAGGCGGCCACGGTGGAGGAGCTCAATGCCTCTGCAGTAAGTGTTGCACAGCAGGCGGAACAGAATGCTGTCAGCGTCAGAAAAGCGATGGATTATGTGGAACAGGCCGGCAAGGGGGTCACAGAAAGCAACAGGCATATGCAGAATCTAAATACCGCCATGCGGGAAATCGGAACGTCTTCGCAGGAAATTTCCAGAATCAGCAAGCTGGTGGAAGACATCGCGTTCCAGACCAACATCCTTGCGCTGAACGCCGCGGTGGAAGCGGCCCGGGCCGGAAGCGCCGGAAAGGGATTTGCGGTAGTTGCTGACGAAGTGCGCAATCTGGCCGCAAAATCCGCGGAGGCTGCCAAGCAGACCTCCGAGCTGATTCAGAAATCCGTATTGACTGTATCTGAGGGAGAACGGCTTGCGGATGAAACGCTGAAGCTGTTGGTAACCGTTTCGGAAAAAGCGCAGATGGTGGATCGTGCGGTGCGCGAGATCGAGTCTGCCTCTTCGGAGCAGGCGGCCGCCATCGAACAGATCAATCAGGGCCTTTCGCAGGTCTCCGCCGTCATACAGACCAACGCCGCCACCGCCGAAGAAAGCTCCGCTTCTAGTGAAGAGCTGGCCGCCCAGGCGCAGGCCCTCCAGAGCGAGGTTTCCAGATTCAAGCTGGCGGGCAGCCGTGAATGGGCGCCCCCGCGCGAAAAGGAGCTGTCGATATGAAAGTGCAGGAACGATTGGATTCGCAGCATCAGGAGGATGAGGAGATCAAAAAGCGGTACTTGACCTTCTGGATCGAGCATCAGTTGTTCGGCATGCCCATCGCGCAGGTGGTTCAGATCGTGGGAATACAGGAAATCACCGAGCTGCCGGATCAGCCGGACTACGCCAAAGGGGTCATCAGTCTGCGCGGGCAGATCATCCCCGTGATCGATGTGCGCCTTCGGTTTGGGAAAAGGGAAGCGGAGTACACAGACCGAACCTGTATCATCATTACCCGCGTGTCCGGCCGCGATTTTGGGCTGATTGTGGACGAGGTCGATGAGGTCACCGACATCCTGCCGGAGCGGATTTCTCCGCCGCCCAAAATGAAGAAAGAAACAGTAGAGACTTATCTGACCGGGATTGCCCGATTAGGGTCGGCGGAGAACCAAAAGGACAAAATCGTCCTGCTGGTTCATCCCGGAAGAATCCTGGGCGAGGAAGAAGCTGCAGCCTTGGCGGAACCTGCACAGGAATAGCAAAAACAAAGTGTCTCGAGCCGGTCGAAAGCAGACAAAAATCTCTGAAAGCGGTATGGTGCTGGTGGTGTCGGCCAGAGGCATCAGAAAGCTTCAAGAATACGAAAAACCTGATCACAGCCCGGAAAAGCTGTGATCAGGTTTTTTTGTATCAGATGTGAGTAATCGGTTTTGCAGACGGTCTGCATCAGGCCCGGTCTTTCATCAGAAGCGGAAATTGATGCGGCAAGGGGATTTTCAGAGAGTGCACTCGGCCAGCTTGGCCAGCGGGCTTCGTTCTACCTCGCTCAGCGTGATGTGGCCGGTCAGGTTCGAGTTTTTCAGCCGTTCCACAAGGTAAACGAGGCCGTTGGAACGGGAATCGACCAGAGAATTGTCGATCTGGTTGTCGGTAGGGTCGCCGATAAAAATGAACTTGGAGTTCTGTCCCGCCCGGGTCAGCATCAGCTTTGCAATGTGCGGGGTGGTTTCCTGTGCTTCATCCACAATCACGATTGCGTCGGACAGGGTTCTTCCCCGCATATAAGTGAAGGTTTTCATGTCGATAACGCCGGTGTTTTTAAAATGCTCGATCAAAGAATCTACCGTTACGTTGTCCTCCGCGCAATTCTTTCTGGGCTTGCGGCTTCGTTCGCGGTACATCAGGTTTTCGATTGCGTCATAAAAGCTTCCCATCCATGGGCGGAGCTTTTCCTCTTCGTTTCCGGGGAGAAAGCCGATGTCGTCCCCCGCCGGGACAACCGGACGGACAAACACGATTTTTCGGTAAGCGCGCTGCTCCACCACCTTTTCCAACGCAACGGCCGTTGCAAGAATGGTTTTTCCGGAACCCGCGCCGCCTGTTACGGAGACAAACTTTACGGTATCGTCCATCATGAGCTCAAAGGCCATTTTCTGCTCCAGATTGAGGGGAGTCAGTCCCCAGGCCATCCGGTTTTCATACCGCAGGGGAACGAGCTTTTCGCCATCGAAACGGGCGACTGCCGTGTGCTCCGGGTTATCTCTGGCGTGGATCAGCACGAACTGATTTGGGCAAAGCGAAAGCTTTTTGGGGCACTTCAATCCCGATTCATACAGCTTATCGATTTCTTTGGAGGAAAAGACCGTGGTCGTGTGGCCCTGATACAGATCGTCGAGAATGACACGGTCGGTTTCGTAATCCTCTGATTTCAGGCCGAGTACCTCCGCTTTCAGGCGCATGCAGATGTCTTTGGATACAAGGATGGTGGTTGTTTGCGGTTCTTTTTTCTGAATGCTGAGCGTAGTGAGAAGAATGCGGTTGTCGTTTTTCTTCAAATCCAGCTCGTCGGCGTATTCCGGCATATTATGATAACCGTTCGGTTCCACCCGGAACAGAATGTTTTTTTCAAATGGGATTCCCGCCTGAATGCTCTGCTGCGATCTTCCCTCCACGATTTTAGAAAGCTCCCGCACCGCCTGCCGTGCCTGGCAGCCGCACAGGCCTTCGCGGGATTTCAGGGAATCCAGCTCTTCCAGAACCACCATGGGCAGGATCACATTGTTCCCTTTAAAATTGCAGATGCATCCCGGGTCGTGCAGTAATACGTTTGTGTCGAGAATATAATTTTTTCTGGCTCCATTCTTCTGCTGCATAGGTTACCTCCAAAATAGTCATTTTGTGTTGCAAAACGGATGAGAGATTCAGGAGAAAGGCTTTTGGTTTCTATCAAAACAAAGCGGCACCACATCAAGCTGTGTGGTGCCGCTTTGGCGCGCAATTGGCCGCAAAAACAGAGAAATTGAAAGGATTCAGATTGTCCGCACGTTTACAGGGCGAAAATTGCCTCTCCCGCGTATTCAGGAAAGGGCCCGGCGTTTCTATGCCTTGCTGCTTGATCGGAACAGGCCGGTCTGCATGCCTGTTTTCTTTTGTCAGACGTTCGCTCCGGGCTTTTGTCATTCTCATCGCCTCTTACGTTAAGAATACGCTGATTTTGTTCAGAGAAGGTTATTGTCAGATTAGAAATTATCAAAGGAAAGCTTTTCCGCAGCAGGGAGCTGTTTTGCAGACTTTTCCGGCGGCAGGGGGAAAGGGTAAATGTCCCTAAACGGTGGCCTGCCTTCGGAGAAAGGAAGCTATTTGTTTCAGTGATTTTTAAAATCCTCACTTCCGCCATTTGCGTATCTATTGCATTTTGAAATGTTTAGGTATATAATATAATAAATTTTAGGTTTGCCTAAATTAAAGGAATGCATACTCGAAAAAACGCTTTCAGATCATCCATCAGACCCCAAATGCGCTCGAGTCCCCAAAACCTGTAACACTTTCAGGTCTTCTTCATAAATTAGTTTAGGGAAAATTACTTTCCCGTGGCTAACGGTTTACAGAACGCTTTCAAAGCGTTAGGTGGACGGATAAAACTTGAAAAACTTCAGAATCGAAAAAGCAGGAGGATATAACAATGACACCCAATAAGGAAGATTATTTAAAAGAGATCTACAAGCTCGGCGGTATGGAAGAGCAGGTAAGCAATAAACAAATCGCGGAATCCCTGCAGATTGCCCCGGCTTCTGTCACAGAGATGCTGGGAAAATTGAAACGGGAGGGCCTCATCCATTATGAGCCCTACAAGGGTTCCCGCCTGACAGACGCGGGAATGCGCATTGCCATTACGCTCGTGCGCGGGCACCGGCTTTGGGAGGTGTTCCTGATGCGTCATTTGGGGTATTCCTGGAGCGAGGCGCATGAGGATGCCGAGCTGTTGGAGCACATTACCCCCTCGCGCCTGACGGCCCGGCTGGATCAGTTCCTCAATTACCCTGCGTACTGTCCCCATGGCAGCGCGATCCCCCACCCTGACGGGCAGGTCGATCTGACTCCGCTGCAGCCGCTCAATCTGCTTCCCATCGGGCAAATCTCTCACATCCGCCGGGTAACGGAGGAAAAGGAACTGCTGGACTATTTACAGGCCAGCGGAATCACCATTGGGAGTGCCGTCCGAATTGTGGAGGCCGGGGCTTATGAAGGCCCTTTGACGCTTGACCTGGAGGGGAAACAGGTTCAGATCAGTTATAAAGCCGCCTGTCACATCTACGTTGACGAGACAGCACGGCTATAACACCAAATATATTTTAGGAGGTACCCTATGAACCAAAAAATCAAAGGCCTTCTGGCAGCATTTTTCAGTTGTGCGCTTCTGCTTACGGGATGCTCTGCTCCCGCGGCAAACACGAATTCCGCAAATCCGGAAAAGGAGCAGTTGAATGTTGTTGCCACCACCACCATGCTTTCCGATCTGTCCTCCATCATCGGAGGGGATCGTGTTGCGGTGGAGGGCCTGATGGGGCCCGGTATCGATCCGCATTTGTATCAGGCCAGCGCGGGTGACGTTTCGCTGATGCAGAAAGCGGATGTGGTCGTATACAACGGCCTGCATCTGGAGGGCAAGATGGGCGAAATTTTTGAAAGCCTGTCCGGTCAGCAGGGCCTGACCGTCATTTGCATCGAGAAGGGTTTGGACGAATCAAAGCTGCTTGCATGGGAAGATGACAGCTCGGTGCATGACCCGCATATCTGGTTCGATGTTTCTTTGTGGGAGGATGCCGCAAAAACAGTGGCGGCAGGACTGGCGCAGGCTGATCCCGAAGGCAAAGCCGATTATCAGGCCAATCTGGAGGCTTACCTGAAAGAGCTGGACGAAACGGATGCCTATATCCGCAGCAGGGCAGCCGAGCTGCCGCAGGCACAGCGCGTTCTGGTCACGGCCCACGACGCGTTCCAGTACTTTGGCAAGGCCTATGGATTTGAAGTGCGCGGCCTGCAGGGCATCAGCACCGATTCTGAGGCCGGCACGGCGGATGTCAGCGAGCTTGCCAGTTTTATTGTGGAACGGAAGATCAAGGCCGTCTTTGTGGAGTCCTCTGTCCCGCGCAAGACGATTGAGGCGCTGCAGGCGGCGGTGAAGGCAAAGGGCTTTGATGTTGCCATTGGCGGCCAGCTGTATTCCGATTCGCTGGGGGATGTGGCTTCGGGAGCAAATACGTACATCCTCACGGTGAAAGCCAATATTGACACCATTGTGGATGCCTTAAAATGACGGGAGGGAGCAAAATGAAAACGCAGCGCAGCTACGCGGTAGAGGTTGAAGATCTCACCGTGGCTTACGACGCCAAGCCCGTCTTGTGGGATATCGACCTGAAAATCCCCAAGGGAAAGCTGATGGCGGTCGTCGGCCCGAACGGAGCGGGAAAAACAACTTTGATCAAAGCCATGCTGGGGCTATTGAAGCCCGTGACCGGCGCGGTCCGCTTTTTGGATGGGGACAGCGATGTGCGGACACTGAAAAACCGCATCGGCTATGTTCCGCAGAGCGGCAGCGTAGACTGGGATTTTCCGGCTACGGTGCTGGATGTGGTGCTGATGGGCTGCTATGGCAAGCTCGGCTGGATTCGCCGCCCCCGCAAAGCGGATGTGGAACTGGCAAAGCAGATGCTGGCCAAGGTGGGGATGGAGGAATATTCCGCCCGCCAGATCAGCCAGCTTTCGGGCGGCCAGCAGCAGCGGGTATTCCTTGCCCGCGCCTTGGCGCAGGAGGCCGAGGTCTACTTTATGGATGAACCCTTTAAGGGAGTGGATGCCCAAACGGAGCGGGCCATCGTGACCCTGCTGAAAGAGCTGAAGGAACAGGAGAAAACCGTTGTGGTGGTTCACCACGACTTACAGACCGTGCCGGATTATTTTGACTGGGTGACCCTGATCAATCTGCGCGTGGTCGCCAGCGGGCCGGTGGAAGAGGTGTTCCACGAAGAAAATCTGCAAAAAACCTACCACAGTTCCGGCACGCTGTTAAGGAGCGTGGGATGACATGAGCAGCATTCTTGCTTTATTTCAGGACTATACCTTTCAGACCGTGGCGCTGGGCTCCACACTTCTGGGGCTGATCAGCGGGGTGCTGGGGAGCTTTGCCGTACTGCGCAAGCAAAGCCTGCTGGGGGACGGCGTGTCCCACTCCTCTCTGCCCGGCGTTGTGATGGCGTTCGTCCTGCTGGGCAGTAAAAATACAGAGGTGCTTTTGCTGGGCGCGCTCGTTTCGGGTCTGCTGGCCACACTGCTGATTGTCGGCATCGTGCGGCATACCCGCGTGAAATTTGACAGCGCTCTGGCACTGGTCATGTCCGTGTTTTTCGGGCTGGGGCTGATTCTGCTCACCTATGTGCAGAAGATTCCCAACTCCAATCAGGCCGGACTCAAACGCTTTATTTTCGGGCAGGCGTCTACGCTGCTGCAAAGAGATATTGATCTGATGATGATCTGCGGGCTCGTCCTGCTCATTCTGATATTGCTGTTCTGGAAGGAATTCAAGCTGGTCACCTTTGACAGCGATTTTGCGCAGAGCATTGGATTTTCCCCGAAAAAGCTCAATCTGCTGCTGTCGTTTATGATGGTGCTGGCCATTATCATCGGGCTGCAGACGGTGGGCGTCATCCTGATGAGCGCGATGCTGATCACTCCCGCCGTGGCGGCCCGCCAGTGGACCAACCGACTGTGGGTGATGGTGACGCTTTCCGCGCTGTTCGGCGCCGTATCCAGCGTTGCGGGAACAGCCGTGAGCTCGCTTGTTCCCAAGCTGCCCACCGGCCCGGCCATTGTGGTGTGCGTCAGTATCATTGTAGTGATCAGCGTGCTGTTTGCGCCGGGCCGGGGAATTTTGCATAGGATGTACCGCCGCAGGAAAAACAAAATCCTTTACAAGCTGGAAGGGGGTGTGCCGAATGGCTCCGCAACTTGAAATCCAAATCATCGCCGTGATCGTTGCGGTGGCCTGCGCGCTCCCGGGAACCTTTCTGGTGCTTCGGAAAATGTCGATGATGTCCGATTCCATCACACATACGATTCTGCTGGGGATTGTGCTGGCCTTCTTCGTTACGCACGATTTGTCCTCGCCGTTTCTGATTCTGGGCGCGGCGCTGATGGGCGTCGTGACCGTATGGCTGACGGAACTGCTGAGCCGCACCCGGCTGTTGGCCGAGGACGCCGCGATCGGGGTCGTGTTCCCGCTGCTCTTTTCCATCGCAATCATCCTGATCACCCGCTATGCCGGGGCGGTGCACCTGGATACCGATTCCGTGCTTTTAGGGGAACTGGCCTTTGCCCCCTTTGACCGCATGATCGTAGGCGGTGTGGATATCGGCGCAAAAGCAATTTACACAACGGGAGTTCTGCTGCTGATCAATCTGGCGGTGATCACTCTGTTCTTCAAGGAACTGAAACTGGCCACGTTTGATTCCATGCTGGCCGCCGTAGTGGGGTTCTCTCCAGCTCTGGTTCATTATGGCCTGATGACGCTGGTCTCTTTGACCACGGTAGGCGCGTTTCAGGCGGTAGGCTCGGTGCTGGTTGTCGCGTTTATGATCGGCCCCCCGGTAACGGCTTATCTGCTGACGGACGATTTGAAACGCATGCTGCTGCTCAGCGGCGCGATCGGTGCGGTCAACGGGATTCTCGGCTATCAGCTGGCGGCCTTGCTGGATGTCTCGATTGCGGGGAGCATGGCGGTGGTAACGGGTCTGGTGTTTTTGCTCGTGTTTA
>JAEXDU010000246.1 GCA_023401495.1 Bacillota bacterium
TCTCAATGCCTTCTTCAACCAGGCGTTCGGCGTGAGCGCCACTCTGGTAAAAGAAAACGGCCGCTGGGCTTTCTCCAGAGCGACCGAAGCGGAAAAGAAGAAGCTGGAATTCTACGCCACCCTGTACAAAGAGGGCCTGCTGGACCCGGAATACCTGACCAACACCTGGGATGTGCTGGAGCAGAAATTCTATGAGGGCAAGGCCGGCATCATCTCCGGTACAATCGGCGACGTCGTACAGATTTACAACAACAAGATGTCTTCGACCACCGGCAGCGACCTTGTGGTTCTCCCCCCTGCAAAGGGCGTAGCGCAGGGCTTCCAGGCGGTTGACGTCACCAAGGAGGAGCGCGGCTTCGGCATCAATGTAGACAGCAAGAACAAAGCTGCCGCCTGGGCTTTCCTTGAATTCATGGCCAGCCCTGAGGGCCGCATCATCGACAAATGCGGAATCGAGGGCAAGCACTACAACGTTGAAAACGGAAAGATCGTCTTTACCGACAAATATCCCGAGTGGTGGTCCCGCATCTGGGTGACGACGAACAAGTTCGATCCCGAACCGCCCCTGGCGCGGCCGGTTTACACCGAGGCGGCCCAGGACTCTCTCGACCTGGCAAACCAGTATTATGTAGAAGATGTCAACGTGCTGATCCCCGAAGAGCTGGCGCCGCAGTGGGATGCCATGAAATCTTTGTATGACGAGTATTCCGCCGATATCATTCGCGGAACCAAGCCGATTTCTGCCTTTGATGAGTTCGTGACGAAGTGGAATCAGGCCGGGGGCGACAAATTTGCGGAATACCTGAAGGAAAAGCTCGGCTAAAGGAATACTGACAAGTGATGGAGGATTTATGATAACAAGATCTGAACTGGCCGGCAACCCGGCTAAAGCGTTTGACAAAGCATACGGGGCCCTTTCGGGCCTTGCAATCGGCGATTCGCTGGGAGATGCCGCACGCAAACCGGAAAATCGTGCCAATTATGGTATTACCACCGACTTTAACAAGGGTGCTTCCTGGAGCACAGACGATACGGAGTTTGCACTGCTTACCGCAAAAACCCTCATCGGCTGCGGCGGGAACCTGACCAGCGATATTGTGGTGAAGGCCTGGCTGGAGGATGTGGCTGTACAGGACGAATTTAAACGTGGCGGCGCCAGTGAGATTGAAGCGGCCAATAACCTGCGCAAGGGAATCCGTCCACCGCTTTCAGGAAAATACAACGCATTCCACATGAGCGACGGCTCTGCCATGCGGATCGGCCCGGTGGGCATCATCTGCGCAGGCGACCCGGAACGGGCTGCCGCGATGGCGGAAATCGACGCTTCCGTCAGCCATTACCGCGACGGTATTTGGGGTGCGCAGGCCGTGGCCGTGGCGGTATCCATGGCCATGGTGGACGCGACCATGGAAGAAATCTTCGACGCGATCATGAAGGTGATCCCCGAGGAATCCTGGTTCCACCATGCGATGAACCGCGCTTTCGAGATCGTCGACAACGCGAACGGTTCCATTCTGGACGCCTGGATGCCGTTGCACGATGAGCTTTACACCAGTAGCTGGGCCACAACGGCCGAGGCTCTCCCCTCCGCCTTTGCGTGCCTGCGCATGCGCAGCGAAACCTTCCGCGAGGGCGTTGTGCTGGCCGCCAATTTTGCCCGCGACGCGGACACGATCGGTGCGGTGGCCGGGGCCATTCTGGGCGCAAAGTACGGTGTTTCTTCCATCCCGGCTCACTGGGTGGAGAAAACGCGGTATCCCACCGGCACCTGCCTGCAGTTTACCAACGGACTGGACATTAAGGAAATGGCCGGCGAGCTCGCCAAACTGATTGATTAAGAGAAACCTCTGATTGCCTAACATAACCAAAAGCGAATCCCAAAAGGGCCAGCGTCATTCTTGACGCTGGCCCTTTTTATTAAAAATATTAGTCTGCCGAAATGGATAGTCCATTTACTTTCAAATGTCTTATGCCAGATAAAGCGATTTCTTCTCTCGCCATAGTCAAGAAAGAAATCGTCACTGTTTAAAGTGAAACCACTATACTTTCTTTTGGGCAGCCCGCTGTTAAAGGGCGGCACTTTCTTCCCAGTTGCTCTCGAAGCTGGCCTGATCGCTGACAAAATCGAGCAGGAACCGATTTCCCTTAGAACAGGTGTACCGTACCGTGCAGGCGGCGCTCTCGTGAATCAGCCGGGTCATGCCGCCGTTCTGCGGCGCACGCAGAGCCTGCGCGCAGCTTTTGAGAAGCTGTATTTTCAGCTTCAAATCGCCCTGCCAAAGCAAAATCGTATCCTCACTGATATACAGCAGTCTCGCGCCGCAGTACGTGGCGATCCGGTATTCTTTCCCGTTCAGGTACAGAAAGCCGGTGCAGCCCGTAAAGCTCATCCCGCCCCACGGCACATCCGCCGCCGAAAGCATGATGCTGTTCTGCCCCCACGCGCAGTGCGTCCACAGATAGCGCTTTGGGAAGGATACGCCGCGGTCGCCTTCCAGATAGCCCGTTCCGTTTTCAAATACATACTCCCTGCCGTTTATGGAAAGGGAACCGTCCACCTGATGAAACAGGCTGAAAACGCTGTGGCGGCACTCCATCATCGGCAAACAGCAAAACGGCCCCATGATGTCGCAGGCAGGCGAAGTCAGAGGGCTAAACCAAAGTACCCCGCGCAGACTGCAGTCCTGCGTTTCTACATCAAGCCCGATCCCCTGTTCTGAAAACAGGCATTTGCCCAGCCGAACGGGCAGCTCTTTTTGCGATGCCTCGTGCGCCTGGGGTGGAAAATCCACATGGAAAGCCTGATCGTTTGTGATAACCTGCAGCGACGCCGAGGAGTTCCCGCAGTCATCCATGTGAAAAGCCGGGATCAGCGCAACGGTATCGGTGTCGTTCTGCTGCTTGAAATACCATCCCTTAAAATAGCCGCGGGGTCGTTTGAAACTGCCGGCGCTTTTCATGTGGGAATCTCCTCCAGATCGGTCTGGGCCGGGCCTTCGAGCAGGCCGCCCTTTGCGTCAAAGCGGGAGC
>JAEXDU010000247.1 GCA_023401495.1 Bacillota bacterium
CGGTTGAGGGATACGCCGTCGAACTCGAGCTGCTTCGGCACTACGGTAAACGCGCAGCGGGTACCGGTAAAGCCCGCGGTCTTAGAGAAGCTGCGGAATTCGATCGCGCAGGTCTTTGCGCCTTCAATCTCGTAAATGCTGTGCGGCATATTGGGGGTGGTGATGAACGCCTCATACGCGGCGTCAAAGAGGATGAGCGATTTGTTTTCGTTGGCGTAATCCACCCATTTTTTCAGCTCTTCCTTGCTGATACCCACGCCGGAGGGATTATTCGGGAAGCACAGGTAGATCAAATCCACCGGCTCCTTCGGCAGGTCGGGCAGGAAATTCTTCTCCTTTACGCAAGGCATGTACACGATACGGCTCCAGCCCTTGCCCTCCACGTATTCCCCGGCACGGCCGGCCATGACGTTGGTATCCACATATACGGGGTACACCGGGTCTCACACAGCCACGATGTTGTCCTGACCGAAAATGTCGCCGATGTTGCCGGTATCGCACTTTGCGCCGTCGCTGACGAAAATCTCGTCGATGTCGATATCGACGCCGCGCTTCTTGAAGTCGTTGTCGGCAATCGCCTGACGCAGGAATTCATAGCCGCATTCCGGGCCATAGCCGCGGAAGGTTTCCATCTTGCCCATTTCGTCGGAGGCCTTCTTCATGGCGTCTACCACCGCCTGCGGCAGCGGGAGCGTCACGTCGCCGATCCCAAGGCGGATGATCGGGCGGTCGGGATTGTTCTTCACAAACTCATTTACTCTTTTCGCAATATCCACAAAGAGGTAACTGGGGGGAAGCTTGACAAAATTTGAATTAACCTTCAGCATAGTACAATCTCCTTTATTTTATCGATCTATCACAGGGGCAGTCTCAATCGATCTGCCCGTCAAATACAAATTCTGCGGGGCCCTGCATAAAGACCTCGTCGGTCTCCTCGTCCCAGCGGATATTCAGATCGCCGCCTTTCAGGTGCACGAGCACCTGCCGGCCGGTTTTGCCGCCCAGCGCGCAGGCAACCGCCACGGCGCAAGCGCCGGTGCCGCAGGCCCAGGTTTCACCGGAGCCGCGCTCCCAAACGCGCATTTTCACCTCGTTCTCGCCGATCATCTGCACGAATTCCGTGTTGACGCGCTGCGGGAACATGTGGTGGAACTCGAACGAAGGGCCGATGGATTCCAGCGGGATAGCGTCCACATCGTCCACAAAGACAACGCAGTGGGGGTTGCCCATCGAAACGCAGGTGACGCGGTATTCCTTGCCCGCGATCTCCACCGGATGATCGATCACCTGCTCGGTCTCAAACAGCGTGGGGATTTTCGGCGCGGAAAGCTCCGGCTTGCCCATGTTGACTGTAACGCTGGTCACGTGGTCGTTCTCGTCTACCGTTAAAAACAGCGTTTTTACGCCGCTCTGGGTATCTACCGTAAGGGTCTTTTCCTTCGCGATGCCCCGCTCGTAGGCATACTTGCCCACACAGCGGATACCGTTGCCGCACATCATAGCGCGGGAACCGTCCGCGTTGTAAATATCCATAGAGCAGTCCGCTTTATCGCTGGGGCCGATCAGGATGATCCCGTCGGAACCCACCCCAAAATGCCTGTCGCTGAGCCGGATCGACAGCGCGGCCGGGTCCGTTACAGGCTCTTCAAAACAATTGAAATACAAATAGTCATTGCCGATGCCGTGCATCTTTGTAAATTTCAAACCATGCTCCTCCTTCAAAAATTGATCTTATCAAACACGGATTCCCGCATAAGGCCTGCGCTAGAACATTTCCAGCACGATGGCCGCAATCTCGATCAGACGTTTGCCGGTATCCATGCTCTTTTTCTGCAGAAAACGGTGCGCCTGCGCCTCCGTAAAATAATTGCGCTCCATCAAAAGCTGCTTGGCGCGTTGCAGTAGCTCCTTTTGCTCCTCCTCAAAATTCCTGCGGGCCGGAATTCCCGGTTCCGCAAGATTGAGGAACATATTGACCGACGCGGTCAAATCCGGTTTGTTCAGCGGCGTCATCAGACAGGCCGAATCCAGGTCTGCGGCCATCTCTGCCTGATGGGGCTTTATGATAAACAAAAAATCATAATTGGGGGCCATCTGCGGAAGGTCCCACGCCGTGACGTCCTGCAGGTCCAGAGTACACACCACAACTCCGCCGCGATAGTGGTAGCTGGTCATTTCCAGCAGCTGAGCGCCGGTTGTGCACAGGCCGTACACCAGCACGCCGTCGGTTTTCAGCACTGCGCCGATCCGCCGGGCAGAATCCTTATTTGAATTTGCAACGATCACACTGCCCATTCATGGTCACACCCCCGTCGCAGAATCTCAACCTTTTGCCCGCTCTCAGAATTTTTCGAGATACTCCTCCAGCTCCCATTGCGTTACGGTGCTGTTAAAACGATTCCATTCCTGTTCCTTGGCCTCAATGTATTTCTGATACACATGGCTGCCCAGAACCTCGCGCAAAAACGGGTCCTTTTTCAGTTCCTGAACAGCTTCCATCAAATTGGAGGGAAGGCTGTCGATTTCTTTTTCCTGCCGCTCGTCGGGCGTCATATCGTAAATATTAGAGCCGACCGATGCGGGCGGCATCAGCTCCTCGCGGATTCCCTCCAGCCCAGCGGCCAGAAGCACCGCCATCTGCAGGTACGGATTCGCCGCGAGATCGGGGTTTCTCAGCTCCACGCGGGTGCCGACTCCCCGGGCACTTGGCACGCGCACCAGCGCGCTGCGGTTGCCGGTCGTCCACGCGATGTAGCGGGGCGCCTCGTAACCCGTCACCAGGCGTTTATACGAATTCACCAGAGGATTGGTGAATGGGCAGATTCCTTTGATATGGCGGATCACACCGGCGATAAAGTGGTACGCAAGCTGGCTCAGTCCGGTTTCGCTTTCCGGATCGTAAAACACGTTCTCCCCGCCCTTGAACAGCGAGATGTTCGTGTGCAGGCCCGAGCCCGCCTGCCCGGAAAGGGGCTTTGGCATAAACGACGCGCACAGGCCGTGGGCGTTCGCCACGTTCTTGACGACCATCTTGAACGTCATCATCTGGTCGGCGGAGCACAGCGCCTCCTGATATTTAAAGTCGATCTCGTGCTGCGCCGTGGCAAGCTCGTGGTGGGCGGCCTCCACCCCGCAGCCCATTTCTTCCATCGTCATGCAGATGTCGCGGCGGGCGCTTTCGCCCAAATCCGCGGGGCCAAGATCGAAATACCCGGCGGTGTCGTGCGTTACGGTGGTGGGGTGCCCGAATTCATCCGTGTTGAACAGGAAGAACTCGCACTCGAATCCCACATTCAGGGTAAAGCCCATCCCGGCGGCATCCTTCAGCGCCCTTTTCAGAATATAACGGGGGTCCCCTTCAAACGGGGTGCCGTCCGGCTTGTAAACGTCGCAGATCAGCCGGGCGGTTTTGCCGCCGATCTGCCGGCTCCAGGGCAGGATCAGGAAGGTATCCAGATCCGGGTGGAGATACATGTCGGATTCCTCGATACGGACAAACCCCTCGATAGAGGAACCATCGAACATACACTGGTTATCCAGGGCTTCTTCAATTTTCCCGCTGGTGATGACCACGTTTTTGATCGCGCCGAACATATCGGTGAACTGTAAACGGATAAAGCGAACGTTATTCTGCTGAATCAGCTCCAGAATATCCGCTTTGGTATACCTGCTCAAACACCTCTACCTCCTTAAAAATAAAAACAGCAAGGCCGCTCTTTGTCAGAACCTCCTTGCTGTCATAGAATTT
This sequence comes from Bacillota bacterium, assembly GCA_023401495.1. GTDB lineage: Bacteria > Bacillota > Clostridia > Oscillospirales > Acutalibacteraceae > Faecalispora. The sequence continues at coordinate 3,749 of JAEXDU010000247.1, forward strand.
ATGAATAATATCGTATATATTGTAACTATTTATACGTTGCTTGTCAATCATTTTCCGAGTACTTCTCTGAATTTATGGTAATGCACAAATTTCCCCCGGAACCGGGTTCATTTCCCGACTTTCTCACGGGGCAAAACGAAAACGGTGTATTTTACCAAACACCCCTTTTGCCGGGAAGAATGAACAGACGGCGGGAAATTTCTGCACAAATTGCCGGATATAGGAGGAGTTTTTTGATTATTATGCAGGAATTCAGTGGAAAAAATGCAGGCTGGGACAGTTGGCCGCAGCCGCTTCCTCAAAACCGCGAAGCACAGCCAAGGATACGCTGCCCGGAATGCCTGGGCAAAGAGGACCGCCACTCACCGCTTTTATGGCGGATTTTGTCCTTTTCCCGCACGGCGGAACAAAAACGGTAAAAAGCGTCCTTTTTGCAGGATTTTCCGCCGCTTTCCGAACGCTTTCGGCACGTCTCCCGGAAAAGGTTCCCAGCAGAATACGAAGAGAAATCAGCCCAAAACAGATGAATAATTATTCAAAATGGCAATACCGGATTTTTGAGGAAAAGCCGCCAAAAGCCAAGGGACACCCCAAAAAAGGCGGTGAAAAAGATGCCAAATGACATCTTTTTCACCGCTTTCGCAGCTCTGCCGGGTCAGCGGCAGAGGAATGATTTATTTGCAGTCGTAGCAGCCCTTGCCGGGATAGCGGGCGGATTTGCCCAAATCCTCTTCAATGCGGAGCAGCTGGTTGTATTTCGCCACGCGCTCGCTGCGGCTGGGGGCACCGGTTTTGATCTGGCCGGCATTCATCGCAACCGCCAAATCGGCAATGGTGGTATCCTCCGTCTCGCCGGAACGGTGAGACACAACGGCGGTATAACCCGCGCTGTGGGCCATCTTAATGGCGTTCAGGGTTTCGGTCAACGAACCGATCTGGTTCAGCTTAATCAGGATGGAGTTGCCGCAGCTGTTCTCAATGCCATTCTGCAGACGCTCGGTATTCGTTACGAACAGATCGTCGCCGACCAGCTGGAGCTTATCGCCCAGACGCGCGGTCAGCTTCTTCCAGCCTTCCCAGTCCTCTTCATCGAGCGCATCCTCCAGAGAAGCGATGGGATACTTGGAAACCAGGTCCTCCCAGAAAGAGATCAGCTCATCGGTGGTGTAATGCTTCTGGCTCTTCGGCAGCAGATAGGTTCCCTTCTCGCTCTTCCACTCGCTGGCAGCGGCGTCGATCGCCAGCATGAAATCGTCATAGGGCTTGTAGCCGGCCGCCTCGATGGCGCGCAGCAGATACTGAACCGCCTCTTCGTCGCTCCCAAGGTTCGGGGCATAGCCGCCCTCGTCGCCGACGGAAGTGGAAAGGTTTTCCTTCTTGAGAATGGAAGCCAGAGCGTGGAACACCTCCGCGCACATGCGCAGGCCCTCACGGAAGCTGGAAGCGCCGACAGGCATAATCATGAACTCCTGAATGTCTACGTTGTTCGCAGCGTGCGCGCCGCCGTTGAGGACATTCATCATGGGAACCGGCAGTGTATCAGAAGCGGCGCCGCCCAAAAAGCGATACAGCGGAACGCCCTGGGCCTTGGCTGCCGTCTGAGCGGCTGCAAGAGAAACGGCAAGGATCGCATTCGCGCCGAGGTTGGACTTATCCTTTGTGCCGTCAAGCTCGAGCATAGCGGCATCGATCGCAGCGACATCGGAAACATCCATGCCGATCAGACGGTCGCGGATCACGGTATTGATGTTCTCAACAGCTTTCTGAACGCCTTTTCCGCCAAAGCGGGCCGGGTCCTTATCTCTCAGCTCCAACGCCTCAAACTGGCCGGTAGATGCACCGCTGGGTACAGCCGCGCGAGCTGTTACACCGTTTTCCAGAAGAATCTCCGCTTCTACCGTGGGGTTTGCGCGGGAATCCAGGATTTCCCTGCCTTTTACATCTTTAATTTGATAAGCCATAAAACCGCTCCTTTATATTTATTGACGGCATCCTTGATGCGCCGGTACAGCAACTATAAACGGGCAGAGGCTCTCCAATTGCTCTGCCATCTATTACCACACCCATAATATATCATATGTTTTTATTTTGTCAAGCGAATTATAACCAACCGAATGATGAGCATCCCGCCGAAAAACAGCCGTTTCTTTTCCCGCCGCAGGCGGGGGAAGAAATCGTCATTGGAAAAGCTGCATGACTGTAAAATACTTTACCCCAAAGCAACGTCCAATATCATCATCAGAACAAATCCACCCATCACGCCGAGTGTTCCCATATTGGAATGCTCACCGCGGCTGGCTTCCGGAATCAGCTCTTCGACCACCACATAGATCATTGCGCCGGCCGCAAACGAAAGCAGCCAGGGCATCAGCGAAAGCACATGGCTTGCCAGCAGGATGGTCACAACGGCGAACACCGGCTCCACCGCGCCGGACAGCGTGCCGCCCAGAAAGGCCCTGCCCACACTGAGACCCTCGTTGCGCAGGGGAAGCGAAATGGCCGCGCCTTCAGGAAAATTCTGGATTCCCATGCCGATCGCCAGCACCACGGCCGCCGTCAGCGGGCCCTGCTCTCCGCTTTGCATCGCAAGCGCAAAAGAAAGCCCCACGGCCATGCCCTCCGGAATATTATGTAGGGTGACGGCCAAAAACAGAAGCGTTGTTCTCTTCCACGAGGAAGAAACGCCCTCAGGCTGGCTTTCGCCCAAATGCAGATGCGGCAGCAGATTATCCAGCGCCAGAAGAAACAAACCGCCAAAGATAAAGCCGCCCGCCGCGGGAATCCAGCCCACCTGCCCGCGCTCTTCCGCCTGCTCAATGGCGGGCATCAAAAGCGACCAGATGGAAGCCGCGATCATTACGCCGCTGGCAAAGCCCAGCAGCACTCTCTGTACATTTTCATGGATGACTCCGCGAAAGAAAAACACAAGCGCCGCACCCAGCGTTGTCATTGCGAACGGAAACGCCAGCCCAAACGCCAGCCAAGAAACAGAATTCATAATATCTCCTACATTCTATCCATTTTCTGAAAAATACAGCCCACTCCGTGTTCTGGTGGAAATTCCCTGCCATAAAGCAGAGCCGGACCGCACATAGTAAAACAGGGTGATACTTGGTGAAAGCAGAAAATCTTCAGGATCTGATCCGCAGAAGCAGCAGTACCAGACAATATTTTATGTCGCTTCCGGTTCCGGATCAAATGGAACTGCACCGGTATAACGAGCA
>JAEXDU010000023.1 GCA_023401495.1 Bacillota bacterium
CGCTTTTGGTGCTGATGAACCCCGACGGCCGCCTGGACAAGACCGTGGTGGGCAGCATTGCCTGCGGTCTTTCCGCCGCGCCGCACAAGGAGCAGGACTGGAACGAGCTCAAACGGATTTTCCGCAGCCCGTCGCTGCAGATGGTCAGCTTTACCATCACGGAAAAAGGCTACAGCCTGCGCGATATGAAAGGGGAGCTTCTTCCGATCGTGCGCGAGGATTTGCAGGCAGGCCCCAAGGCCCCGCATCACGCGATGGCGATCGTGGCCGCTCTGGCCTATGAGCGCTACCAGGCGGGTGAGCTGCCGGTTGCTTTTGTCAGCATGGATAACTGCTCGCACAACGGCGAAAAGCTTTCCTCTTCCGTACTGGAGATCGTCCGGTTCTGGCAGAAGAACGGCCTGGTTCCGGCAGAGTTTGCCGCGTATATGGAAAATCCGGCAAAGGTGGGATTCCCGTGGTCGATGATCGATAAGATCACCCCCCGTCCCTCCCCGGTGGTACAGCAGGCTCTGGAACAGGATGGGGTGGAGGAGATGGCCCCCGTCATTACGGAGAAAAAGACCTTTATCGCTCCGTTCGTCAACGCGGAGGTACCGCAGTACCTGGTGGTGGAAGATCAGTTCCCGAACGGCCGCCCCGCTTTGGAGAAAGCGGGAGTCTATTTCACAGACCGCACTACCGTGGAAAATACCGAGCGCATGAAGGTGACCACTTGCCTGAATCCCCTGCATACTGCTCTGGCGGTGTACGGCTGCCTGCTGGGCTATGATTCCATCGCGGCGGAAATGGCTGATCCGCAGCTTAAAAAACTGGTGGAGCGAATCGGCTACGACGAGGGAATGCCGGTCGTGGTAGACCCCGGCATCATTCATCCCATGGATTTTATTCACGAGGTGATCGATCAGCGTCTGCCGAACCGCTTTATTCCCGATATGCCGCAGCGAATCGCGACGGATACCTCCCAGAAGGTCGCGATCCGGTTCGGTGAAACCATCCGTGCGTATCAGAACCGCGAGGGACTCAATCCCGGCGATCTGGTTTACATTCCGTTGGCGCTTGCCGGGTGGCTGCGCTATCTGCTGGCCCTTGACGACAACGGAGAGCCGATGGAGGTCAGCGCCGACCCCATGCGCGAGCAGCTGCAGCAGTACCTGCAGGGGATCGAGCTGGGCAATCCCGCATCGTATCAAGGCCAGCTGCGCCCGGTGCTGGAGAACGAAGCAGTGTTCGGTGTCAACCTGTATCAGGCGGGCCTTGGCGAAAAGGTAGAGGGCATGTTTCAAGAGCTGATTGCAGGGCCTCACGCGGTACGCGAGACTCTGAAACGTTATATCTTTTGAAAAGGGCGATTGATTTCTTTCCCCGCCGCAGGCGGGGAAAGAAATGGTTGTACTTGCATCAGGCGATTGGAAAGTGAATCAATTCTGAAAACAGAAGGAGAGAATAAGGTATGAAAATGACATTTCGCTGGTACGGCAGCGGCTTTGACCCGATTCCCCTGAAATACATCCGCCAGATTCCCGGTGTATCCGGTGTGGTTGGCACCTTGATGGACGTTCCCGCCGGGGAGCTCTGGCCGCTCGAAAAGATCAAGGCGCTTCAAAAGGAAGTCAACGATGCCGGTCTGGAGCTGGAAGTGATCGAGAGCGTCAATGTCCATGAGGACATCAAACTGGGTCTGCCCACTCGTGATCGCTATATTGAAAATTACAAGCAGACTCTGCGCAATTTAAAAGAGATCGGCGTAAAGGTCGTCTGTTACAACTTTATGCCGGTGTTCGACTGGACCCGTTCCGACTTGGCTAAGGTGCTGCCCGATGGCTCCAATGTGCTGTCGTATGATCAGTCCATCATCGATAAGATCACCGATCCGCAGAAGATGGCCGATGAAATCCAGAAGGATTCCGGCGAGTTCGAAATGCCCGGCTGGGAGCCGGAACGCATGGCCAGCCTGAAGCAGCTGTTTGAGCAGTACAAGAACGTTTCTCACGAAGACCTGTTCGCGAACCTGAAATATTTTCTGGAGCAGATCATCCCCGTGTGTGAGGAATGCGATATCAAAATGGCGATTCATCCGGATGACCCGCCGTGGGATATTTTCGGCCTGCCCCGCATCACCACCAATGCAGAAAATCTGGAGAAGATTCTCGGCCTTGTGGACAGCAAATACAACGGCCTGACCCTTTGTTCCGGTTCACTCGGCTCGAACCCGGACAACGACATCCCTGCGGTGATCCGCCGCTTTGGCAATCGAATCCATTTCGCGCATGTACGCAATATCAAGATTCACGAGCGCGGCAAGTTCGATGAAAGCTCGCACCTGAGCTCCGACGGTTCTCTCGATCTGTTCGAGATCATGAAAGCCTACTACGATGTCGGATTTGAGGGCTACGTACGCCCCGACCACGGCAGAATGATCTGGGATGAGAAGGGCCGCGCCGGTTATGGCTTGTATGACAGGGCGCTCGGCATCACATACCTGAACGGCTTGTGGGAAGCCATTGAAAAAATGAGTGCAAAGTAATATTCGAGCATATGGAACAGCGGATGGGCCATGCTTCCCGATTGGGAAAGCGGCCCATCCGCTGTTTTTGCAGGCTGAGCCTGCACGCATGTCGCGAATCAACTCGGTAAGGGAAAGTGTTTTTTCCGTCGCGGAGGGAAACTTTTACGGAACCTTCTAAAACTGATTATTTTAATATTTTCCCTGTATAGGGTTTCTGCTGGCGCAAGGTCTGCTCCTTGTGCTGGAGCAGACCTCTTTTCTCTGCTTCTGGTTATGAAAAAGTGATTTTTTGTGAGTTGCCTCACATGGAAATTCTGCTGGCGCAGAGCTTGCCCCTCGTGCCGGGGCGGGCACTTACTTTCGTGAAAGGACGAAAGTAAGCAAAGGCCTTCCAAAGGACACCTTTGGAATCCGTTTAGGGAACAAGTTCTGGAATGCAACGCCGAAAGCTACTGAAAAGGCGCTCCAATGAAAATGCCCACTCTCCTAGCTACTGCAAATCAAAAGCTTAGTGCTTTCGTCCGTCGGCGGGCATTTTCAGAGCGCTCTCGTTGGCTCGCAGAGGGGCTGCTCGACGGTAGTTTCAATTTTTAGGTTTGCAGACAGCATTCCATTGCCCAGTGATTTCCCGTGCGTTTTGCGCGCACCAAAGCTTTCCTTACGCACTTGTTTCACGTGCAGGCCGTGCCTGTGCGTGAAACAGAACCAGAGCGGGAGCTTCTCCCGGTTTCCAAAGGCAGAACCTTTGGTCGTTAAGAGGGGATTCCAAGGGGGAGAGAATCGAAACTTTCCTCTTTGGCGAGCCTTTGCTTACTTTCTTTTCGCAAAGAAAGTAAGTGCCCGCCCCGGCACGAGGGGCATGCCCTGCGTAAACAGAATTTCCCCGTGAGGCAACTCACAGAAAAAACCGCTGTTTCATACCAAGATAAAAAAAGCCTGCCCCAGCTTGAAGGGCAGGCATTAATAGAATTCTATCTGTAGAAAACCATTTAAAAGCTCTTATGCTTTCAACAGTGAATCTTTCTTCTGGCATTTTTCCACAATCAAATTCGCACACTTGTAAATATCGCCGCCGCCCAGCGTCAGAATCAAGTCTCCCGGCTGTGCGTGCGACATGGCGTAGTCCGCCATCTCTTCAAAAGAAGAAAGACAGACACTGCCGGGAACCTTTTCCGCAAGGTCCTTGGAATAAATATCGTAAGTGTTGGTTTCGCGCACCGCCAGAATAGGGGAGAGCACCACATGCTCCGGGATAGACAGCGCCTTTGCAAAGTCGTCGAGCAGAAGATAGGTGCGCGAATAGGTGTGCGGCTGGAACAGTGCCCATACCGCGTGGAACCCCATGCAGGAGGCTGCCGTCAGCGTGGCGGTCAGCTCAGTGGGGTGGTGGGCAAAATCATCCGCGACCGTCACGCCGTCGAATTTGCCCAGTATCTCAAAGCGGCGGTGGACGCCGGTAAAGCGGCCGAGGCTTTCCGCCGCTGTTTTCGGGTCGATCCCAAGGTAATCCGCCACAGCGGCTGCAGCCAGCGCGTTCATAATATTGTGCTTGCCCGGAACAGACAGCGTAACGTCGGAAAGCTTTTCGCCGTGCTTGTAAACCGAGAAGCTCTCACAGGCCTTCGGCAGATCAGAAATTCCGCCCGCGGCATAGTCGTTATCGGGGTTCATGCCAAACGTGATGATCCGCGCGTTCTGGATTCCCTCCACCGCCTTGCGGCAGTTCGGGTCGTCGCCGTTGAT
>JAEXDU010000065.1 GCA_023401495.1 Bacillota bacterium
TTTGGTCGTTGAGAGGGGGTTCCAAGGGGGAGAGAATCGAAACTCTCCCCTTTGGCGAATCTTTGTTTCCTTTCTTTTCGTCAAGAAAGGAAGGGCCTGCCCCGGCCTGAGGGGCAAGCTCCGCGCCAGCAGACAGGCTGCGTCTGCACGCACATCGCGAAAAAGCTCACAGAAACAGGCTCATTTAAAAGTAATCTTATCAAATACTTGGCCCGCCGCGGCACGGGTACAGGCTCAGCTTGCATACAATCAATCTGACGGTCAAAGCGAAAAATCCTTGACCGTCGGGAATCACTTCAGATTTTCGGCTTCCTCCATCAGCCGCCGAAGCCGATGATTGACCCCCGACCGGCTGACCGGCGTTTGGAACAGCTGCCCCAGCTCCCGCAGAGAAAGCTCGGGATTTTTCAGCCGAAGCTCTGCCGTTTCCCGAAGCTCTTCCGGCAGAACCTCAAACCCGACCGTATCGCGGATTTTTTCGATCGCTTCCACCTGACGCACGGATGCGCCGACGGTCTTATCGATATTCGCCGTTTCAAAATTGGTCTTGCGGTTGACGTTGTTGCGCACCTCTTTGAGCATGCGTACCTGCATCAGCTCCATGGCCGCGCCGCCAGCGCCCAAATAGGCCAGCAGGTCGGCGATCCGGTCGCCGCCCTTGATATACACCACAAACGCGCCCTTTCGGTTGACGAGCGCCGGATGGAAATCCATTCCCTCGCGCAGGAGCGTTATAATGTCCTTTGCGAGATTCATATAAGGCAGGATCAGCTCCAAATGGTAATCCTTATTCGGGTCCGTCACAGTACCGCAGGACAAAAACACGCCCCGCAGAAACGCCGCTTTGCAGCATTCGTTCTCCAGATTGGCGAGATTGACCCGCAGGCTGATTTCTTTCCCGCTGTGGCCGAATGCGGAAAGCACCCGACTGCGCTGGCTTTCCTCCTGCACGATCAGCGCGTAGCTGCTGCGGCGGTACGAAACCGCCGTGCGCACCTCCACAATCGCGCCCGTGGTCTGCGCCGCAAGCTGTGCGGCCCGGCGCGCCACCATGGGGTGCTCCGTCACAAGAGAAACCGAAATTGGAGAAAAGCTCTTTGCGCACAGCAAAAGGCCGTAGCATTCCGCTTTTTCACAGCAGGCCTGTTCCGGCTCTATTTTACACATTTCCGATTTTGCATCATACGAAAATGACATGGCACTTCTCCTATTTATGAATGTCCCTGTGGTTGACGCTGGACCGCTTTCCGTTTTCGAGAAGGTGGTTATACAGCAGCTGTGCGAGCGCCACCGAACGGTGGCGGCCGCCGGTACAGCCGATCGCAATGACCAACTGGCTCTTGCCCTCGTCGCAGTAAAGCGGCAGCATGTAATCGATCATATCGAGAAACCGGGTGACAAACCCTTTCGTTTGGTCCCATTTCATGACATACTCGCGCACCGGTTCATCCAGACCCGTCTGGCGCTTTAATTCCTCCACATAGAACGGATTCGGCAGGCACCGCACGTCAAAAACGAGGTCCGCCTCCGGCGGGAGGCCATATTTAAAGCCGAAGGAAACGCAGTGGACCATCAGCGCCGCTGAGGCGTCGCCCAGAAACAGGCTCGAAATCCGCTCTTTGAGCTGGGCCGGGGACAAAAACGACGTGTCGATGATGTAATCGGAACACTCCCGCACCGTTTTCAAAATCTGGCGTTCCATCTGCACGGCCTGCTCCAGCGAGCCCAGGTATTCCTCGGCCAGCGGGTGCTTGCGCCGCGTTTCCTTAAAGCGGTTGATCAGAACGGAATCGCCGGCGTCGAGAAACAGAATCTTATATTTCTTCCCCTCTTCGCGCATCAGCGCCAGTGTTTCAGAAAGGCTGTCGAACAACGTGCCTCCGCGGATATCCGTTACGGCGGCAACGCGCTGAAATCCCTCCTTTGCCTGACTGCAGAGGTCATAAAAGGTGGGAATCAGCTTCGGTGGAATATTATCCACGCAGTAAAATCCGATATCCTCCAGCGCGTTGACGGCTCTGGACTTTCCCGCGCCGGAAAGCCCGGTTACAATAATAAATTCCATTTGAAATTCCCCCTCGCTTCCTACTAATCTACTGTAAAACGATGGAATCTTGGCTGGTATTTCTCCCCCGCCTTCGGCGGGGGAGAAATACCAGAACTCCTACTGTTTCATCACAGATTAGTATCACACCCCGGTCACTGCCCGATTTTACGTATCTCACATTCCAGCTCTATTCCTGTTTGTTTCAAAACGGTCGATTGAATCACGGAAATCAGCCGCAGTACATCCTCACATGTTGCGTCGCCCCGATTCACAATAAAACCCGCGTGCTTGCTGCTGACGGCCGCACCGCCAACACTCTGGCCCTTGAGGCCGCACTGCTCGATCAAAGTGCCCGCAAAATGATCCGGCGGGCGCTTGAACACGCTGCCCGCACTGGGCATTTCCAGCGGCTGCTTGGAACGCCTGCGGCCGATCAGGTCGTTCATCTTTGCGCGGATTTCTTCCTGATCCCCGGCACAAAGCTGCAGATTCAAAAACAGAATCGCAGACTGATTATAGCTGTACGCGCTGTGCCGATAAGAAAGCTCCAGCTCCGCCCCGGTCAGCACTCCGAATTCGCCGTCGTGCGTCATATGCTCGCAGGAAAACAAAACATCCTTCATTTCGCCGCCGTACGCTCCGGCATTCATAAACGCGGCGCCGCCCGCCGTGCCGGGAATCCCCCACAGGAATTCCGTGCCCGAAAGCTAATGCTCCAGCGCAAAGGTACACAACGCCGAACGCGGTGCGCCAGCACCGCACCGCACCTGCTGCGGCTGCGGCAGCGTGATCTCGTTGAATTCCCCGGTCAAAGCGATTACCATTCCGCGGATTCCCGCATCGCTGACCAGCATGTTGGAGCCGTTCCCGATCACCAGATACGGTACCTCCAGCTCATTGGCGCGCCGTGCCATTTGACTGAGACACCCGCGGCTGCCGGCAGAAACAAACAGATCCGCCGGGCCGCCGATGCGAAACGTGGTGTGCCGGCTCATCGGCTCGTAAAAAGAATAGGCGCAGCCAAGCTGCTGTGCCATTGCACCCAATTGTTCGATCTGATCCATAGATGCCTCCTAGTTATTTTTGCCCACAGGAAATACCGGAGCCATCCGCTCCGGCATCACAAATCAAAATCCAGCTTTTTTTCGGTCGGCTCCAGCATTTTAGAATCCAGACCAAGGCTGCTCAGCAGCTCCTGCGCGGCATTGTAGCCCATCTTTTTCTGACGGTTGTTCATGGCGGCTACCTCGATGATTACCGCGAGGTTACGCCCCGGCTTCACCGGAATCGTCAGAATCGGCACCCGAATCCCCAGAATCTCTGTATAATCATTCTCAAGACCCATGCGGTCGTAATTCTTAGAGCTGTCCCATTGTTCCAGACTGATGACCATATCGATTTTCTCGGTCACCTTGACGGCGCCCATACCGAAAATGCGCCGGGCATTGATAATGCCTATGCCGCGCAGTTCAATAAAATGACGGATATTTTCCGGCGAGGTACCGACCAAGGATTTCGCCGATACCCGACGAATTTCCACCGCGTCGTCGGCAATCAGGCGGTGGCCGCGCTTAATCAGCTCGATGGCCGTTTCGCTTTTGCCGACCCCACTGTCGCCCACCAAAAAGATGCCTTCGCCGTATACCTCTACCAGAACGCCGTGACGCGTGATGCGCGGGGCCAGTTCGACGTTGACATACGATACGAGCGCGGCCATCAGGTCGCTGGTAGGTTCGGATGAACTGAACACCGACACGCCGTAAATCTGAGCCGCTTCCAGCAGCTCGGGCATCGGCTCAATGTCGCGCGCCACGATCACCGCCGGCGATTTTTTCGACAGAAGCTTATTGAGAGAAACCTGTCGTTCCTCCGGCGAAAAGCTGCTTAAAAAGGCTGTTTCCGTATTGCCCATGATCAGAATACGATGAGAATCAAAGTAATCCAGAAAGCCGTTAAGCTCCAGACCCGGACGATTCACCTCACGGGAAGAAATCAACAGCTTTTCCGGGTCAACCGGCATATAAACAGGACGAAGGGAAAGCTCTTTCATTACCTTGGAAAGCGGAACCGTATATGTTGTCTGTGCGCCGTGGTTCTCGTAGCCGCTCATCATTATCACTCCTATATTTTTTGCCGTCTGAACGAAGGACCATACTGTCCTCTGCCCGTTTCAAACGTCGGGAAGCCTGCCGTAAACCAAAATTGCTTTTGCTGCGCTCCTATTTCGTCAATTATCATTAATGTTATTATAGCTTAAAAACGGGTAGAATTCAATGATGGAACACCTGAAACTCAATTTGCCCAAACTGGCAAAAGAAATGACTGAACATGGAAATTTTATGTTATAATAACCTCACGGCGTAAACGAAAGCAAAGCTTTCGACGCCTGGGAGAACATTGAATCATCGGCTTAGTGATTCCGAGTATTGAAATAGAGTTTTCGTGGGCTTGTTTGGTTATGGATGATATAATAACCTCACGGTGTAGGTGAAAGCAAAGCTTTCGATGTCTGAAAGAACATCGAATCATCGGCTTAGTGATTCAAAGTGTTGAAATAGAGTTTCGTGAGCTTGTTTGGTTATGGATGATATAATCACCTCACGGCGTAGGTGACAGCAAAGCTTTCGATGGAGTTTTGAGAGAGTGGAACTTTCCTGTACTTATCCCGCATGGGAAATCTGCATGCACAGCTTGCTTCAAGAAAGACAACACGCAAACCTACACGCGCCCCAAAAATTTTGTAAAAATTGAAAGAAAAAATTTTTTCAGCAAGACAAATCCATTTTGCTATACTATAATACTTTTGAAAGGCACAATCGAATGGAACTCCCATATCTGTTTTTGGGAAACGATTGTATGCTTTTTTCCTTTTTAAGGAATATCCCCGCGGTATGGTTACAACCACTGCAATCCTGCCGCTTTATCTGCGATAAAACGAATCCATTCTTGATGATTTGCGGATCGGTCAGAGCCATCGGATTTGCCGGACGGCCCGGCTGACCGGAACGGGAGGAATTATGAAAATCGCCATTTTTACAGAAACATATCTGCCCCAAACCTCCGCGGTAGAAACACAGGTTCTGCTGCTTGCCCAATCCCTTATCCGACTGGGGCATGAGGTACTGGTGGTCAGTACGGACGTGGAGTCGGAAGAATGCTATCTGGAGCAGCACACCCTGTTCGGACCGGCCAAGCCCTCCGATACAATCTATGGACAAACGGGCCAGCGGACAAAGCTGAACCGGTTAAAAGAGTTCATCGATGATTTTGATCCCGATGTAATCCACCTGTTTACCTTCTGTTCCGTGGGCGGGCTTGGGCTGAAATACGCCCTTTCGCACGATCTGCCGCTGATCACCACGGTGCAGAGCACTCACGACATCAGCGAGGGCTTTTACGGCAGAGGAGTACGCCGCCTGCTGGGCAAACGGCTGTGCCAGAGCACTTACCGCAAGGCGCTGGCTTTTTCGGATCTGGTGACAAGCCCTTCGCAAAAAATCCTGCGCAAAATCCGTCCGCTGTGCAAACACCGCCAGCTGACCGTTTCTCCCCTTTGTGTAGACACGGAGCAGCTGCGCGAAAAAGCGCCGGAGGGCGAGAAAACGGAGGCGGTACGTCGCCGTCTTGGGATCACCGGAAAAACAGGGGTCCTGTTTGTTGGAACGCTGGGGAAAGATAATGGAGTGGATGCCCTGCTCGACCACTGGGCTGCCTTATGCAAGGGCCAGAACAAGCTGCATCTGGCAATCGTCGGCACAGGCCCGCAGTTTGACGAATTGAAGAACAAGGCCAATCTGCTGGGAATTTCCTCCCGCGTCACGTTCGCCGGAGAGGTTCCGCGCGAGCAGATTCCACTTTGCTACCAGGTTTGCAGCGCGTTTTTCAGCGCGTCTGAATCCGATGCCATGAAGGCTGCTCCGCTCGAAGCCATCGTCAGCGGACTGCCGGTCATTCTGCCGAAGAACAGCGCCTGTGCGGAACTGCTGGTGGACGGAGTCAACGGCTTTGCATATGATCCGGAAACCGATATTGAAAAAATCCTGCACAATTTTGCTTCTCTTTCCCCGGAAAAAGAAGCAGCTATGAAAAAGCTGGTAGCAAGAACAATGAGTGATTTAACACTGGAAGAACAAGCGAAAAGCTTCTTAAGCTTTTACTCGCTGACACAAAAGCACCACTACAAAACAGCAGAGAAGCTGGAATAAATCTGAATGCCTTTGTATAGAAACCGTCGGAATTCCAACGATGGTTTCTATATTTACATTGTCCGCTGAAAACATTTTATAAAGCAAGGAACCGTAAGTGATACGCACCCACTTCATTTACTGAGATAAAAAAGGGTTCCGCTTTATGCTCAAAATAAAATATTGAATATTCGTATTGACATTAAAATGCTTTTTCGTTACCATAGGCAGTAACGGAGGGCGCGCTTTCTGTGCTGGATAAGTTATTGGCAGATTTCTGCTGATTGCTTATCCTTTTTTTATTTTATACAGAAAAACCGAATTGAACAGCCTTACCGAAAACAATATGTCAGGAGACGTTCAGATGGAAAATAGTAAGGAACAGGAAAAACAAAAAATCATATTATTAACACCACAAAAACATTTAGGCCCGAAAGGTCTGATTTTGTTTATTGCTCTGATGGGAATGTTTATCCCACTGTCAATCGATCTGTATTTACCCGCCATGCCTGCTATGACAAATTATTTTCATACGACAACTACAAAGGTTAACTTCACCTTAATCGCATTCTATTTCTTCTTTGCGGTCGGCATCCTCTTATTTGGTCCATTCAGTGATAAATATGGACGAAGACCGATTCTTATTTCGTGCCTGCTTTTATATACTGCGGGTAGTGCAGCATGTGCTATGGCTATATCAATCGATCAACTCATTCTCTTTCGTATCGCCCAGGCATTTGGTGCCGGGGGCGTGATGGCCATATCTACCGCTTTAGTAAAAGACTGCTTTTCCGGCAAACTGAAAAGCAAAGTTCTTGCCGCAGTTCAAGTGATGGGGGTGATGGCCCCGATGGTCGCACCGATTGCAGGCGCCGCAATTCTTCGCGTGGCAGAGTGGAGGGAAACTTTCTGGATTTTGGCCTTGATCGGAATTGTCACCCTGATAACCACTCTTTTGTTTCAGGAAACTTTGCCAAGAACATCCCGCTATCAAGGCAGTCTGGGGGGAGCTCTGGTAAGCCTTCTGGTAGTCGGAAAAAACTTGGGATTCAGCACCTTTCTGTTGATTGCTGCTATGCTGGCCGCCCCATATATGGCTTATGTCACCCTATCGTCCTATATCTATCAGAACTATTTTTCCCTAAATGCACAAGCGTACAGCTATTTTTTTGCCATTAATTCTGCTTTGGCGATTTTAGGGCCATTTATTTATATTCGCACCATTGGCAAGCTGTCTGCCCGTACTTTTTCCTGGTGCTGCTTCGAGGTGGCATTCATCAGCGGACTTTGTGTGCTGATATTCGGAAATGACTCACCGCTGGCATTCCTTCTTTCTTACGTGCCATTCACTTTAGTAGAAAGTGCCATACGTCCTTTCAGCACCAATATCCTGCTGGACCAACAAAGCGAAAACATCGGCTCCGCATCTTCCCTGATTAATGCAGTACATACTGTTCTGGGAAGTATGGGAATGGTACTCAGTTCCCTTCCATGGGGCAACTTGATTTATGGACTGGGTATGATTATGGTTTCTGCATCTTTAGTTGCCGTAGCCGTCTGGATTATTTTGCTGAGGAGCAAAGTTACCATAGTAGGGCTAAAAGAATAAGCCTGTGGATTATTGTCGCTCGCATTCGAGCTGAATAATTGCTCTCATCAGTGCTATAAGATGTAAAAAGGGTTTCGCCTTAAGGCGAAACCCTTTTTACATCTTATAGCACTGATATAAATACCAGCTTTCAATTTTAACGATTCGCAGTAGATGCCTGCTGCTTCTTCTGCTGCTTGTGCTTCTGCCACATGACATACAGCGGACCGGCAACGCAGACTGAGGAATAGCAGCCGGTAACGATACCTACCATCATCGGCAGAGCAAAGGTCTGCACGGAATCCAGGTTGTACATCACGCTGACGATATACACCACCGCGATTGCGGCAAAGGTGCAGCCCGCGGTATACAGAGAACGGGTCAGGGTCTGGTTGATGCTGGTGTCGACCAAAGTGCCGTAGTCGGCCTTCGGGCCCATCAGCTTGCGGTTTTCACGGATACGGTCGTAAATGATGATCGTATCGTTCAGCGAATAACCGAGAATTGTCAGCACAACCGCAATGAAGTTGTCATTGATCGGCATGCGGAAAATGACAAACGTAAAGTATACCATCGCCACGTCGTGCAGCAGGGCGATAATGGCCATAGTACCCGCCGAAGCACCGCCGATCTTCTTAAAGCGGAACGCAATGTAGACGATCAGCAGCAAGGCCGCAACCAATACGGACAACAGGCACTTGAGGAAGAAATCGCGGCCCATCACCGGGTTGACGGAGCTGGATTCCACTACAGCAAAGTTTGCACTCGGGTATTCCTTTTCCAGCGCGGCAGCCACCGCCTGCTGGTGCTCAACGGTCAGGGACTCTGTGCCGGAGAAGGAAATCGAAACATTATTGAGGGATTTGCCGTCGTCCGCGGACTTGACGTCCTCATTGATGTTAACGGTAACAGGCTTGCTTGTCGTAGCCTGAACAATATCCTGCACCTTTTCCTGATCGATGTCGCCGGTATAGGAATACTTGATCAGCGCACCGCCGGTGAACTGAATATCGAGCTGAGTGCCGAAAGCAATGTTGAAGATCAGGCCGATTGCCATCAGGCCCAGTGAAATCGCAAAATAAATTTTGCGGTTCTCGTAAAAACGAATGTGAAAAGTTTTCATTTATCGGCACCTCCATACAGCCACTTGCTGCGTGCGAATCGGAACCCGGAAATGGACTTGGTCATCAGACGGGTTGCGGTAACGCCCATGATAAAGTTGCCGATCGTTCCGATCAGCAGGGTATATCCAAAGGAATAGATAGCCCCTGTGGTGGAGGAACCGAACAAAGCAGAGAACAGATTGGTGGGTCCGAATACCAGCATCAGAATCACGGCAACGATAATAACGGTGATGTTACCATCGAAAATCGCCCAGAAGCTGTTGGCGTTACCCTTCTGGATCGCTCCGTCCAGCGTTTTGCCGGCCCAAAGCTCTTCTTTGATTCTGGTGGCGGTGATGATATTCGCATCCACGCCCATGCCGATGGAAAGGATGATGCCGGCGATGCCGGGCAGCGTCATCGTAAAGCTATTGAGGAAGGGGAAATATCCCGAAACAGCCGCAAACGACAGGGCAACTTGTCCCATCAGCGCGATCACGGCGATCAGGCCGGGCAGGCGGAACATCAACAGCATGAACAGACACACCAGCGCAAACGCGATCACACCGGCCCAGCGCATGGCATCCAACGAGCTGCTGCCAAGGGATGGACTGATCGTCTGGAAGTTGGTGGTCGTCAGCTTGAACGGCAGAGCACCGGCGCTGATTTTCGCGGCCAGAGAGGAAGCCTCTGCGGCTGTGAAGTTGCCCTCGATGGTGCATTTACCGTCTGTAATCGCCTCTTTGACGTTCGGGGCGGAAATCATCACGTCGTCCATCCAGACCGAGATGGTTTGTCCGACCAAGCGCTCTGTTGCTTCAGCAAATTTAGTAGATCCCTCTTTGCTGAATTCCAGCGCAACCAGATACTCGGTTTTGCCGGAATCGGGATTCTGATAAACCTGCGGCTGAGCCGACACAACATCGTCACCCTGCAGGATAATCGTATCCTTTGTCGTACCCGTAGGGGTCTTGTACACCGGCTGACCGTCGGAGCCGGTCTCGGTGGTTGCGTAATCAGCCCCTTCGCGGAAGGTGAGCAGCGCAGTCGCGCTCAGCTCCTGAATGGCTGTTTCAGGGTCAAAGTTCTGTTCGCCGCTTTTCCAGGGGAAACGAACAATAATACGGTCATTGTGATCGTCGGTATAGATCTCATAATCCGTAATATTGTTGTTGACCAAGCGCAGTTCAATCGTCGACTTTGCCGCATTGAGCTGATCTTCGGTCGCTCCCTTTCCGGTATCGGGTGTAAAGGTCGCCTCTACCCCTCCGCGGATGTCGATGCCCCATCGAATGTCGCCCGCACCTTTTACATATGTAGTGCGATTGTCCCCGTTTTGCGCATATACCCCAAAAATGGCGGTGTAGGTAAAAAGCAGGATCAGGAGGGCGACGACGAAAAACACCGGTTTTCCTACTCGCTTCATGCAAATATCCTCCAATAGCATTAAGGTTTCCGCGGCTGCGTTCCAGGTGGAACCGCAGCCGCGTACATAACAAAGTTTATTATAGGATGATACCCGCAAAAAGTCAATGGAAAAGCCTTGGTTTGCCCTCTTTCGACAAATCATTCCGAAAAAAATCAGCAATATCCTTATACTTGTATCCCGCTCTCTTTTGTAATATAATCTGAAGATCATTTTCTGAGCGAAAAGACGGAAATCAGAACGGTGGGAATTCATTTATGGATTTGATTCAATGCAAAACAGCACCGGATAACCACATCCTGTCTTACATTTCATTCATACGAAAATTTGACCGTTCTTTGTCTGTAGGTGAAATGAAACAGAAAATAGAGAACGGACTGTTTGCCATAGAATTTGATTTGGAATATTTTGATGTATTGGAAGATTGAAACGGTATTGATCGAAAGGATATCTTTCGGGAATTGATTTCTCAGTTGATAAGCCTTGGGGCCAACATAAGCGATACCATAGCGGTGAGCCTGCCACGCCTGAATTTCCGGATAACTGGCTGAACACTCTGCGACAAATTGCCCTTCCTATGGAATTTTATGATTGACCAGGAACAGGAAGATCGCGTTTAACACAGCGAATCGATCCCCTGTGGCAGCATAGAAACACAATCGTCACGCGATAGCGGCAACAAAAGAACGAGGTCATAGTCTTAAATAGACCATGACCTCGTTTTATTTGGTTCAATACAGGAAAACCTGCCGGGAATCTTAGCCAAGCAGCTTTTCCAAAGCAGCCAGACGGGTGCTGACACAGAACACCGCGATGGCCTTCTTCATCTCTTCCAGAGACGGATACGTGGGGGCGACACGAATGTTGGTATCTTTGGGGTCTTTGCCGTAGGGGAACGCTGCGCCCGCACCGGTAAGAACCACACCGGCTTCCTTACACAGCTGAACAACGCGCTTTGCGCAGCCTTCCATCACATCGACGCTCACAAAATAGCCGCCGTTCGGATTCGTCCAGGAAGCGATATTCTTATCGCCCAGCTCGTTGCTGAGAGTGTCGAGCACCACCTTGAACTTCGGGGCGATACTCTCTCTGTGAAGCTTCATATGCGCCAGAATGCCGTCCAGATCGCGCAGATACAGCAGGTGACGCATCTGGTTGAGCTTGTCGGGGCCGATGGTCTGGAACGAAAGATGCTTTCTGAAATCCTGATATGTTTTTTCTCCCGCTGCCATTGCAGCAATACCCGCACCCGGGAATGTAATTTTAGAGGTAGAGCAGAAAAATACCGGCAGCTCGGTGTTCCCGGTCTTTTCGCATTCCGCGTACAAGTCAAGCAGCACGTCGGGGGTATCGGTCAGATCATGGACACAGTACGCGTTATCCCACATCACGCGGAAGTCCGGTGCGGCAGGTTTGAGCGCGGCAATGCGGCGAACCACATCATCGGAATAGGTGGTTCCAAGGGGGTTCGAATACTTCGGCACACACCACATGC
This sequence comes from Bacillota bacterium, assembly GCA_023401495.1. Taxonomy (GTDB): domain Bacteria; phylum Bacillota; class Clostridia; order Oscillospirales; family Acutalibacteraceae; genus Faecalispora. The sequence goes on from JAEXDU010000065.1 coordinate 11,844, forward strand.
CTTTAATGGTATCATCCTCGGCAACAAGGCGCTCGATCATATCCATATCGGGGCTGCCGTCGATCATCGGAACCAGAATCAGCTCAAAGCCGAAATATTCCGTGATGGCAAAGTGGCGGTCATATCCGGGGGAGGGGCACAAAAACTTGATTTTCTCCTGCTTGCCCCAGGGCTTGCAGCCGGAAAAACCATGCGTCATACCGCAGGAGATGAAGTCGAACATCATATTGAGGCTGGAGTTACCGCCGATGATGACGTTCTCGGGGCGCACCTGCATCATCTGCGCCAGAATCGCGCGCAGCTCGGGCACGCCCTCAGGCATACCGTAATTGCGCAGATCGTCCCCGGTGGAAGCGATCATATCGGAGTCCGACGTCAGCATATTGAGCATATCCATAGAAAGATTCAGCTGTTCGGGAGAGGGCTTCCCTCTGGCCATATTCAGCTTCAGACCCTGTGCCTTGAAAGCATCATACTGTTGCTGAACCTTTTGCTTTTCCTGTTCCAGTTCCTGTCTGGACAATAAACCATATTCCATTTGAGCATCTCCTTTTCCAAACCTGCATAAATGATATTGAAAGCATTACCATTCTAATATATTCAGATCAAAAACGCAAGTTAAATTTATCATTCCTGCATTTTTGTTATATTTGGCAAGTTTTTCACAAAAAAGTAGAGCAAATTGCTTTTTTCGGGGATTTTTATTCCATATAGAGTTTGATTGGTCTTCAAAAAAAACAGTTGTGTCCCCCGACTTTGGCGGGAGAGACAACTGTTTTTCGTTTTTTGGTAAGACAGATTCGTATTAAAATTCTGCGGAACCGGTTGTGCGCGGGAAAGGAAGGACGTCCCGTATATTGGAAACGCCGGTCAGATACATCACCAGGCGCTCAAAGCCCAGGCCAAAGCCCGCATGTTTGGCTCCGCCGTAGCGGCGCAGATCGAGATACCACCAGTATTCCTCTTCAGAAAGGCCCGTTTCGCGCATGCGGCGCTGCAGGAGCTCCAGCCGTTCCTCTCTCTGGCTGCCGCCGATGATCTCGCCGATGCCGGGCACGAGCAGATCCATGGCAGCCACGGTTTTGTCGTCGTCGTTCAGGCGCATGTAGAATGCCTTGATCTCCTTCGGGTAATCCGTGACAAAGAGCGGCTTGCCGAACACCTGCTCGGTCAGATACCGCTCATGCTCGGTCTGCAGGTCGCAGCCCCACGAAACGGGGTATTCAAACCGGCTGTTTTCGCGCTCGAGCAGTTCCACTGCCTGTGTATATGTCACATGGGCAAAGTCTGAATCCGCCACATGGCGCAGACGCTCCAAAAGGCCGGTATCGATAAAGCGGTTGAAAAAGTCCAGCTCCTGCGGGCAGGAATCCATCACGGAACGGATCACGTAGCGGAGCATGTCCTCCGCCAGGCGCATATCGTCTGAAAGGTCGGCAAACGCGATTTCCGGCTCGACCATCCAGAACTCCGCCGCATGGCGCGCCGTATATGATTTTTCAGCGCGGAAGGTGGGCCCAAAGGTATATATTTTACCGAACGCCAGTGCCATGCACTCCCCCTCCAGCTGACCGGATACGGTTAGCGAGGTGTGGCGCTGGAAGAAATCCTTGCTATAGTCCACGGAACCGTCCTCACACAGGGGCGGATTGACCGGGTCGAGCGTGGTGACATGGAACATCTCCCCTGCCCCCTCGCAATCGCTGGCGGTGATCAGCGGCGTATTGGCGTAAACGAAGCTGCGCTCCTGAAAGAAACGGTGAATGGCAAAGGCCGCCGCAGAGCGCACACGAAACACGGCGCTGAACAGATTGGTGCGCGGCCGCAGATGCGCGATGGTGCGAAGGAACTCCACAGAATGGCGTTTCTTTTGCAGAGGATATTCGGGCGCGGAGGCCGCTTCCACCGCAATCTGTGCGGCATGCAGCTCGCAGGGCTGTTTCGCTTCCGGCGTCGGCACCAGCGTACCGGTCACACAAAGCGCCGCACCCACGTTCTGCTTTGCGATCTCCGCAAAATTTTCAACATTCTGCGCTTCAAACACAACCTGAAGCCCCGCAAAGCTGCTGCCGTCGTTCAAATCAATAAACCCAAGCGCTTTGGAATCCCG
>JAEXDU010000109.1 GCA_023401495.1 Bacillota bacterium
GGCCAAAACAAGGCGGCCCTCCGCGTCCGTGTTGCCGATCTCGATTTTTTTACCGGACATAGAACCGATGACGTCCCCGGGCAAAAAGCTGCCGGGAGCAATGCGGTTTTCGGCCGCGGGAATCACCACCGTGGCGTTTACCCTGGCCCCGCTTTCGGCTAACGCGCACAAGGCACAGAACACAGCCGCCGCGCCGGCCATATCCCCCTTGATCCCGCCCATGGAGGCGGCGGGCTTCAGGCAGTAGCCGCCGGTGTCGCAGGTGATCCCCTTGCCGACCAGCGCGATCCGCTCCGAACTCTCCGGGTCGCCGTCATAGCGGGCAACAATCAGGCGGGGCGGACGAGCGGCATCCTTTCCGACGGTCAGAAAAGCATCCATACCCAATTCCTCCACCTGCTTTTCATCTAGTACCGACATAGAAAGGCCAGCTTTCTGGCCAAGGCGAACCATTTCCTCCGCCATTGTCTGCGGGTAAAGCAGGTTGGAGGGTGCGTTGACCAAATCGCGGGCGCGGCACACCTGCTCTGCCAGCCGTCGGGCCTCTTCCAGCTGCTCCCGCGCGTCCGCGATCTCTTCTGCTCCTTTGACGAAAAGCGCGGTTTCCTGCCGGGCCTTTTCCTCAAAGTGCCAGCCGGGCAGACGATACAAGGCAAGCAGCGCGCTTTCGGCAACCGCTTTTAGGCTCCCATGCCCCAGCACATTCAGAATGGGGGTAACATCGATTCCAATCGAGGAAACCTCCATCTCCACAAGGGCACTTACCCCCTTTGCGGCTGCGCGGCGCGCAAGTTTGCGGTCCAGCTCGGCACGCTTTCCAAGCCCCATCAGCAAAACCGGCGTTCCGTTCTGAACTGTAATCCACTTGGAGAGGAATTCGCCCGTAAAGGGAACGTCTTCCTGTACTTCCCCCTCCCAAGCGAATCGAAGCTCGAACTGAACGGCTTCTCCGTTCGAAACACAGATATTCATCAGAAAATACTCCTTTTCAGACAAACGGGAACGCCCCGGCAGATGGCCGGAAGCATTCCCGCGGGATCAGATATGATGACAGGCGACCACATGCCCGCCCCCAAGGTCCTGCGGCTCTGGAATCTGCTGACGGCAGATATCCGTGCAGAGAGGGCAGCGGGCGTGAAACAGACACCCCTCGGGCAGATGGACGGCGCTTGGAATATCGCCCTGCAGCAGCACGCGCTCCCGCTTGGCGGCAGGGTCCGGAACCGGAACGGCGGAAAGCAGCGCTTTCGTATATGGGTGCCGCGGATTGCGGTACAGCTCCTCTTTGGGCGCGATTTCCGCAATACAGCCAAGATACATTACCGCGATGCGGTCTGAAATCATTTCCACAACGCTCAGGTCGTGCGAAATAAAAAGATAGGTGAGCTGGAACTCCGCCTGAAGACGCTGCATCAGGTTCAGCACCTGCGCCTGAATCGATACATCGAGCGAAGAAACAGGTTCGTCGGCAATGATCAGCTTCGGCCGTACCGTCAGCGCGCGCGCAATGCCGATGCGCTGGCGCTGCCCGCCGGAAAATTCGTGCGGGTAGCGGCGCGCGTGTTTCGCGCTCAGGCCGACGATCTCCAGCAGTTCGCGGGCCTGCCGCAACCGCTCTTCCGCGGAAAGGTTCGTATGTACCAGCAGCGGCTCGGCAACCAGATCCTCCACCCGCATTCTCGGGTTCAAAGAGCCGTTCGGGTCCTGGAAGATCATCTGCATATCCCCCCGCAGCGGGCGCATCTGATTTTCATTCATCGCGGAAATTTGTTTGCCGTCAAACCAGATTTCTCCGCTGTCCGGCGTAAGAAGGTGGTTGACCAGACGCGCCGTGGTGGATTTTCCGCACCCGGATTCCCCCACGATCGAAAAGGTCTCTCCCTGAACCATGTCAAACGAGATTCGGTTGACCGCGTGCACCACGCTCTTTTTCCCGAGCAGCTTCTTCCCCGCGGAGAAGGTTTTGGTTACATTTTTGATCTGCACCAACGAGCTCATTGCACAGTCCCCCCCTCGTCTTGTACCAGCACACAGCGGCATTTTCGCCCTCCACCCAGCTCCACAAGCAGTGGCTCCTCCTCGCGGCAGCGATCCTGCGCATAGCGGCACCGCGGCGCGAATTTGCACCCGGGCGGCATCATCGAAAGATCGGGTACGCTGCCGGGGATGGACGGAAGACTCGTCACCCCCGAACCAAGCTTCGGCACAGAGGCGATCAGCCCCTTGGTGTATGGGTGCATCGGCTCATAAAACAGGAGCTGCACCGGCGCTTCTTCCACAATTCGACCGGCGTACATCACAATGACCCGAGAGCACATTTCCGCCACGACGCCGAGGTCATGCGTAATCAGCAGAATCCCGGTGTGAATCTCCCGCTGGATTTTCCGCATCAAATCGAGAATCTGCGCCTGAATGGTGACGTCCAGCGCGGTCGTCGGCTCATCCGCGATCAGCAGATGCGGGTCGCACGACATCGCCATTGCAATCATCACCCGCTGGCTCATGCCGCCTGAAAGCTGATGAGGATAACTGCGGCCCACGCGCGCGGGATCGGGAATACCGACCAGCCCCAGCATTTTCAGAGCATGCTCCTCTGCCTCGCGCTTGGTTTTATCCGTATGCAGGAGGATCGCCTCCACCAGCTGGGCGCTGACGCGCATTGCCGGATTCAGGGACGACATGGCCTCCTGAAAAATCATCGAGATGTTTTCTCCCCGGATTTTCCTCATTTCTTCTTCGGAAAACCGGAGCAGATTTTTGCCCTCCAGGTAAACCTCTCCGTCCGTGATTTTGCCCGGAGTATCCTTCAGCAGGCTCATGATAGAAAGCGCCGTCACCGATTTTCCGCACCCGGATTCCCCCACCAGCCCCAGGATTTCTCCTTTCTCAATTTGAAACGAGACGTCATTTACAGCCACTACCGAGCTCTTTTTTCCCTGTGAAAACTCCGTGCGCAGATGGCGCACGTCAAGGAGCAGTTCCTCAGGCATTTTGATACCCTCCTTTTCGATCGAACTCCGTCTGGGAATTCCGTCGTATGAAAATGAAAGACCGAAATACAGGCCGAACCCTATTTGATTTTCGGGTCCAGCGTGTCCCGCAGGCCGTCGCCCAAAAGGTTAAAGGCCAGCACGGTAAGGAAAATCAAAAGCCCCGGGAAGTACACAAGGTGGGACGCGACGCCGATATAGTTGCGCCCGGAAGAGAGCATCGCGCCCCAGTCCGGCTCGGTCACGTTGGCGCCGAAACCGAGAAAGCTCAGCGAAGCCGCCGCCAAAATCGCAGTGCCGACGCGCATGGTGAAGTTGACGATCATCGACTGCACCGTTCCCGGAAAGATGTACATACTCAGAATCCGACCGTTTTTACACCCGATGGACCGCGCGACCTCCACATAAAGCGATTCCTTTACAGACAGGGTCGCGCTGCGCATGATGCGCGCAAACGAGGGCACCGTGAAAACAGCCACCGCAATCACAACATTGATGATGCCGGGGCCGATCATCGCGACGATGGCGATGGCGAGCAGGATATCCGGAAAAGCGAACAGCACATCGGAACCGCGCATGACGAGTGTTTCGAGAATGCCGCCGTAGTAGCCGGCCAGAACGCCCAGAACGGTGCCGATCGCCGCGCCGATGATCACCGAGCTGAGCGAAACGCCGAGCGTCAGGCGGCTGCCGGCCATCAGGCGGCTCAGCACATCGCGGCCGTACTCATCGGTACCAAGCACATGCGCCGGGCTTGGGCCGCTCAGCAGGTTGTCATAATCGGGCGCTGCCGGGTCATAGGGCGCCAGCTCCGGGCCGACGACTGTAATAATCAGCAGGATCAGCAGAAACACAGCGGCCGCAACCGCAGTCCTTCGCTGCATGAATTTTTTGAAGAATGCCTTTGATTTGCTCTGCGCCTGAACAACGGGGCCTTCTGCCTCTTCTTCCGGCGCACGCACCGTCTCTTTCCATTCCGGCATATGTAAACTCCACTCCTCTCACTGATAGCGTATTTTGGGGTTCAACACTCCGTAAAGGAGATCGACGATCAAATTGATGACGATGTATTCCAGGGAGAAAAACAGCAGCTCCGCCTGAATCACCTTGTAATCGCGGAACGCAATGGAATCCACCAGCAGCCGACCCATTCCCGGAATGGAAAAGACGGTTTCCACCAGCACGGAGCCTGCCAGCAGACCGCCGATCTGCAGCCCCGCCACTGTCACCACCTGCACAAGCGAGTTGCGGAACGCGTGCCGCAGCACCACCAGCCATTCCCGCTGCCCTTTCGCACGGGCCGTTCGCACATAATCCTCCCGCAGAGTTTCGAGCATGGAGGATCGGGAAAAGCGCGCCAGCACCGCCATAATACCGCACCCCAGCGTCAACGACGGCAGAATATAGCTCTGCCAGCTGTCCAGTCCCCCGGTGGGCAAAAGCCCCAGGTTAACGGAAAAAATCTGGATCAGCACAAGCCCGAGCCAGAACCCCGGGATCGAGATGCCTGAAATGGCAAGGAACATTCCCACGTAATCGGCAACCTTCCCTCGCTTGACGGCAGACAGAACACCGATGGCGATCCCGAGCAGCACAGACCATATCATCGCGCTGAACATCAGCTGGATCGTCGGTTTCAGCCGCCCCAGCAGCATTTCCGATACCGGCAGGCCCGTCTTGTAGGAAGTGCCGAGGTCCCCATGGAATAAATCATCCATGTAATTTATGTACTGGTTGGGCAGCGGATCGTTCAGGCCAAGCTCCTGCCTGATCTGCACCAGCTCCTGCTCGGTGGCTTCCTTTCCCGCCATCTGCCGCGCGGGGTCGCCGGGGATCATGTGGAGAAACAAAAAAATCAGAATCGAAACGACGAACATCATCGGGATGGTACCCAATACCCGCTTTACAAAATAACGGCCCAAAATTTCAGCCTCCTTTGCCGCGAGGAAACAATTCCCTTATGCTAAAACAGTTTCCACGTGAAGTTCAGAATCCGGATCTGGTAAAAAAACTGCGATAAAACAGGTTTTGATAACAAGATCCGGCAGCAGCCTGGCTGTTGCCGGATCCGCCTGCACTATTTTGATTCAGCTCCGTTTCAGAGCGGCAGCCCGTTTTTCTTCTGTGGACTCCGCAAGGAAACAACGGAGCATCAGGACAGCTTTACCTTCGTCAGATCCAGCTTGCCGTCCGGGCCAAGGTAGATGCCGCCGACATAGGTCTTTTCACCGGCGATCACCTGGTCGCTGCCAAGGAACAGCCACGGGGAATCCTCCCAGACCATCTTCTGCGCTTTTGCGTAGAGTTCGGTCAGCTTGGCGGTATCGGTTGTGACAAGAGCTTCATCCAAAGCCTTATCGAATTCCGGATTGTTATAGTACGCGGTATTGGCGGAGGTGGGCGGAATCATGGGGTAGGAAAGAATATTGCGCACAGCCCCGTCCGCATCAAAGGACGAAGGAGACCAGTTGACGTACCACATGTTGATCTTCGCCTTATCCGGCTCCACATAGATCATGCCGCTCAGCGTGTTGGGCTCCATGGGCACAACCTCAACCTTAATGCCGATCTGCGCCAGCTGCTGCTGGACAAACTGCATGCCCTTCATTTCGTTGGTGGTGTTGTCGCCCCAAAGGGTAAGCTCAAAGCCGTTTTCAAGGCCGGCTTCCTTCATCAGGGACTTTGCTTTTTCCAGATTGAAATCATAAGGGGTCTGCTCGCTGTAATACTGCACGGTGGACGGGTAGCAGGAATGCACCTCACTCGCGTAGCCGTTGAAGATCGTTTTGATGTAGGCTTTTTTATCGATCGCGTAGTTCATGGCCTGGCGCACCCGCGCGTCTTTGAGCTGGGGCAGGTTGGTGTTCAGGGTCACGTAGCGCATGATGGCGGAAGGAGCGGTAACAACCTTGATGTCCTTCGTTCCATCAACAGTGGGAGCCTGTGTGGCCGGCATGGGATAAATGTAGTCGGCTTCGCCGGTCTGCAGCATTGCGACGCGCGCGCCGTCCTCCGGCACCGCTTTAAACGTCACGCTGTTGACGGAGGGCTTGCCGTCCCAGTAATCGGGGAAGGGAACGACCGTCACATGATCGCCTTCCACTCTCTCTTTGAACTGGTAAGCACCCGTTCCATCCGGATTCTTCACCAAAGCGGCAGCGCCCTGTTCAAGCGCTTTCGGGCTTACGATGGAGAATAAGGCCACCTTATTGATAAAGGTGACGTTGGGGGTCTTTAATTTAATGACCACAGTGGAATCGTCCGGCGTCTCTACCGACTCCCATTTGGAAACGGTGCGGTACTGGCGCAGCTTCTCATCCTTCATGCAGCGGTCGTAATTCGCTTTGAAGGCGGCTGAGTTGAATTCGCTTCCGTCGTGGAATTTGACTCCCTTGCGAAGGGTAAAGGTATAGGTGAGGTTATCCGGATCGACTTTCCAGCTTTCCGCAAGCATTGGAACGATCTTCTGGTTTTCATCAAATGTCACGAGCTGCTCGTACATGGTGCCAAGTACAGACATGGACAGCGTGTCGGAAACCTGATGCGGGTCCAGAGACTGGATATCCAGGTTAAAGCCGACCACAAGGTCCTGATCCGGCGCAGCGGTCTGCGTCTGCCCGGATGCCGCGCTCCCCTCCTGCGCAGCAGATGATGCGGGAGCGTTGCCTCCGCAGGCCGCCAGCGACAGGGACATCGCCGCAGCAAGAAACAACGCGATGATTTTCTTTTTCATACGACAAGAATTCCTCCCTTTTCTTTATGTTGAATCCCGAAAACAGAATCAGATCGGGGCCGGCGGCAGGAGTGAATTTGCTTTGGAAACAGGTTTGTTCTGCCGCCGAACCTACGTCTGAAATTTAGAATTAGTATAGCATTCGCTTTGTGGGTTGTCAATAAAATTTCATCGATTTCAAAACAAATTCTCTCGGTTTTTCTAATTTTTTGTTGAATTCATCCATTAACCATGCTATGATAAATCACAAGACAAGCCCCTGCAAGCAGTTGCAGGGGTGAAAAATATCTGGCGAAATCACAAGGAGGTACAATGCAAAACTGTGGTGCTGATGAGTGGATCCGCGAATCGAACCGGCGGGCGCTGCTGGAAAAAATCCGGCAGGAAAGCCCTGTTTCCCGGGTGCAGCTCGCACAGGAACTGCACCTGAGCAAATCAACCGTAACAGACAATATTACCCCCCTGCTCCGCGAAGGCATTGTGCAGGAGGTTGGGGTAGGCCTTTCGCAGTCATTGGGAGGCAGGCCCCCGGTTCTGCTCAAGCTCAATGGAGCATACAGCTACATTGTCGCGATTGAGCTTGGCTTTCGCGCGCCGCTTTTTGCGCTGGCGGATCTGGAGGGGCGTATTCTGCACAGACTGACGCTCTCCGTTGCTGAGGACGCCTCTTACACCGAACGCTTGAAAGCGGTATGCGAGAAAATCGACGAACTTTTACAGCGCGGAGGAATCGGCCGGGATCGTCTGGCGGTGATCGCGCTGGCTTCGCCGGGCGCTTACAGCAGACACGAAGGGGTCTATCTTTTGAATCCCGAATTTGAGGATTGGGATTTTTCCCATCTGCGGGAGGATTTGGCCAGGTGTTTTGAAACCGAGGTCATGATGATCAACGATGTAAAAGCCGCAACACTGGGGGAACTGCACCAGGGCGCGGCGAGAGGATTCCGCAACATTGTTTATCTTAGCTGCGGGGTCGGCGTGGGCGCAGGAATCGTTCTGAACGGCCGGCTGTATTCGGGAACCTCTGGCAGTGCGGGTGAAATTGCCCGGGTACCGATTCCGGGCATCAGTGATCCTCTGCGGACCCGGGTGGAAATGAACGCCCTGCTGCAGAAAATACGAACTCAGGCGCCCGAGGCAACCCGGCGCGCCCTCTGGAAACCCGCCGAGCAGCTGAATTTTGAGGATGTTGTCCGGCTTTGGAGAGCCGGGGATCCGTTCACCCGCAGCTGCATCCGAGATATTGCGGTCGCGCTGGGCAAAATGGCAGCCGCACTGGTATCCGTATTGAACAGTGAACGGGTGGTGTTTGGCGGGGAATATCTGGTTTTCCAGACGCAGATTCTGGACATCCTGCGCAGGATTCTTCTGCAGGAAGCCTTTGATCCCGTCCCTGTTGTGGGTTCTTCCCTGGGGAAAGACGCCGCCCTGCAGGGGCTGCTTTCCCTTTCCTGCGAGGCGATTCTGGATCGTCTTGCAGTCAGTACGTAAGGGTTTCAGCATCAGGAACGGCTGCACGCCGCTTTTATTTCAACTTTTTTCTCTATTGAAAACAAGAACTCCCGGCAAAACCGGGAGTTCTTTCCACGCAGACAAGCGCTGTTATTTTGGCGGTGTTTCAAGACGCGGGTATCGCCTGCCACATGCAAAAAGTCTGTTACCTGCCGCCAGATATGTTTTGCTGCAGTCAGCAGGCCTCAGCTTTATTTTATTAAACGGAGTCTTTTATCACTACGATGCTCATTGCTTCAGTTTCTCTGAACCTTCGACACAACTGAGCGTTTTCATATACAAAAGATCAAAGGCACCGGAATCAAACTTCCGATGCCTTTGATCTTTTGTATCACTCAGGGGGTCTCACAAATTTTGAGGTGCGATCTCAAGAGATCTCATTTCGGGCACTGTAATGAATCGATCTCTTCATCCGTTCCCTACCCGACGGAACGGTCACGGATTTTACATGTGGTTACTCCACATACTCCAGGGGCTTCTCAGCCTCTTCCTGCGTTTTTGGAGTCTCCGCGGGCTGCTGTTTTGCGAAGTGTGCGAATATAAAGGTTTCTCCCAAGCCGCAAACAAAGGCCAACAACAAACCGGCTACGAGAGTAAACGCCAGCCCGAGCTCATTCTCTCCCCCTTGAGAGAAGGTCAACGCGACGCCGGCAAAAATGAACGGCAGCCTGTTAAACAGAGTCTTGCCCAGCACCGTGAGGTGCAGGCCCATTGTAACGGTCGTCAGCAGAGTGATTGCGATGAACATGGCTGCTTGGGCGGGAATACCGATCGCGGTCTCCCAATTCAGGAAAGCGAAATTCAGCTGTCCCCAAATCAGGCCTGCCAGAATACTGCAAAAAATCGCCGGTACATCTTTCGTTTTCGCTCCCATTCCAAAAAAGACAGCCAGTATGACAAAACTCATCCAACCGATTTGAAGGCCTGTGAAACCATAAAGGAAAAAGAAAACGGCACAGGTAAACGAAACCCAAAGGCTGAACAGCCACAATGCCTTTCCCATATCAAAACCTCATTTCAAAATATACTCCGGATGATTTAACGGACGACAGTGGCAACATGGAGTCCATCCTCATACGTTACGGACTCATATGTCTTATAGTTTCTTACCTCGTGATTAAAGATCAGATTCTTGATGTCATACCCGGCCAGGGCATACGCTTTGTCGATGTGTTCGACGACCGTGACAGGGGAGCCTACCGCCGTAAACGGGACATAAACGCCGTCGTTATTCAGGCCGAGTACATTTTCCTGAACGTAGGCAACGTCGCCGCTTAAAATCTTCTCGACTTTCCTGCCGTCCTCTTCCACCTCTACCAATATGATTTGGCCGCAGTAGGAATGGCCCATCGGAAGAGCGACCACCCGTATGCCGTCAAATATTTGCTGGTCGCCGTCGAGTAAGGTCATTCTGCCATCGCAGACATATTCACAGGCGGTCTTGATGTCACAGGGCAGAAACGCATTTTTTGCCCGATTGAATTTTTTCGGCAGGGATAATGCTGCCAGTGAGTTCAGCAATTCATCCTTCTGAATATAAAAATGCGCGTTGGGGAAAAGCTTCAGCCCGCCCATATGGTCGAAATGGCCATGGGTTACGATAACCGTATCGATGTCTTCCGGCGTCAGCCCGACCCGCGCTAACACCTCTTTCGGCATTTTCGTATTCTGAAACGCGTAAGCTTCGCAAATAGCTTTTGAAGCAGGTTCTTCGTAATTCACGCCGCAATCAACCAATATCTTATGGCCGTTGCCCTCAATCAACTGATAAGACATGGTTAAATTCATAAAGCCGCCATTGTGGGCGCTTGCGATTTGACCGGAAACAGGAGCGCTGTCTGTGTTTGCATACTCTAAAATTTGAATGGAATACCGATTCATAAGAAAAGCCTCCTAATCCTGATTTTGGGGAGAACCGTTATTTTGATTCATTTGCCGGGAAGGCCGGTCAGCCGCAGGTTCGCATGCACCCCTTTGTATTCCACTGTGTTTCCGCAAGCAAGTGATAAACGGAACTATCGTGCCAATCGGCTTCCTGTAAAAACAATCCGAAAATCGAAAACCAAGCGGTAAATTTACGCGGGTGCGTTTTCCTTCTTCTTTTTATAGAATACAGGACTCAGCACCGTATAAGCAACCGCCAATAGAATCAATCCGACTGCCGAAATCATAAATTTGAACGCAACCTCGCTTGCACCAAACGCGTTGAAGATTCTGTTGATGACCAGCGGAGAACAGAACATCCCCAAATTGAGCATTCCCATCGCCAGAGAAATGCCCGTCGCTCTCAGGGAGGCGGGAGCATATTCCGAGGTAGCAAGCATGCAGCTCGAAATCAGGAACGCCTGCGCAACGCCCGTACAGAAGCTGGCGAAAAATGCCGCGGGAAGAGTTCCGAAAATATTCAGCGCCATAAAGCCCGCCGCCAGCACCAGCAGCCCCAGCTGTATGGTTTTATACCCCAGAACTTTTCTGAATTTTCCAAAGACAAAGCCCGTCAGCATTCCCGTGATCGGGAAAACGGTATTGACATATCCGCTGACAGTGGCGTTGCCCAGCCCGGTGGACTTGATGAACATGGCGATATTCAGCTGATAGGTATAAAGGAACAAATACGTAAAAAAGATGATTGCGGCGGTAAAGTACACCGCGCCGTTGAGTCTGTCTTTCGTGCCCGTCCTGTCATCCTTTTGCAGCGGTGTGGGAG
>JAEXDU010000160.1 GCA_023401495.1 Bacillota bacterium
ATACCGGCGTGCATGCCCGGCAGTTCTGTATCAGTGCGAAAATCGAACGCAACATTCCATGCGAGCGGCTTACGCCCGCGATGAATCATTTTCTGCCGCCGGATGTCGCGGTGCTTTCCTGCCGCGAGGTGCCGATGGACTTTCACGCCCGCTATTCCTGCCGGGGCAAGGAATATGTCTACCAGATCTGGAACGCCCCGGTTCGCGACCCGTTTTTATACGGTTACGCCCTGCACTACTGGTACCCAATGGATTTGGAGAGGCTCAACCGCGCGGCAGCGCATTATTTAGGCACGCACGATTTTACCTCGTTCTGCACGATCGATGCGCGCGACGCCGGCAATATGGTTCGCACCGTTACCAAGGCCGAGGTGAGCCGTGAGGGAGACATGGTGCGCTTTACCGTGGCAGCGAACGGTTTTTTGTATCACATGGTGCGCATTATGGCGGGCACGCTGCTGCGCGTGGCCCAGGGAAAATTCGAGCCGGAGCAGATTCCGCAGATGATAGAGCAGCGCAACCGCCACATAGCGGGGCCGACAGCTCCGCCCGGCGGGCTGTACCTGAACCGCGTTTTTTACGATGAGGAAGTGATGGGATGACCCGAAAAACCAGGGGAAAGCGCTTTGTAGACGATGAGAGCGATCTGGAAGAGCTGGGCCGCGAGGGAAATCCGAATGCCCGGGAACGCCGGGAAAGAGTCGTATTCCCGCAGATGCCCCGCTGGCTGTATCGCGTGATCCTGATTCTGCTGATTTCGGTGGCAGGCCTGCTCGTGTGGTTCAACCGCGACAACCTTTCACCGCAGAACATCGGCGGGTGGATTCAGTCGAAGGTGGTAGGCATGGGTATGGGCGACGGCTACCCTGCCGCGCTCGACAACGGCCGCAATGTGGCGCCCGGCAATTTTTTTGCCGCGGACAAAAACGTGGCGGTGGTCAGCGATACCTCGGTTACCGTGCTCAACTCCACCGCCAAGGAGCTGGTGCGCCGCCAGCACAGCTTTTCGAATCCCGTGGCGAAGGTCTGGGGCCAGCGCGTGCTGGTGTATAATCTGGGCGGCACGGGCTGTCAGGTAGAGAGCATCTCCAAGGCGGGGGAACGCCGCATTGCGGACGCGGAAATTCTCGCCGGCGCGATTGCCGGCAACGGGCGCGTGGCTCTGGCGACGGAAAGCCAGGGATACTATTCGCGCATGACGGTATATGGGGAAAACGGCAAGGCGTTTTATACTTACGATTTTTCGGAATATTACATTACCCATATCGCTTTGAACCGAAGCGGCACCCGCGCCGCCGTGGCCGGGGTGGCCGCGAAAAACGGCGCGATGGTCTCTGTGGTGTACCTGTTCGATTTCGGCAGCCCGAAGCCGGTGTCACAGCTTGTGTATCAGGATAATCTGGTGCTTTCGCTCGACTACGGGCAGAACGGCGTCATAGTTGCGGTGGGCGACCAGCTCACGAGCATCATTTCAGAAAACGGCGGGAAAACGGATTACAGCTACGGTTCGCAGAGCTATCTTGGCAGCGCTGTCGACAACGGCCGCACGGCGCTTCTGCTTTCCCCTTACGCCAACGCGGATTCCGCCAGCCTGGTGCTGCTCGATGTGAAGGGCAAGCAGGCGGCTTCGGTGCCGCTGGGGCAGAACGCAGGGGGAGTGTCACTGTACGGCGATACCGCTGCAGTGCTGCTTACCGATGAAACGATTCGCGCCTACACCGCGTCCGGCGGCGCGCTGAAGGGCACATGCAGCGGCGGAAAGGACGCCCGCGCGCTCACGCTGCGGGATGAAAGCTCTGTGTATGTTCTGGGCTTCAGCGAAATCCGCCTGGAGCATTTTGCCGCGCAGGAGGGGCAGAATACGGCACAGAACGCCGCCGGGGGCGCAGCCTCCGGTTCCTGAACGAACGGCGCTTTCCCCCGGCCTTTGGCAGGGGAGAAGGAGCCGTTTTTTGCTCTTTTCAGCCAAAGGAATATTTACACTTTGTTTTTTTTCTCACCTTGCCGTAATATTTGCTTTGTGATATATTATTAGAGAGTAATTTCACTCCAAAAGCGGCTTTGCGTCAAAATGGGAGTTCTTCCCGCCGAAGGCGGGAAGAATACAATCGCTTTTTTGAAAGTGGAAGGTCAGAAGAGAAAAGACCCGCTCGGCGGGTTTTAAAATTTGGGAGGTTGCCTGTGAGTTTCATTGATTTAATACTGATTGCGGTCCTCACCTGGTTCACGATTGTAGGCTGTGAAAAAGGGTTAATCCGTTCTCTGGCCGGGTTTGTCGGCTATGTGATCGCCTCTATTGCGGCGGCTGTAATCGGCCGTATGGCGGCGGGCGCTTTGTACCAAAATTTTATTTACGACAATCTGGTGGGGAAAATTACAGAGACCCTGCAAAGTACGGCGGGCCAGGGAGCGGAGCAAAAGGTACAGGCTCTTCAGGATTCTCTGCCGGCCTTTCTTCGGACTGGTCTTTCCGGCGACGGCTTTTTGTCGGCGCTTGACAGCTCGATCGAAAAGGCCGCGCCGCAGATCGCCAATTTGTTGTCCCCCTCGGTCATCGGCTTTACGCGGCTGGTGATTACGGTGGTTTTATTTTCCGCACTCTATTTCGTCGTACGCATTCTGGTGCGCATGATCGGTTCGGCGTTCCGCCTGCCGATTCTTCGCCAGATCGACATGATGGCCGGCGGCGTAGTCGGCTTCTTCAGCGGCTGCGCAATCGTGCTGCTGCTCTGCATGCTGCTGCAGCTCGCCCTGCCCATGATGAAGGACGGACTGTTCGGCGTTACGCAGGAAGGGCTCAAGTCCTCATGGGTTTACCAGACACTTTATGAAAAAAGCCCGGTTAATTTCCTGTTCCCTGAGGAATAATGGGGGATAGCCCAGAGGCAGATGGGAGTGGAGAAATGAGGGACATCAATAAGAATATTACGGTTCCGAATGCGCTTTCTGTTTTTCGGATTCTGCTGATTCCGCCATTTGTACTGTATTTTTTGGCGCAGCAGTGGCGCGCTGCCGGAGTCGTGCTGGTGGTATCCGGCCTGACGGATCTGGTGGACGGTTATATTGCCCGCCACTTTAACCAGATCACCGAGCTGGGCAAGCTGCTCGACCCGCTGGCGGATAAGCTGACGCAGGCCGCCGTGGCGGTTTGCATGGCCATTGCAGAGCCGGTTCTGGTACCGTTTCTGGCGGTGTTCGTTATCAAAGAGACATTGATGATCATAGCGGCCTGTGTGCTGCTCAAACGAAAAAAACGCCCCACAGCCGCAAAGTGGTACGGC
>JAEXDU010000175.1 GCA_023401495.1 Bacillota bacterium
GTACGGCATGGATTTCATCTCGTTCGTTTCGCCTACCTCCCACGACAGAGTCAAACAGATTGCAAAAGAGGCCGAGGGTTTTTTGTACTGCGTATCCTCTTTGGGCGTTACTGGGGTCCGGTCGCAGCTTTCGTCAGGGATTGGCGAAATCACCGCTCTGGTACGAGAGGTGACGGATACCCCGGTCGCGATCGGCTTCGGCATCTCCACCCCCGAGCAGGCAGAAAAAATGGCCGCGATCTCCGACGGTGTGATCGTCGGCTCGGCCATTGTCAGAATCGTCGGGCAATATGGAAGGGAAGCCGCTCCGCACGCGGCGGAATATGTAAGACAAATGAAAGAAGCGGTTCGCCGTTTGAGCTGAACTGCCCTACACTCCAAACGCGTTGCTGTAGAACAGGCTTTTTATAAAAAGAAAATGCAAGAGAAAAAAAGCATGCCCCGATTCGGCTGATAAAGCCGTTTCGGGGCATGCTTTTTTTGCCGCAGGGGGCAATGTGTTTTGAAAATGACTGTCACGGATCGATCCCGCAATCAGCCTTTTTTAGGAATGAGAATTCTATGCAACTTTTTCTTTTTTGTCCTCTTTCGACAAAGTGTACGACATCACCGCCGGTATAATAGAAATCGCAGTGATGGCATAAATTGCCGCCATCAGGCCGAATTTGTCGGCCAAATGCCCCAGGAAGGGCGCCACCATTCCGCCGATGCTGACCGAAAGGCCCAGGGTGATTCCCGAGGCCAGGCCCATGCGGTTCGGCAGATATTTTTGCCCCAATACCACCGTCAGGCTGCTGGGGGAATACAGCGCGTATGCGACCGGAATCAGAAGCAGAACCGCCGGCACAATGGTTTTGGTGATCGCCAGAGCTGCCATCACCGGCAGGAAAAGAGTGAAGCCGATGCGGGTGATCCGGACAAAACCGAAACGATCGCCCAGTCGGCCGCCGATCAGTGTGCTGGCGGCTCCGATTATAAAATAGAAACTCAGCAGGGTGCTGCCCATGGATTCGGACTGCTGCAGTATTTGAATGAAAAAGAGCGGAAGAAATGTGTTCAGCCCGCAGAACACGATGGAGCGGCCAAACAGCAGCAGACTGAGCAGGGTAAAGGGAACCCATCTGTCCGGTTCGGCCGGCTTTTCGGGAACGATTTCCGAGGTGCTCTGTTCCGATGGGGACTGATTCATTTTTTTGATCTGTGACAAAATCGTGATCGCCATCAAAACACAGGGGATCGCAAGGATCGCCGTCCCCTTGAGCCCAAACAGCGAGATCGATACCGTGGCCAGAATCGGCCCTACGGCGAACCCAGCGTTCCCGCCGAACGAAAAGATGCTGACTCCCGTTCCCTTTTTGTCGCCGGAGACTTTATTCGCCATTCGGGCACCTTCCGGGTGGAACGCCGCAACGCCGACGCCGCTGATCATAATTGTTACGAACAGAAGCCGGAAATCGGAAAGAAAACCGGCCGCCGCCATTCCTCCGCCGGCCAGCAGCACGCCGATCGCCATCATCCATGGCCGGGGCGTTTTGTCGGCAAGATTCCCGAATACCGGCTGTATGATGGATGAAACCACGGTGGAAGCCAGTACAAGCGTTGCGACCTCCGCATAGTTAAAATGGTAAGCCGCAATTAAAAAAGGAAGAATCGCAGGAAGCGCCCCCTGGTTCATGTCGGTAAATAAATGTCCTGCGGAAAGTAAATATATGTAGCGGCTGTGATTCTGCTGCAATGGAAGACCCCCTTTTGCTGATGAAATACTAAAAAACCAATTCCTAAAGCCATCACTTTGCCTTGCGGCAAAGTGATGAAGATAAGAGTTATTTTGATTGGTCGGTTTCTGATTCCTCAGAAACTGCTTTTTGTTGCTTTTCACGTTCTTTCCGCAAAGATTCCAGACCCAGGCGAATGAGCTCTACAGTTGCTTCCGAACGGGTCTGAAAGCGGTGCTCAAAGCGAAAATCTTCAATTTGCTTGAACAGGTCATTGTCAACAGAAACAGAGTACCGCGGCCTGTCAGTAGCCATTTTGATCACCTCATGCTGATTATACACCAGTGAACCACAGCTGTAAAGATATCTGAATTTCTCTGGAACAAATTGGGAAGATACCACACCAATAGTTGACAGTGAACCAGTGAACCTATATAATGAGGGAAGATTAGAGGTTCAGTGAACCACCGGCGAGAGGGGGTGGTAGATATGGCTGTGGAAAAAAAGCGCTACACAATTTCTGTTCCTCTGGAGGTAGAAGCGGAATTAAATGAGCTCAAAAGGGATAGGTACTGCCAGACAACAAGAAATGAGATGTTTCGCGATTTACTGGTACGTGGATTAAGCACCTTACAAATGGAAGAGATAGGGGAAAAGACGATTAGGGAAAGAATGCCTGAAAACAAGAACACCGAAAGGTGAAATCAACTGCTGTAAAAGAAGCTTGCTTTTGTATGAATCATTTTATCTGTGTTCCCAGGAACACGGATGTAATCTGCACGTTCTATTTTTGATGAAAATGTTGTTCTTCGGCAATGCCGAAAAAATAAAAGCAAGGAGTGTGTTAAATGAAGAAAAAATTGGCCAAGCCGCTGTCATTGCTTCTGGCAGCAGCTATGGTGGCAGGTATCGCCCAGACGGGCTTCCCTCGTGTTTATGCGGCGGAAGGGGAAGTCGGTGGCGAGGGTGCATCCGTACGGCCCTCAGAGGATTGGGACGGCCCGGCCGGGTCTCCCGGTGAGCTGGTGGCGTCAGAAGAACAGGAGTTCGTATTTCCGTTTGTTACAACGGGCAGCGCCGTGCTTGCCGAGCTGGAGTTCGATATTTATTTAGGGAAAGATGGTGACAATGCAGAGGAGAATCGCAATTATAAAACCTCGGTACAGTTTGACCTGAAAGCAGATGATGCTCCACTTACTTTAAATACCAGTGACATCAATTCGGCTCTTCAGAATGATCTTTTAAAGGATCAGGAAATCGCTTTTTACGAAGCCGCAGGCGCGGAATTTAATTATGAGGGCGGTAAAGCAGTTTCTGTGGAGGAAGATTCTATTGATAAAGTAAAAGAGAACCTTTCTTATATCTCGGAGGATGATAATAAAACAGGGGAATGGGAATTCTCTTTGAACACGACGCTGCTCGCGGAAAAGGGATACAGCGATATCGAGTTCCTTGTTGCCGCACATACGGATGATCTGGAGGTGTCCTGGGGCAACAATAACTATAATGCTCCGGAAAAGGGAGACACTCAGGCCTATCTTTACACAATCAAAGTGGAGGATCCCGACGAGGGAGAAACCGAAGCGAAGGTAGGCACTGCAGATGAGCTGAAAGAAGCTTTGGCGGATGAAGACATAGAAACCATTCAACTGACGAAAGATATTACAATTGACTCCGGCGAAAACCTTGTTGTGACGAATCCGGTCACCATTGACGGAAAGAATCATAAGCTGTCTTTCTCCGGATTAGACAGTAAGTCAAATGATACAAATGACGCACTGGTTATCACGGCAGAAGATTCAACTGTGAAAAACCTGACTGTGGACGCGGGACTGACAGCTGCGGAAACCTGGAAAGGCTCCTATGCCATTCAGGCGTATAACACATCTGGCGTGGTCTTACAAGATGTAAAAGCAACCGGGGCCAACGGCGGTATTTATGTAAACAGCTCCACAGTAACTCTGGAGGGAACGATTGATGTTTCCGGCAACGGCTTCGGCGGCATCGAAGTTTCGAACGGAGCGAAGCCTGTGGGAGATCTGATGCTGACAGCACAGAAGAGGACCAAGTTTATCAATACCTCCGAGGCCTATGGCCGGCCGACTGTTTGGCTGGATGGAATTACCAAAGAAAATGCCGATGAATATGTAGATGGACTGTACCGTTTTATCCGGGTGAATGGGGACAATCAGACCCTGTATTATCTGGATGAAGCCCACAGGTATGATCCTGAAGCAGTGGCAACAGTCGGTACTATAGGCGAGTTGCAAGATGCACTTAAAAAGGACAGCATTGATTTTATCCGGCTGACGAAAGATATTACAGGTGTTTCGTCCAGTATTGAAGTGAAGCGGGAGGTTGTCATTGACGGTGATGGACACACGCTTGAATTTGAAAATCTGGAAGCTGCCTCCAGCACAGTGGATGACGGCTTAATTCTTTATCAGCCGGCAACCGTGAAAAATCTGACTGTGGACGCGGGGCTGAAAGATTTATCAAATAATCCGGAAGCTTGGAAAGGCACCTACGCGATTCATGCGTATAACACAGAAGGGGTAATCCTTGAGGGTGTTACCGCCACCGGAGCCAACGGCGGTATTCTGGTAAACAGCTCCGAGGTTGCGCTCCAAGGAATAATCGATGTTTCCGGCAACGGCTTTGGCGGCATCGAGGTTTCTAAGGGAGCTCAGCCTGTCGGCGATCTTCTGTTAAATGTGCGGGACGCAGATTTCATTAATGAATCAGAAAAGAATGGTCTGCCGACAATTTGGGTGGACGGCACAAGCGATTTGGAAGAAGTGGAAAAACTGATCGAAGTGTCGACTGACACTTTCACAGCTGTTTCGTTTACTGAGGATGGCAAAACTCAGGTTCATTACTATTTAGATGAGAGGAATGCCAAGACTCCGACAACAGTAAAGAATGCAGAAGAATTGACAGACGCTCTGAGTAGCTCGGCTAAAGTGATTCAGCTGAGTCAGGATATTACTATCCCTGAAAAACAATATATTAATATTACACGTCCGGTTATACTGGACGGTAATGGGTATCAGCTTGTTTTTTCCGGGCTGCAGAATCTGGAAAATGCAAACCATGACGACGATGCTGTGATTGTCCGGGCAGAGGCTGAAGGTGCCAAAATTCAGGATTTGACAGTGAATGCAGGTTTGAGCAATCCGAAGACCTGGGTGGGCACCTATGCAATTCACTTATATAATGCAGAAGAGATCACTCTTTATAACGTAAAAGCAACCGGAGCCAACGGCGGTATTTTGGTAAACAGCTCCGACGTTACGCTGAAGGGGAATATTGATGTTTCCGGAAACGGCTTCGGCGGCATTGAGGTTTCCAAAGCGAATGAATCCGCAGATGATCCGTATCTCAATGGGGAAGAAAATGTTTCTTTTGCTAATTCTTCAGAAGCGTATGGTAAACCCACTATTTGGGTAGATGGTACGGCAGATAAAGACGAAGCAGAAAATTGGCTGACCATTGATGAGGATACTTTCACTGCTGTTCCGTTTACCAAGAACAGCAAAAATCAGGTCCATTATTATCTGGATGCGGCTCATTCTGTTGAGCCCGTTCCGGATTCCCCGCAAATGACAGTAACGGGTGTTCCGGAAGGCACAGTATCGACAGAGAATAAGATAGCGGAAACTGATGTGGGAAAAATTACGGAGTTTTCTGCTGATGCCCGCACGCCAATTCAGGTATCTCTTACCAAAGGGAGTGAAGATTATAATAACGTACGGGTTATTGTAACACTGGTAAAAGAGGACGCTGAGGTAACGGAAGGAATTCAGTTAATCGCTCAGGATACAAATCATGCTTGGTGGAATATTGTAAAAAGCGGCTGGGGCCCCGGTGAGGGCTTTGAGCTGAAGGACGCAGAAACCGATGTATATCTGGTGGCGTATGAGCCGGGAGAATACACGGCCAACATCCAACTGATCGATGTGAGCGATAAGAATAATGTTGTTGTTTTAGCAGAGAAAAGCGCCTCCATTACGGCGGTGGCTCCTGAAATTCTCCACACCGTAACTCTGACGAATGGCGGCACGGGCTCTTCGGGCGGCGGTTCTTATGCAGCCACCACGACAGTCTCTATCAATGCCGGTACCCGTAGTGGATACAGCTTTAACGGATGGACTGCTACACCCACAATCACATTTGCCAATGCGGCGAGTGCGGCCACAACCTTTATCATGCCTGATACGAATGTCACCGTCACAGCAAACTGGAGATCCAACAGCAGTTCCAGAGACGATGACGACAGCAGCTCCGGCGGGTCTTCCTCTAAACCGTCTGCCGGTAATCAGGATACCTCCGGCACAATAACCACGACCCCTGCCCCGGGCGGTGGCACGGTAACGACCGTTATAACTCAGCCCAGCAGCACGGTAGTAACCGGCGGCGCGGCGCAGATCACCGCAGCGGTGCCCGATAGCGCGGCGGCTGCAATTGCCTCGGCCACACCGCAGAGCCCGGCGCAGGTGAGCATTTCCGTTCCAACAGCCGCTGTGGCGCAGCAGCTGCAGAATGCAGAAGTAACCAGAGCTTCTCTTACGATTACCGTTCCTCCCGCTGTTGCAAACAATACCAACGCCAACGCACAGGTTGTTGTGAATGCCGATGCGGGCCTTCTGAACGCGGCGCGGGTTGCCGGTAAAGATCTGGAAATTATCATTCAGAACGCACAGACCGGCAGAACGGCTTATGCGTGGAGCTTTAATGGTGCCGCTCTGGCACAGGCCACAGAAATCAGGAACCTGAATCTGGCTCTGTCGGTACAGCCCACATCCAGCGTTCCGGCTGCGCAGAGCGCGGCCCCTTCCAGTGTGGGGATTGTGCTCCGCTTTGCGAATAACGGTCAGCTTCCGGCTCCGGCCACCGTTACGGTCGATGTCAGCAGCCAGGGCTATCAGCCCGGCCAGGTGCTGTATTTCTATTATCTGAATCCCAATACGGGCAGGCTGGAGGCAATGAACGACGCGCAGCCGATTACGGTGAATGCACAGGGGTATGCGGCCGTTACGGTTACGCACAATTCCGATTTCGTTCTGCTGCCGAAGAAGCTTGCGACGGGCTCTTTGACGCTGGATACAGTCAGCTATACCCTGTCCAAAGGAAAAGCGTACGAGATCGGAGCAAAACTGGCAGGGGAAGGCGCGACTTTGAAAGTGACTCCCTCCAGAAGCGGAATTGTGAAGATCGAAAATACA
Source organism: Bacillota bacterium (assembly GCA_023401495.1). Classification (GTDB taxonomy): domain Bacteria; phylum Bacillota; class Clostridia; order Oscillospirales; family Acutalibacteraceae; genus Faecalispora. The sequence continues at coordinate 6,941 of JAEXDU010000175.1, forward strand.
AAGAGCAGCAATTATAAGGTGACCGGCCTGACAAACGGGATCACGTATGTGTCGTTTGATGTGTATTCCGGCGGGAAGCTGGTTTCCCACTCTTCCGTCAAAATTACGGTGCAGAGCAGCGGAAAGGCCCAGGGTGTGGCCGGCCGCCGCGTCATGAATTTCTAAATTTCATCCAAAGCATTTGATTCAGGCAGGCCCTCCCGAATACCCGGAGGGCCTGCCTTCTGCTTGAACGGAACGGCGGCGTTTGAAAGAAAAGGTAAAATTTCAGCAGAGGTTGGAATCCCCTTTTCAAACTCTTTTTGTTCAATTTCCAATTTCTGTTGTGTTTGCTCGTTGACAAACGGTTTTCTCGTTATTATACTGAATGTGAAAAATGGATATGGCTCCCAATGGGGAGACAAACAATTCAGGAGGTGTCTGTTATGAAAGCAAAAGAGTTTATCCTGAACGACGGTCTGAAACTTCCGCCCATCGGCCTTGGTACTTACAGGCTCAACGGAAGAGAGGGAGTGAAGGCGATTCAGCATGCTGTGGAAATCGGTTATCGCTTGCTGGATTCCGCATTCAACTATGAAAATGAAGGAGCCGTAGGCGAGGCGGCCAGAACCAGCTGTGTGCCGAGAAGCGAGCTGATCGTTACCTCGAAGCTCCCCGGTCGTCACCAGAAATACAGGGAAGCTCTGCTGACCATTGAGGAATCGCTTTACCGCGGGGGACTCGATTATTACGACATCTACCTGATTCACTGGCCGAACCCGAAAACCGGTTTGTATGTAGAGGCCTGGCAGGCAATGATCGAGGCGAAAAAGCGCGGCATGATCCGTTCGATCGGCGTGTGCAATTTCCTGCCGGAGCATCTGGAGCGCCTGACCAGGGAAACGGGCGTCACGCCCAGCATCAATCAGATCGAGCTGCACCCCTATTTCAATCAGGAGGAGCAGCGGGGGTGGGATGCGGCCCACGGCATCGTGGATGAGTCGTGGAGCCCCCTCGGGCGCGCGAACAGCGTTTTGCAGGACCCGGTGATCGGGGAAATCGCGAAAGCGCACGGCAAGAGCATTTCGCAGATCATCCTGCGCTGGCACGTTCAGCTCGATGTGCTGCCGATCCCGAAGTCATCCGACCCTGCCCGTCAGAAGGAGAATCTCGAGGTGTTCGATTTTGTCCTTTCTGAGGAGGAGATGCAGAAAATCTGCGCACTCAGCCGCCCTGACGGCCGAACCGCCAATCAGGACCCCAGCGTCTACGAGGAATTCTGATTTCACTGGGAAACATAGAGAAACGCCGCTCAGGGGCATGCTTTTGCCTGCGGCGTTTTCGTTTTCTTTCTCACTTAAAAAGAATAACTTTGTACAGAAAAAAGGGGAAGTGAAGAATTGGTTGGAAAAGCATTTTGCGGTGCCTTGTTTCTGCTTGCCTTTCTGGGGGTACTGCTGTTTGTTCCGGCGGGTACCTGGAACTACCCGGCCGCATGGATTTATCTGGCTGTATTTGCTTTGTCCGTACTGTGGATTACCGTGTATTTGTTCCGAACCGATACCAAGCTGCTCGAGAGCCGGCTTCATGTGGGGGTCATGGCGGAGCAGGAAGCCAGCCAGAAGGTGATTCAAAGCATTTCGGGGCTGTGCCTCTGTTCCGTTTATCTGCTGGCCGGGTTTGACCATCGATTTCACTGGTCGGCGCTCCCTTTGGGCGTCAGCATAGTGTCGGAGCTCTTTGTCCTGCTTGGCTTTGGGATCGTTTTTCTGGTGTTTCGGGAAAACACCTATACCTCCGCGGTGATTGAAATACGGCAGGATCAGAAGGTGATTTCTACCGGCCCCTACGGTGTGGTGCGCCACCCGATGTATACCGGGGCCAGCCTGATGATGCTGTTTTCCGCGCCGGCGCTCGGCTCGCTTTGGGCCCTGGCAGGAGTTCTGGGGCTGATTGCCGCGATCGTCATGCGCCTGTTGGACGAGGAGCGGTTTTTGCTCCAAAACCTTCCCGGCTACCGGGAATACTGCCAAAAAATACGGTACCGTCTGATCCCCGGGCTTTGGTGAGCCAGGCGATGCTTTCACATGAAAGGGAGAAAATACCATGTGGGTTTTATTCGCATTTGGTTCCGCTCTGTTTGCGGGCATGACGGCCATTCTGGCAAAGATGGGTCTGCAAAAAGTGGATTCCGACCTGGCCACGGCGCTGCGCACGGTGATCGTGCTGCTGTTTTCCTGGCTGATGGTTTTTCTGGTCGGTTCTGAAAGTACGCTCGCGCTCGTTTCGGGGCGCAGCCTGGTATTCCTGATTTTGTCCGGCGGCGCAACCGGAGCTTCCTGGCTGTGCTATTTCAAAGCGCTGCAGCTCGGCTCTGTCAACCGGGTGACGCCGATCGATAAAAGCAGCACGATCCTTACCATCGTGCTGGCGTTTTTATTCCTGAATGAGGTGCCCGGAACGTGGAAGCTGATCGGCCTTGCGCTGCTGGCTGTCGGAACGATCCTGATGGTTCAGCGCACAGGCGGGCAGGAGGGGGAACAGGCCAGCACGGGGAAATCGTGGATTTTTTATGCCGTGCTTTCCGCTGTGTTTGCCGCCCTGACGTCGATTTTGGCCAAGGTGGGAATCCAGGGGATCGAATCGAATCTCGGCACGGCGATTCGCACGATTGTGGTTCTGATCATGGCGTGGGGAATCGTGCTACTGCGCAAAAAGCAGGAGCATCTGCATACGATCGACCGCCGCAGCTGGCTTTTTATCGTGTTTTCCGGCCTTGCAACGGGATTTTCCTGGCTGTGCTATTACCGTGCTCTGCAGGAGGGCCCCGCCAGCGTGGTTGTACCCATCGACAAGTTAAGCATCCTTGTGACAATCGCTTTTTCACGCGTGTTTTTACAGGAGCGCCTGCCGAAAAAGGCGCTGGCCGGTTTGCTGCTGGTGGTCGGCGGAACTCTTTTGATGTTGTTTTAAGTCAATGCTCGCAAAAAATGTCCCAGTGGTGAAAATTTTCACCACTGGGACGTTTTTGTCTGATAGGTACTATAGTACCACCTGCAGCAACGCTGGGAAAATCGGCGGATTTTAAGAAAGTATCAGAATATAGAAAGGTAAATTTTGGAAAAACAAGCAGCGGTTTTCATGGTTTTAATTTGCTTTTGCGATCTTTTCTATAAAAATATTACAAAAACATATTGACTTTCTACATCTGCTTTACTATAATAAGCCCATACAACTGGTCATGACAACATGACGACATATCAGCATAATATGGCAGATTACAGAGGCGGAGCAGAGGGGTTTCTATGAGTGAGAGAGCGCTGAAATATTCGGTACTGAAGCATACCATCGTGGAAAATATCAATAACGAGGAATATAAGGTCGGAGAGCTGATTCCCAGTGAACGCGAACTGATGGAGATGTTCTCCGTCAGCAGGATCACCGTGCGCAAGGCGATCGACGACCTTGTGAATGAGGGCTATCTGTACCGGGTGCAGGGCAAGGGCACCTATGTCAAAAGTGAAGAGATGTCTCACGACCTGTTCTCCATCACCAGCTGTACGGAGGATATCAAGGCCCGCGGCATGACACCCAGCACCAAGGTGGTCAGCGCTGCGGTGCTCCCGGCAGACCGCCGGCGCATGCGCACGCTGCAGATTCCGCAGGACAGCCTGGTGTTTCGGCTTGAGCGCATCTATTATGCAGACAATTCGCCCATCAACTACACGACCACCTGTCTGCCGATGGACCTGTTCCCCGGGCTGGATCAGTATGATTTCAGCAAGGAATCGCTGTATTCCATCATCGAAAAGAAGTACGGGGTGAAAATCACCCACGCGCGCCGTATGCTCGAAGCGGTTCTGGCGCATGACAAGACCGCCGAGTATCTTGGGGTAAAGGCGGGCGAGCCTCTGATTCTGTTCCGATGCAATACCTACGGGGAGATCAATGGGCAGGAACGGGTGATTGAAACCTTTAAGTGCGCGTACCGCACCGACCTTCATAAATTTTACATCGATCAGGTCCGCTAGCAGAAAGCGGAAAGATCATCCGGAATCCTGGCAGCTTTGTGGAAATCGGGCCGTTGAAGTAGAGTATCTCGGGGAGGAATGCTTTGGCGGCCGTTTTCATATTTTCACGGCATACATAAAACAAATCGAATTGATGTTCAGGAGGTTATGAGAAAATGAAACGCAGTAAAAAAATCCTTTCCGCAGTTCTTGCCCTTGTAATGACTGCCTCGGTAGGCTTTACGGGGTGCGCTTCTCAGTCGGGCACGGCATCCTCCGGAGGAGCTTCCTCCACAGCAGCACCGGCCGCAGACAAAAAGGTGGCCCTTCTCTGCTCCGCAGCGGGCGCAAACGACAACGGCTACAACCAGACGGCGATCAACGGCCTCAATCAGCTCAAGGATGAGCTTGGCGCGGACGTCAAGGTTGTCGAAGCGACCACAGACTATCCCGGTACACTCAAAACCCTCGCACAGGCCGGCTACAAGCTGATTTTCTCCCTGGAATACGACTTTACGGCGCTGATTGAAGGCGTCGGCGGCGAAAAGCCCCTGGCAGAACAGTTCCCCGACACCACCTTTGTGGTATTTAACGCCAACCCCAACCTGGATAAGGACGGCAAGGTCATTCACAAGAACGTGATCTCTGTCATGTTCAACGTCAACGAGGCTTCGTTCCTGGCCGGCGTTCTCAGCGTGGCGGTGAACGAGAATGCTTCCGTTCTGCTTGATCCCTCCAAATACTCCTTTACCGCTGTGCCCGACGGCCGCAAGGTCGGCTTTATCGGCGGCACGCAGTCTGCCGGTATCGAGGTGTTCAGCTACGGCTTTGCCGAGGGCGTAAACTACGAGGCGAAAAAGCTGGGCAACGATGTGATCTACACCATGTATTCCACCTTTGACGCCGGTTTCTCCGACACGGCGAAGGGCGCTACCACGGCCGGTACCTATTATGGTGAGGGAGCCAACATTGTCTATACGGTAGCCGGTTCCGTCGGCGACGGCGTGGACGCCAAGGCCAAGGAAGTCAAAAAGCTCTCTATTCAGGTAGACGCCAACAAGGATGCGTCGCAGCCCGGATACGTGATGACCAGCGTGCTCAAGAACACCAACGTTCCCGTTTATGAGTTGGGCAAACAGTATGTGGAAGGCACCATCGGCGAAAACGGCGGCAAAGAGATTTCTTACACGCTGTCCTCCGGCGCGACGGGAATCACAGACCTTTCCACCTTTGAAGCTGCGCTGAAAACAGACGACGCCGCAAAAGCCAAATGGAGCGAGATCAAAGCGGAGCTCGCGGACGCAGCCAAGAAGATCACCGACGGTTCGATCAAAGTGACGAACGCGCAGATCGGCGAAAAACTGGATATGTCCACGCTGAGCAACGTAAAGCAGCCGAAGTAATTCCGTTTAAGTCGATACTGGAAAGGGCGGAATCAAAATGAACGTCATTGAAACGGTAGGCATCACCAAAAAGTTTGGGGAGTTCACCGCGAACGACAGCATTGATCTCGCGGTAAAAAAGGGTGAGATCAAAGCGATCGTCGGCGAAAACGGCGCGGGCAAAACCACCCTGATGAACATGCTCTACGGCCTTCTCACGCCTACCAGCGGCAAAATACTGATCCAGGGACAAGAGGTTCATTTTTCATCGCCCCTCGACGCGATCAAAGCCGGTTTAGGGATGGTGCACCAGCATTTTAAGCTGGTGCCCAGCCTTACGGTATGCGAGAATATCGTTCTGGGCATTGAAATGAATCGGGAAGTAAAAGGGGTACGGCTGCCGTTCCTCAACGGCAAAAAGCAGCTGCAGCAGGTGCAGCAGGCGATCGACCGGTTCGGCTTTGCGCTGAACGCCGCCGACCGTGTGGAGGATTTGTCCGTTGGATTGAGGCAGCGGGTCGAAATTATGAAGATGCTCTATCGGGACGTGGATATTCTGATCCTCGACGAGCCGACCGCGGTGCTGACGCCGCAGGAGGCCGAGGAGCTGATCCAGAACCTGAAGGAGCTGAAAAAGCAGGGCAAAACCATTATTGTCATTACCCATAAGCTCGGCGAGGTGATGAGCCTTTCCGACAGCGTTACCGTCATCAAGCGCGGTAAGGTAGTGGGAAATGTGGATACAAAAGACACCAGCGAGCGCGAGCTGGCACAGATGATGGTCGGGCGCGACGTGGTGCTGCGTGTCAGCAAAGAGCAGCACGAAATCTCCTGCGAATCGGTATACGAGATGAAAGACGTTACCACCACCGATTTGTCCGGCAAAGAAATCCTCAGCGACATCAGCCTGTGCTTACATAAAGGCGAAATCCTCGGCATCGCCGGGGTGGAGGGCAACGGCCAGAGCGAGCTGCTCAAGGTGCTGACCGGGCTGATGACGGTGACAAAGGGCCAGATTCTGCTGGAATGCGGTAATATTACCAACTGGTGGCCGGCAGACATCCGTGGGGCGGGCGTGGGGATGATCCACGAGGACCGCTACGCACAGGGACTGTGCCGCACCATGAATCTGAAAGAAAACGCGATTGCAGGCTACCATTGCCGCGGCGATGTGTGTACGCCGTCGGGGCTTCTGCGCGACCGCGCAATCTGCTGCAAGCGTGACGATATGATCCGGGATTACGATATCCGTGTGGCGGACCCCGAAGGCGCGGTTTCGCAGCTTTCCGGCGGCAACGCCCAAAAGCTGATTATTGCCCGGGAGTTTGCCTCGAACCCCAAGGTCGTGATTGCGTCCCAGCCCACCCGGGGCGTGGATGTGGGTTCGATCGAGTTTATCCACAATAAGATTCTTGATCTGGCAAAAACGGGAGTCGGCATTATCCTGATCTCGAGCGAGCTTTCCGAGGTCATGAGCCTTTCTGACCGCATCGCCGTAATGTATAAGGGCCGTATCATCGGCCAGGTGGATGCCGCGGGGGCGACCAAGGAAGAAATCGGCCTGCTGATGGCGGGCATTACGGGTAAGGAGGCGAGCAGCGCGTGAAGATGGAGAAAATCGTCCGGCAAACGTTCAATACGCTGCTGCCTGTGCTGTGCGCGTTTTTTGTCGGCGGGATCATCATCGTCTGCATCGGGGAAAATCCGCTGACGGTGTATGGGCTGATGCTGAAAAACACCCTGTTCGAATGGCAGGGCCTGATCAAAACACTGCATTTTGCCTCGCCTTTGATCCTGACCGGCCTTGCCATCGGCATTACCTTTAAAGCAAACATCTTTAATATGGGGGTAGAGGGCCAGATGCTTGGCGGGGCGTTTGCCGCCTGCGTTCTGGGGTTCACGCTCCAGGGGCTGCCGCCCGTGGTGCATATCGGCATCTGTCTGTTGGCGGGCGTTGTCTGCGGCATGCTGCTGGCAGTGATACCGGCACTGCTCAAGGCGTATCTGCATGTGAACGAAATGGTCGTTACCCTGATGCTCAACTACGCGATCATTGAAATCTTGCGGGTGCTGTCGCAGACGATCTACCGCGACCCGGCCTCCGGGTATGTATCCACCCCGCCCGTGCTGTCCTCCGCCATGATGAACCGGCTGGGCGGCACAAGCCTGACGGCGTTCTTCCCGGTAACGATGGTTGTATTTGTGCTGATGTATCTGGTGTTCAACAAATCCCGTTTGGGGTATGAAATCAAATCCATCGGCAGAAATCCGGAATTTGCAGAGGCCAGCGGCATGAATGTGGCGAAGAAGATCGTCGTGATGATGCTCATCAGCGGTGCGCTCAGCGGCCTTGCGGGCTCGGGCTTTATGCTCAGCGAAAAATTCAAGTACACGCTCGATTTTTCCGGTACCCCCGGCCTTGGGTGGGACGGCATGCTGATCTCTCTGCTGGGCGGGCACAGCCCCATCGGCATTCTGGTTGCAGCGATTTTTTACAGCGCGCTGAAAACCGGCAGCGATACCATCGGCATCTTTACAAATGTGCCGAAAGAAATCGTGGGCGTCATTCAGGGCCTTTTGATTCTGTTCTTGTCCATCCGCTTTATCGATGAACATACGACGTTATTCTCGCGGCTGAAAGCAAAGTTTCCCTCCCGCGGCAAAAAGGAGGCGACCAGCGCATGAATTTTGAAAGAATGCTTTACGACATGCTTTCCTACAGCGCGCCGATCATCCTCTGCGTGCTGGGCGGCAACTTTGCGCACCGGGCCAATGTGCTGAACATCGCGCTCGAGGGCATGCTGCTGATGGGGGCCTTTACCTCCGTGCTGTTTGTGATGCTGACAAAAAACATCCTACTCGGCATACTGGGCAGCATCGCTGTTTCCCTTCTGCTGGGGTTCGTTTTCAGCTTTATGAGCGTGACCAAGAAGGGCAACCCGATCATCGCCGGTCTGGCCATCAACCTGATCGCGTCTTCGGTCAGCGCCTTTATCCTGAAAGCGATGAGTCTGCCGAACCTGAATGTGAACAGCATCGTAGACGTTGCGGCGCTGAAAATCCATATTCCGGTGATTCAGAGCATCCCGTTTTTGGGTAAAATCCTCAGCGGTCATCCGTTCCTCACTTACCTGAGCTTCCTTGGTATTTTCATTATGTGGGTGATCATGTACCGCACAAAGTTCGGCGTGTATGTACGCGTTGTCGGTGAAAACGAAGAAGCCGCCGTCAGCGTGGGAATCCGCACCAACCGCATCAAATACGCCGCGATCCTGATCGGCGCGGTCTGCTGTTCTCTGGCCGGGGCTAACATGGCGCTGGAGAAAATGGCGCTCTTTACCAACAACATGAGCGCCGGAATCGGCTTTATCGCCATCGCCGCCATCTTCTGCGGCAAGGGGCAGCCGGTCAGAACCTCTCTGTACGCCATGCTGTTCGGCCTGATGCAGGCGCTGGCAATCAATCTGAACATCTCCGCCGGGCCGGCTTCGGGCCTGCTGAATACGCTGCCGTATTTTATGATCATCATGATTCTGGCGGTCGTTTCGGCCATGCAGCTCAGGAACAACCACGTCCGCGGGTTTAAGGCGGAATGATCACCCCAACCGGTGAAAAAAGCAAAGCTGGGAGTGAAGCAGTATGAAGAAAACCGCGATTCTGGTCGTGGATATGGTATACGACTTTACCAATGAAAACGGGCTGGTGTATTACCCGCAGAACAAAGAAATTCTGCCGAAAATCCGGCAGGCGGTAGACATCTGCCGGCAGTACGGCGCGCTGGTGGTGTATTTGCAGCACTGCTACCGCAAGGGCAAGCCCGATAAAAACCTGACCTCGATGCGCCCGAACTGCATTGAGGGGAGCGGAGGGGAAGAAATCGACCCGTCGCTTGAGGTTCTGCCGCAGGATTATGTGATCAAAAAACGGCGTTACAGCGCCTTTTTCGGCACAGACCTCGATCTGGTGCTGCGCGAACACGACATTCGCCGGGTGATTGTGGTCGGCACGAAAACAAACTGCTGCATCCGCGCCACGGTGACGGACGCCTATAACCTCGATTACGAGGTGCACGTGATCCGCGACTGTGTGGCGACAAACGATCCGGTGGTCAACGAGGTACACCTGACAGATATCCATAAGTATCTGGGGCACGTGCTACCGCTGGAGGAACTGGAGGCGCTGCTCGCCCGGGAGGAAGCCGATGAAACAGTATGATGTTCTGACGAGCGGCTATGTCAGCATGGACCGCATCATCAAGGTGCTGTCGCCGCTGCGGGTGGGCTTTACCTCTCTGGTGGAAAATGCGGACAACGCGAAAATCTATTACGGCGGCTGCTCGGTGAATATCGCCTATGAGCTGGCCCGCCTGGGAATGAAAGCGGTGCCTTATATCCGCGTAGGCGAGGACTGGCGGGAAATCGGGTTCTACGATTACCTGCAGAAGGGCGGCGTCTGCATGGGCGCGATCGCTGAGGTGCCGGGCGAAACCACCTCGAACTGCTATCTGCTGGAGGACGCGGAGAAAGACCATGTCACGGTCTTTTACCCCGGCGCCATGCACGCCAAGTATGCCGGGCCGATGGAGGACACCTGGTTCCAGGAAAGCCGCCTCGGCGTGATGACCGTCGGTTCTTACCCCGACAATCTGGAATTTTTGGAGCGCTGTGAAAAAAACGGTCTGCCGCTGGTATTCGGCATGAAATCGGATTTCAACGCGTTCCCGCCGGAGTTTCTGCGCCGGGTTCTGCAGTACAGCCGGGTCATTTTCGCCAATAACGCGGAGCGGGAAACCATCGAGCGCCTGTATTCCATGCGCTCCATCACGGAGCTGTTCGAGCAGGGCAACGCGGACGTGATCGTCATTACCCTCGGCAGCCGGGGCAGCATCTGCTACCGCAAAACGCCCGAGGGTTACGATATGGCCGAAATGCGCATCGCGCGCTGTGAGCATGTCATAGACACTACCGGCTCTGGCGACGCGTATATGTCGGGCTTTTTATACGGGTATTTAAACGGCTATGAGCCCGTGGAATGCTGCAATCTGGGGAGTATCCTCTCCTCTTTTGTGGTGGAGAAAATGGGCTGCAGCACCAACGCCCCCGATCTGCAGCAGCTTTTGCAGCGGTACCGGGAGTTCCAGCAGCGGCAGCGCTGACGGGAAAGAGAAAGGAGCAACGATTGCGTGAAATCATTGTATTTGAAAGCAGATGAAAGCATTGCCCCCTACGTGATTTTTTCCGGCGACCCGTGGCGGGTGGAGGTGCTGGCCAAATATCTGGAAAACGCGGAGCATGTGGCCTTTTCGCGGGAGTTCAATACCTATAACGGCGAGTACCGCGGAATGCCCGTGACCGTGACCTCCACTGGCATCGGCGCGCCGTCGGCCGCCATCGCCATGGAAGAGATGTATGCCTGCGGCATGAAGGTTGCCGTGCGCATGGGAACGGTGATGTCGCTCAAAGACGAGCTGCTGGGGCAGTTTATTATTCCGTCGGCGGCCATGCGGGAAGAGGGCACCAGCAAAACCTATGTGCCGGAGGGCTACCCCGCCGTTGCGGATATCGGCCTGATCGACTGCATGAACCGTACGGTGGCAGAGCACGGTAAGGGGTACTATAACGGCATCAACTGCACGATGGACGGTTTTTATTCGCAGATGAAGGAGTCGCGCCTTTCAAAAGAGCGCGGCGTGGAAATTCCCGACACCTTTGCCCGGCTCAAACGCCTGGGCATCGCCGGGATCGATATGGAGAGCAGCTGCATCCTCACTCTGGCGTCGTTGATGGGCGTTCGCGCCTGCATTGTCACGCTGGTTACGGTGTTGGAGAATCTGAAGGATGAGCTGCGCGGACAGGAGAGAACCGACGCGGAGGACCTTCTCTGCCGCGTTGTTCTGGAAGGACTGTATAAGCTGCATCAGGAAGGAGCGCAGAAAGCATGAGCAAGCTGGATTTACTGGGAAAAGGACATCCGTTTATTATTGGTATGGTGCACTGCCGCCCGCTGCCGGGGAGCCCCCGCTACGAAGGCGATATGCAAAAGATCATACAGCTCGCCGTTGAGGACGCCATCACGCTGGAAAAGGCCGGGGTAGATGCCCTGATCGTTGAAAATATGGGTGACGATCCGTTTTTGATCGAGCTCGAAACGGCGCAGAGCACGGCGATGGCCGCTGTGTCGATGGCGGTGCGGCAGAGCGTATCTCTGCCCATCGGGATCGACGCCGCCATGAACGACTACCGGTGCGCCATTTCGATCGCGCAGGCCATCGGCGGGGAGTTCGTGCGCATCCCCGTTTTTGTGGATACGGTGCATTACGGCGGGGTCGGCATCATTCCGCCCTGCGCGTCGCAGGCCGTGCGCTACCGCAAAGATCTGGGAGCAGAAAATATCCGCATTTTTGCCGACATTCAGGTCAAGCACACCACCGTGGTGATGCCGAACATCAGCCTGGAGGATTCCGCCCGCGCCGCGCAGGACAGCGGAGCGGACGCGCTGATCGTCACCGGTACGCGCATCGGGCAGGAAACGCCGATCGAGATCATTGAGCGTGTAAAAAAGGTCGTCGGTCTCCCGGTTCTGGCGGGCAGCGGCGTCAACACGGGGAATGTGCGTGAGCAGATGAAAATCGCCGACGGCGCGATTATCGGCAGCGGCCTGAAAGAGGGCGGCGTGCTTACCAACCCGATCTCTTATGAGCTGACAAAAGCGCTGACAGACGAGCTGCGGTAACACGCTCTGCCAAACGGCGCCGGGGAAAGGCCCCGGCGCCCCAAAAAGAAAGGATGAGGCATATATGGCAATCATGAGGCCAATGAAACTTGCGGGCAGCGAGCTGATGTTCGGGAAAGGCTGCCTGGAGCACGTAAAAACAATCAAGGGAACCCGTGCGATGATCGTGATGTCGGGCGGCAGCCTTGCGAGAAACGGCATTTTAGATAAAGTACGCGGCTACCTGAAAGAAGCGGGCCTTGTGTCCGAGGTGTTCCAGGGCGTGGAGCCGGACCCGAGCTTTGCCACTGTGATGCAGGGCGCAAAGGCCATGCTGGAATTTGAACCCGATGTGATCGTAGCGCTGGGCGGCGGCTCCGCCATGGACGCGGCGAAGGGCATGTGGATTTACTACGAACACCCCGAACTGACCAGCCTTGCGGACATTATGGCTCCGAACCCGTTCCCCCCACTGCGCACAAAAGCGCGGATGGTCTGCATTCCGTCCACCAGCGGCACCGCGAGCGAGGTCAGCCGCAGCATTGTGATCACCGATGAGCACAAGGTAAAGCACGGCATCGGCAATATGGAGATGATGCCCGACCTCGCGATCTGCGATCCCGAGGTAACGGCTTCGATGCCGAAAAAGATCACGGCGGAAACAGGCATGGACGCGCTGACCCACGCCGTGGAGGCGTATGTTTCCCGCAGGGCCAACTATGTCAGCGATACTCTGGCCGCACAGGCGGTGCGGGATGTGTTTGAGTACCTGCCCAAAGCGTATGAAGAGGGAGAAAATCTCGATTACCGCGAGAAAATGCAGAATGCTTCCATGGTCGCCGGTCTGGCGTTTACCAACGTTTCGCTGGGGATCGTCCATTCCATCGCGCACACGCTCGGCAGCTATTTCGGCTTGGCGCACGGCCTGGCCGACGCGGTGGTTCTGCCGTATATTATTTCGTATAACTCTGCGGACCCGGAAGCGGCCCGGCGCTACGGCGAGCTGGCGGCGCTGGCAGGCAAAACGGATTTTGCAGCCGCGGTGCGCGAGCTGAATCAGAGACTTGGAATCCCCGCTTCGATTGCGGAACTGGTTCCCGATCAGGCGGCGTACGAAGCGGTACTGGCTCCCATGGCCGAAATGGCCCTTGCGGACGGCTGCACCAAAACGAATCCGATCATTCCGGATGCTTCCGGCTTTGCCGAGCTGTTCCAAAGAATTTATAAAGGATGAATGCCATGAAATTGATTTGCTACCTCTCAAACGGGTATCCCAGTCTGGAAGAGAGCGCCAAAATTGCCGGAATCTACGCTGAGGGCGGCTGCGATATCATCGAGATCGACCTGCCCTCCCGCGATCCGTATCTGGAGAGCGAATACATCGCGGGGCGAATGGCATCCGCGCTGAGCGCATGCGATGACTATGAGCGCTACATGGAGAACATCCTGAAAATCCGTGCGGAACACCCCGAAGTAAGGCTCATCGTGCTTTGCTATGAGAATACCGTACTTGAAATCGGCGTGGAAAAATTCGCAGATTTCTGCCTGAATAACGGTTTGGAGGACCTGATCTTCGTAGGCCTTTCGGATGAAACCGCGAAAAACCGCCTGATCGAGCGCGGAATGCGCGTTTCGTGCTATGTGCAATTTCCGATGCACCCTGAGGAAGTGGAATCCGCCAAACAGTCGAATGGCTTTGTTTATATGCAGGCAAAACCCGGCCCGGGGCAAATCAACCCCGAATACCCCACGCTGGCAGACTGCATCCGCCACCTGCGTGAAAGCGGCATCAGCCGTGAAATTTACTGCGGGGTTGGCGTTTCCACGCCGGAGGATTTCAAAATGGTGCAGCAATCCGGCGGCGACGGCGCCTTTGTTGGCAGTACCGTCTTAAAGCTTTACAATAAGCCTGAGGAGCTGAAAGCAACGATTCAAGCGTTTAAGCGTGCGGATCGGCACTAAGCTCCGGCCCGCTGCGGAAAAGCTCCGCATGGGCTGGCACGCAGAACACTGAACATCCCCCGATGCCTCGCGATCCGCGTGCCGAAATTTTGATCGAGCTCCCTGCTGCAGTACTGCGGCAGGGGGCTCTTGTTGTTTCAAAGAGGGCCGCACGGGTAAAGCGCTCAAAAAGGGGGGCCTTGTTTGTGGGCGCAGTTTCTGAATCGACAGAAATACTTTTGGCGGGTATAATAAAGACGGTCGGAAACGGCGGGCAGCAGGGGACATCAGAAGAATTTGTATAGAAATAAAGAGGAACACAATTATGAACCAATTGACCGTATTCAATATCAGCGCCCAGTTTGGCGGGGCGCATGAAGTCATTCATCCGGTGGTTTTGCAGGACGCTTCTCATCTGGTACTGATAGACTGCGGCTATGTCGGGTTTCTTCCCCAAATTGAGCAGGCACTTGCGGAAAGCGGCTTTTCCGCCCGGGATTTGACCCACGTTTATATTACGCATCAGGACCACGACCACATGGGCGCGCTGGCGGATCTAAAAAACAAATACCCGGGCATTCAGGTGGTGGCCGGCAGGGAAGAGGCCCCGTATATTTCCGGCGCGAAAAAATCCCTGCGTCTTGCCCAGGCCGAAGCCATGCAGGAGCAGCTCCCGCCGGAACAGCAGGAATTCGGCAGGGCGTTCTGTGCGCTGCTGAAAAGGGTGCAGCCGGTTCCGGTGGATGTGCAGGTAGAGGATGGCGACGTGCTGGACTGGTGCGGCGGCTGCACTGTGCTTGCAACGCCGGGCCATACGCCGGGGCATACCTCGCTGTATCTGCAGGAGTTCCGGACGCTGATCACCGGGGATGCCATCGCGCTGGAAAATGGCGCGCCGATGCTCCCGAACCCGCAGTATACATTGGATATGCCCCGGGCACAGGAATCGATGAAGCGTCTTTTAGAGTATGGAGCAAAGGAACTCATCTGTTACCACGGCGGCCGGTGGATTCCTGCCTGAGCGAGAAAGCTTGCCGAAGCTCCGCCCGTTTGGCGCAGGGGGCTTCGGCGTAAAATATCATGACACACGGAACAGGAGGAAACGAATATGAGCGCAATTTTTCAGCGCAGAAGCATTCGAAAATACACCTCGCAGCAGGTTTCGGAAGAAATGATCGAGCAGTTGCTCAGGGCCGGCATGGCCGCGCCCTCCGCGGGCAACGAGCGGCCTTGGGAATTCGTCGTTATCCGCGACCGTGCGGTGCTGAACGAAATTCCAAAGTTTCATGCTTTCTCCAAAATGCTGTTGGAAGCCAGTTGCGCCATTGTGGTCTGCGGCGATTTAAACCGTGATCAGCTCAACGGCTTCTGGGTGCAGGACTGCTCGGCCGCTGCACAGAACATTCTGCTGATGGCGCAGGAGCTGGGGCTCGGCGCCGTCTGGGTTGGGGTTTACCCGGATCAAAGCAGGGTACAGCCGTTTGAAAAGCTGCTGCGTCTGCCACGGAATATCGTTCCGTTGTGCATCCTTTCCGTCGGCCACCCGGCGGAAAGCCGTGGTGAAATCGACCGGTTCGATCCAGGCAGAATCCACAAAGACAGATGGTAAAAAGACCGGGCCGGGGAAGCACACGCTTCCCCGGCCCGGTCTTTTTCATGAAGAAAGGAAAAGCAGCGCGATCCGGACGATTCCGGCTTCACGCTGCTTGTTTTAATTGGTTCTTTGGAGCCTTGGACTGTCGGGCACAGCCAAGGCATTCTGGCGGTAGAGAAAGGAACAGAGCTTCTTACTTGCCGCTGGGATTCCTATCAAGCGATTCGGGCAATTCCGGCGCGGTCCTTGCAGGGGAATTCGTATGCAAAAAGCTGAACATCAATCTCTGTCTTCAGGAAGGGGAAGCTTGTCTACCCCAGGTTCCGTTTCTCTTTGTTATAATAATACAGAAAAAATATGTGTAAGTTGTTTATAAATTATGAATTTTTTTAAAACAAAAATAATTCTTATTTTTAGAAACCGGATTTTGAATTAAAAATAGTCCGAAAAGTAGGGGGTCTGCTGCTCAATGGCGTCCTCCAGCATGTCTACCGTTTCGGGGCTGCAGTGAATCCGGCCGATCTTATGCAGGTAGTCGGGCCGCTTATAGCCCAAAAGCATGGTCGTCATGGTCTGAATATCGGTTCTGTCGCCACTTTGCCGGGTGCTGTGCGCAATGCTTCCCCGGCCCTCCGGGGTGATGCTCAGCGTGAAAACGCCCTGATTCCACGAAAACATCGGGTCGTCGAGCGTGAAGGTCCATTCGCGCACGCCGGTGTCCGGTTTGAAAGGGTACTGGGCGATGAATTGCTCAATGTCGACGATACGCGCCATAATGTAGGGGGAAATCGTCTCTTTGATGTCCGCGTCCTCCAGCAGGAACGCCAGCGGTTCGTCGGTGTAAATGTCGCCGACCACCTTCGAGATCATGGAAAAATGTGCGCTGATAAAGTTCCACAGGCCGCTGCGGGCCGCTTCGTCCACAAAGATCATGTCCTTGATGCGAAAGACCTCGTCCGAAATCCAGTATAGTACGTAGCCGTCCGGCTCTCCCTTTTCATTGTAATAGATCGCCGCCATCAGGTCGTCCAGGTCCCACCGCCAGTATTCGTCCCAGGCCAGGTCGTCGCGCAGCATGGCGCCGTGCGTCTGCATCGCGTATCGGTGGTAGGCCTGCCGCAGCTCCTTGCTTTCCGGGTCTACACGCTCCACCTCGCCGGGAACCTGCTTGTTCTTCGGCAGCTGGTAGTCATTGATTTCGTAGGTGATGCGGTCGGAAATGATCTCCCATCCCTTTCTGCGGTAGTAGGGAATGGAGTAGGGGTACAAATAAGAAATGGACTGCTTTTTATTCCGCATGTTTTCCAGCGCCTTATACAGCAGCTTGTGCATCAGGCCCTGATTTGAATATTCCGGGTAAGTGCCAACGCCTGTCAGGCCGCCCATGTCGTAGGTGCGGTCAAAAATGCGCACCTGAAACGGGTACACCGCCACCTGCGAAATCAGCTTGTCGCCGTCGAACCACCCCAGCACATCGGCCCGCTGCAGCACGGGAAATTTGGTTTTCATAATTTCTTCGTCTTCCCAGCCGGTCTGGTGCAGCTCCCGGTCGGTGACCTGAAAGACATACCGCAGCAGCTGATTGTATTGCTCCAGGTGTTTTACGCCCACCGGCTTCATTTTCAGCTGTTTTCTTCTGCTCATAAATACTCCTTTGTTTTCGCTTACAGCATATCCAGTTCGGTTTTTTCCGTCGGCGGGGCAAAATCCAGATCGATCCGCCGCAGCTCCTCCGGTGTCAGCCGAATATTGAGGCTGTTCAGATTTTCCGCTACGTGCTTTACATTTGAAGCTTTCGGAATAGCAACGACATTTTCCTGCCGGGCCAGAAACGCCAGCATGATCTGATAGATGGAAACGTCGTGCTCTACGGCGATTTCCCGCAGCGCGGCGCTCGACGCAATCGCGCTGCGGTAGCGTGCGCTGTGCGCCAGAGGGGAATAGGCCATCAGCGGAACACGGTGCCCGCAGAGCCAGGGCAGAAGATCGAACTCCACCCCGCGCGAAGCGATGTGGTACAGCACCTGATTTGCAGCGCAGGCATTCCCGCCCGGCACGCTCCAAAGCTCCTCCATGTCGGCGACGTCAAAGTTCGAAACGCCCCAGCGCCGGATACAGCCCTCCCGCTGCAGCTCTTCAAAGGCCGAAACGGTTTCTTCCAGCGGCACATTGCCGCGCCAGTGCAGCAGGTACAAATCCAGGGTATCGGTACCCAGACGCCGCAGGGACGCGTGGCACGCCTCTTTCATTTTCTTCCGCGACGCGTTATGCGGGTAAACCTTAGAGACCAGATACAGCGACTCCCGGCGTACGGGGCGGATGACCTCGCCCACCAGAGTCTCTGAGCTGCCGCTGCCGTACATCTCGGCGGTATCGATCAGCGTCAGGCCGTTTTCGATTCCGAAAGAGAGCGCCCGGCGTTCTTCCGGGTCGGGGGTGCGGTTTTCTGCCATTTGCCAGGTACCCATTCCCAGTTTATAATCGCTCAGCTCCATGTGTGTGATTCCTCTCTTTCCGTTTGTTCTTTCCGGAGTGATTTGCTTCTGGAAGCATTCCTTTTCAAAAAAGCCTCTGCATTCTTTCCCGCCGAAAGCGGGAGAAGAATCGCCGTTTCATGAAAAGGCATTTTTTCAGTGATTTGATTCTATTATAACCCTTTTCGGGTGGTCTGCGTCAATTGAAAAATGAATGCGGGAGGAAAAACTTTTTCCGAAATCTTCCCACCGATTGGTTTGATCTTTATGGCGCGGCGTCTTTTTCCACAGGAATCTGAATCTCTGTGAGAAACTCCTGCGGCAGAATCGTATCGCGGTTGTCGATGAGGTACAGCTCAAACGGATCGCCGGTCACCCGCAGCCGAGCCGCTTCGGCGTGGCGCAGCGCCTCGCGGATTTTGCCGGGGCTCTGCGCGTATTCACCGCGGTAGCAGTACGTCAGGTACAGCCCGGCGGGCAGAATGAAATCGGCTTCCTCATCACCCGGCGGCAGCAGGAAAAACACGGAGCGGAAGACGTTTTCCAGTCCGTTGTCCAAATCCTCCCGCGAAACCTGCGCACCGATCGCCTGATTCCCAAAATCCTGAATGCGGCTTTCGTGTGTTCGGTGCAGTTTTTTGATGGCAAAGTCCATTTCCTCGTCGCGGGTGATGTATTCATTCAGCCGCAGGCATGGCCGCGCGGGGAATTCCCGAAGCTCAAATACGCCGGATGTGACGCTCTGCGCCTCGGTGAGCGAGCGGATGCGCTTTTGCAGGGATTCTTCGCGGCTTCTCAGTTCCTGCAGCTGCCGGTGCAGCAGCTGGCGCTCCTCCTCCAGCATCGTCAGCGTGTGGCCGACGCTCTGCTGCTCCAGGTATTCCCGAATCTGAGGCACCGAAAAATCAAGCCGCCGCAGGTCGCGCAGGATGCTCAGCTTGTAAATATCCTTCAGGCCGTACATGCGGTAGCCGTTCTCGGCGCGCCGGGGCCGCAGCACGCCGATCTTTTCATAGTAGCGCAGCGAATCCGCACCGATTCCGTACAGCTTTGCGATTTCACTGATTTTATAATATTCTTTCATAGCAGCGCCGCCTTTCGGAAAAACTGAGCTTGACATTCGTATTGTACCAGAGTTTATACTGAAAAGGTAGTGAATGCGGAAAGATGAAATGCGCGACTCTATTTTAGAAAGGCAGATTACGATGACGGTTACGAATAGACTGAAAGTGATTTATCAAAAAAATAGAGAATTATTTACCGCAAAGCGGATTCTGTTGATTATGCTTGGCACCGCGATCGGTTCCTTCGGCATTACGAATATCCACCAGAGAGTAGATATCACCGAGGGCGGCGTGCTGGGCATGATTCTGCTTTTGAACCACTGGACGGGTCTTTCGCCATCCGTTCTTTCCCCATTGCTCGATCTGCTGTGCTATGCGCTGGCGTTCCGGCTGCTGGGGTGGGATTTTATCAAGGTCTCCGCGGTTTCCACCGTCAGTCTGGCGGCGTTTTTCCGCCTGTGGGAGCAGTTTCCTCCCGTGCTGCCCGACCTGTCCGCCTATCCGCTGCTGGCGGCGGTGCTGGGGGGAATGTTTGTCGGTATCGCCTGCGGGCTGATTTTGCGGCAGGGCGGCTCGAGCGGAGGGGACGACGCTCTGGCGCTCGTCATTTCAAAGCTGACACGCTGCCGGATTGCGCGGGCCTATCTCGCGACCGACCTCAGCGTGCTGCTGTTTTCTCTTTCCTATATTCCTCTGGGGCGCATTGCTTATTCGCTCGTGACGGTGACGGTATCATCATTTTTGATCGACTTTATACACAATGCGGGCCGCAGCCCGGCGCACCAGGAGAGTACGGTCTATGAGGAAGAGGAACCGACGGAATCAGACGAACCGGTGGAAGTAGACGAACCGGCGGAACACACGGAAGAGCCGGATTCCTTTGAGCAGGCGCTGGAGGAAGCCTCGGAATGCTGACCGTACACGGCTGGTGCACCCGGTCATTTTGCAGGGGAATTCCTGAAAAATTCAGCACCTTTTTTCATGCGGAAGAGACAGCTCCGCTGCCCAGCAGCCAGGGGGAAGTGGGAACGGAAAAGGAGAGCCGATTACTTTGTGAATAAAAAAGCAATTTGTGTGAATAATTTATCAAACGTCAGGAAAGGCCATTTACTCTAGTTTATGGTAATAGCACCAGAGGAACTCTGTGTATTTTGTATGTTTTGTGTCTTGCAATTCAAACGGAAACAGGGTATAATGCTTAAAAGATAAGAAATACATTGTGTATAGGTACCAAATGTCTGCGTTGAGAATTGTGACGTGCAGAAAACGGCCTGGCCGTTTTTTGTGCGCTTTTTTATTCAGTTTTCCTTTCTTTTTGCATATACATAGTACTGTGATGAAAACGCAAGGAAAATAGAAAGAAAACCATTGAGGTATAGGAATGAATCAGGAATTTGTAGAGGCACTGGAACGCAACCCCGTGATTGCGGCGATCTTTGACTCTTCCGATCTGGGGGAAGCGCTGGCGTCGCCGTGTGAAGTGATCTTTCTTTTATCCGGGAATATCTGTGAGCTGAAAGAACTGATCCATAGAGTACATGCGGCGGGAAAGAAAATGTACATACATATCGATCTGTTGGAGGGAGTCGCGAACGACCGCAGCGCGATTCAGTTTTTGAAAACACATTTCTATCCCGACGGGATCATTACGACCAAGGCTGTTGTGGCAAAACATGCCCGGGAAGAGGGTGTGTTCGTCATTCAGCGCTTTTTCCTTCTCGATTCCAAATCCTATGAAACCGCGCGTAAAACCGTAAAGAACGGCGATGCGGACGCAATTGAAATTTTACCGGGAATTTTGCCGGAGATCATCCATCAGATCAGTCAGTGTTCGTCGGTTCCGGTGATTGCAGGCGGCTTGATCCGAACCAAAAAGAACGCGATGGACAGTCTGGCCATGGGGGCCATGGGAGTTTCCACCAGCTGTAAAACGCTTTGGAATATGTAGCGCCCTTTTATCCGGAAGGCCGCTGCGTTTGACAATTGAATTAAAATGCGAGAAATGAGAGCAGCAAAAAAGAAGGGGGCAACCCCTCTGGTTTTGCTGCTCTTTTTGCAAATCCGGCAATACGACAGGGAACCCGCGTCTGCAGAGCAGACGCATGGTATATAAAAATATGGAAATAGGAGGTATCAGCATGAATTATGATGGACTTTCCAAATTGGGGTACGGCGTTTATCTGGTTGGCGCGCCGGACGGCAAGGGAGGAGGCAACGCGCTGCTGGCGAACCTTGTGATGCAGGTTTCCAGTGAGCCGCTCATGGCTTGTGTGTGCATCGGGAAAGAGAACCTGACGCACGATCAGATCGCTGCCGCCGGGAAGTTTAACATTTCGGTTGTGGGGGAAATGGCCGATATGGAATTTTTACAGTTGTTTGGATTTTCAAGCGGACGCGATACCGACAAACTGGCGCAGACAGAAAACAGGGATTACAACGGCTTCCCGACCGTAGTACAGAACTGCGTGGCCCTTTTGGAGTGTGAGGTGACCGGTCAGACAGACTGCGGCGCTTCCACCGTGTATTTTGCGAATGTACTGTCCACCCGCACGCTGGCACCCGGAAAAGCGATGACCAGCGCCTATTACCACGATGTCATGGAAGGCAAGGCCTCTCAGAAAGCCCCCGCTTGGGCGGCACGATATGAAAAATAATTGATCAATGGCTGAATCAATAAAAGGAGGAGTTTGTAAATGGGCAAATACTTAATCGCATTGGATCAGGGAACCACCAGCTCGCGCTGCATTATCTTCGATAAGCAGGGCAACATCATCAACGTGGCACAAAAGGAATTCACTCAGATTTTCCCCCATCCGGGATGGGTAGAGCATGACCCAATGGAGATCTGGTCCAGCCAGCTTGCGGTGCTGACCGAAGCGAAGGCCAGATGCAACGTCGACGTTTCCGACATCGCCGCCATCGGCATTACGAACCAGCGTGAAACAACCATTGTATGGGACCGCCACACCGGCCAGCCAGTCTACAACGCAATCGTATGGCAGTGCCGCCGTACCGCGGAATACTGCGACCAGCTCAAGGCCAAGGGATTGGAGAAGACGGTCAAGGAGAAGACAGGCCTGATCATTGACGCCTATTTCTCGGGCACGAAAGTGCGCTGGATTCTGGAAAACGTGGAAGGCGCCAGAGAAAGAGCGGAGAAGGGCGATCTGCTGTTCGGAACGGTAGACAGCTGGCTGATCTGGAAGCTCACCAAGGGCAAATGTCATGTAACCGATTATACCAATGCTTCCCGTACGATGCTGTTCAATATACATACTTTGGAATGGGACGACGAAATCCTGAAAGAAATGGGAATCCCGAAGAGCATGCTGCCGGAAGTAAAGCCGTCCAGCTATGTATACGGCGATGTGGACGCAGAGTTCCTCGGCGGAGAAATCCCGATCGCCGGTATCGCGGGCGACCAGCAGGCCGCTTTGTTCGGCCAGTGCTGCTTTGAGTCCGGCCTTGTGAAGAATACGTACGGAACGGGCTGCTTTATCCTGATGAACACCGGAGAAAAAGCGGTCGATTCCAAAAACGGCCTGCTCACTACCATTGCCTGGGGACTCGACGGCAAGGTGGAATATGCCCTGGAGGGCAGCGTGTTCGTGGCCGGCGCGGCGATTCAGTGGCTGCGCGACGGACTGCGGATGATCGACAACGCGGCCTTTACCGAGACCTATGCGAACAAGGTACCGGACAGCGCCGGTGTCTATGTGGTTCCGGCCTTTGTCGGTCTTGGCGCGCCTTATTGGGATCAGTATGCAAGAGGCATCATTGTCGGCCTGACCCGCGGCGTGGAGAAAGAGCATTTTGTCCGTGCCACGGTGGAAAGCCTTGCGTATCAAAGCTATGACGTTATGAAAGCGATGGAAGCGGACGCGGGCGTCGTGCTCAAAGAGCTGCACGTAGACGGCGGCGCGTCGGCCAATAACTTCCTCATGCAATTCCAGTCGGATATTCTGGGGATCGACGTGCTGCGGCCGAAGGTCATCGAGAGTACTGCTCTGGGCGCCGTGTATCTGGCCGGCCTTGCGGTAGGGTATTACAAAGATAAAGAGGATATTCGCCAGAACGTAGCTCTTGACAGAACCTTCAGGCCGAACATGGAGGAATCCACACGGCACGAGCTCGTGGGCGGCTGGAAAGAAGCTGTCAAGCGTTCGTTTGGCTGGGCCAAGTAATTCCCGAAAGCAAATTGCGGAGGAGGATTTGTTATGCAAAACTATTTGTATGAATTTTTGGGCACGGCCCTTCTTGTTCTGTTAGGCGACGCAGTGGTTGCCAACGTGGTACTGAATAAAACCAAAGGCCAGAACTCCGGCCTGATTGTCATTACTTTCGGATGGGCCTGCGCAGTGCTCATCCCGGCGCTGATCTTCACCGCCAGCGGCGCGGTATTTAATCCTGCTCTGGTGCTGGGCCTTGCGGCGATCGGCAAGCTGGAGTGGGCGGTCGTTCCCGGGTACATCCTTGCTGAAATGCTGGGCGGCTTTGTCGGCGCGGTATTGGTATGGGTTATGTACAAAAACCATTTCGATGCCACCGAAGACGGCAACTCCAAGCTGGGCGTATTCTGCACCGGCCCTGCGATCCGCAGCTATGGAAGCAACTTTATCAGTGAAGTGATTGCCACTTTTGTGCTGGTGTTTGCTATTCTGGGCATCTCGCAGACTCCGGTGGGCGATGTAGCGGCAGTGGGTACCTTTGGCGTTGGCAGTATCATCTTTGCCTGCGGCGTCAGCCTTGGCGGTACCACGGGTTACGCGATGAACCCGGCCCGTGATCTCAGCCCCCGTATTGCGCATGCCGTTCTGCCGATTCCCAATAAGAGAGATTCCGACTGGAGCTATGCCTGGATTCCGGTAGTAGGCCCCATTTGCGGCGGTCTTCTGGGAGCTTGGCTGGCAGCGGCAATCTTTTAACCCCTTTGAATTACCACTTGACAATACCCTTACAATGGCATAAACTGAAATTTGCCGAGAATTGAGAGAAAGAGCCGGGCAAACTAGACTCATGTAGAAGTGGGTCTGCTTTGCTTGGCTCTTTTTGCTCAAATCGATACTTTTAGGAGGTTTACAGATGTTTGATGTAGCAATCATCGGCGGTGGGGCGTGCGGCTGTTCGCTGCTGTATGAGCTGAGCCGCTACAAGGTGAACGCGGTGCTTTTGGAAAGGGAAAACGACGTAAGCGTCGGTACCACCAAAGCAAACAGCGCGATCGTGCATGCGGGATACGACCCGGAGCCGGGTACCTTGATGGCCCGCTACAACGTGGAGGGCAACCGGATCATCGAGCAGCTTTGCGCGGATCTGGATATTTTATATGATAAAATCGGTTCGCTTGTACTTGGATTTTCCGAAGAGGACCGCGCGACGGTGGAAGCTCTGTACCGAAGAGGCGTTGAAAACGGAGTGCCGGGATTGCGCATCGTAGAAAAAGAAGAATTGCACCAGATGGAGCCGGCGCTGAGCGAGAACGCTCTGTTTGCTCTCTGGGCACCCAGCGCGGCGATTATCAACCCGTGGGAGCTGGCGATTGCGCAGGCAGAGGTAGCCATGCAGGGCGGCGCCAAGGTGATGCTGGATGCGGAAGTGACCGGCATTGAGAAAAACGGAGATGGGTTTACCATCCAGACCTCTCAGGGGCCGGTGCAGGCCCGGTTTGTCGTCAATGCCGCCGGCGTGCATACAGACCGCATCGCGGCGATGGTGGGCGATAACAGCTTTCAGATCATACCGAACCGCGGCGAGTATTTTGTGCTCGACACTACACAGGGCAAGCTGGTCAGCCGCGTGATCTTCCAGTGTCCTACCAAAGTGGGCAAGGGCGTGCTGGTTTCTCCCACAGTGCACGGCAATCTGATTGTGGGGCCAAACGCGGAAGATGTTTCTGTAGACGACGCCGACACCACGTCGATGGGTCTGCACAATGTGCGGCAGGCGGCGATCAGAAGCGTGCCGAATATCAATTTCCGCGATTCCATTCGCAATTTTGCGGGAGTGCGCGCCATTTCCACACAGGATGATTTTATTGTGGGGCCGAGTAAGGCGTGCGAGGGCTTTTTCAATATCGCGGGCATCAAATCCCCGGGGCTGACCTCCTCCCCGGCGATCGCGCGCGACATGGTGCAGATGCTGCACCGCGCCGGTCTGGAGCTTTCGCCGAATCCGGACTTTGTGTCAAAGCGCCGCGTGCTGCGGTTTAAATCCCTCAGCCCGAAGGAGCGCGGCGAAGCCATTCTCCGCAATCCGCTGTACGGCACCATCGTGTGCCGCTGTGAAACCGTAACCGAGGGTGAGATCGTAGACGCGATGCACCGCCCGCTTCCGCCGCGTTCGGTAGACGGCATCAAGCGCCGCTGCACGCCCGGCATGGGGCGCTGCCAGGGCGGCTTCTGCGGGCCGAGAGTACAGGCGATCATCGCCCGCGAGCTGGGAATTCCGGAGAGCCAGGTGCCTCTGGACCGCGCGGGGATGAATATCATCCTTGGCCGGACGAAAGAGCAGAAGGAGGCGGGCAAACATTGAAACAGGAATATAATGTGATTGTCGTCGGCGGCGGCCCGGCCGGTCTGGCGGCGGCGCTTTCCGCACGGCAGAACGGGGCCGAAAGCGTGCTGCTGCTCGAACGCCAGGCGGATCTCGGTGGTATTCTGAACCAGTGCATCCACAACGGCTTTGGGCTGCATTATTTTAAACAGGAGCTGACCGGCCCGGAATATGCCGAACGGTTTATCGATGAACTGAAAAAGAGCGATATTGAGGTGCTGACCGGTACCATGGTGCTGGAGCTCGATTTGAGTGAGCGCCGCACGGTATATGCCATTAACCCGCAGCGTGGATATCTGGAGCTGCACGCGAAGTCGATCGTTTTGGCCATGGGCTGCCGCGAGAGAACACGCGGCGCGATCGGCATCCCCGGCAGCCGCCCGGCAGGCGTGTTCACAGCGGGCGCGGCACAGCTGTATATGAATCTGGAGGGCGACCGCGTCGGCAGCCGCGTGGTGATCCTAGGCTCCGGCGACATCGGCCTGATCATGGCCCGCCGCCTGACGCTGGAGGGAGCCAAGGTGCTGGGGGTCTACGAGGTGATGCCGTATTCCGGCGGGCTGATGCGCAATATTGTGCAGTGCCTGAACGACTATGATATTCCGCTGCATTTGTCGCACACCATTACCGAAATCCGCGGCGATAAGCGCGTGGAGCAGGTGGTCGTGCAGAAGGTAGACGAGAACCGCATGCCGATTCCGGGAACGGAAGAGGTGCTCGACTGCGACACCGTGTTGCTCTCTGTTGGCCTAATC
>JAEXDU010000214.1 GCA_023401495.1 Bacillota bacterium
GCGTTTCTGCAGTACTGGAAAAAAATCATGGAGAAAAAATAGAAATAAGCTCTTGTATCTTTGTCCGCTCAGTGCTATGATATATATAATTTTGGACTCAGGTATGATCCGTGGGGAGGGATACTGATTGGATAGTACTATTTTGACCACCTTGTCATACGGGATGTATGCCATTGGTGTAAAGGGTGAGAACGAACCGTCGGCATGTATTGTGAATACGGTGATTCAGGTTACGAATACGAATCCTCCCGTTATCGCTGTCAGTATGCATCACGATAATTACAGTCACGAATGTATCCGGGAGACCGGAATTTTTTCTGTTTCCGTTTTGTCAGAGGATACCCCCGGTACTGTCATCGGCGCGTTGGGCTTCAATTCCGGAAGAAATTCCAACAAGCTGAAAAACATCCGTCACCGTGTTTTGGCGGAAGGTGTCCCCGTGATCAAAGAAAATGCCTGCTGCTGGTTTTTGTGTAAGGTAGTCAGCCGGGTAGAAACCTCGACACATACGGTGTTTCTGGCCGAGGTGATTGCCGGCAGTGAAAAGGTGGTCGGTACGCCGATGACCTACACGTATTACCATGAGGCACTCAAGGGTTCCGCTCCCAAAAACGCGCCGACTTACCGTCCTGTTGCAGAAAGCAACACCGGTTCAGACGGCGGAAAGTTCATTTGCAAGATTTGCGGTTATATTTACAACGATCCCGATGTTCCGTTCGAAGATTTGCCGGAAGATTGGCTTTGCCCCATTTGTGCGGCGCCAAAATCCGCATTTGTCAGAAAATAGAAGACCAGATAAGCTCAATCTGATATGCTTTGCATACCGGGTGGGCTTTTCTTTTGGCCTGTTTTCAACACTCGTTGCTGTTTACGGCTGCTTTGGTAGGCTTTTGACATCCCGTTTCATCAAAGGCCTACTTTTTTGGAGCCGTTTTTCAAAAAAAGATTTCAGATGAAAGAAAAGGATGATTCAAGCTATGTCAAAACACATCATTCAAACCCATGAAAAGCCGCCGCTGGGGCAGGCGATCCCGCTGAGCATACAGCACATGTTTGCAATGTTCGGCGCGTCTGTTCTGGTTCCCACGCTGTTTGGAATCAACCCCGCAGTCGTACTTTTGATGAACGGTGTCGGCACACTGTTTTTCTTTTGGATTACGCAGGGAAAATGCCCGGCGTACCTCGGTTCCAGCTTTGCGTTTATCGGCCCGGCCCTCATTGTCATCAACCGGTATAAGGATGCGCCCGGCGGCGGGTTTGCCTATGCGCAGGGCGGCTTTGTCGCAGTTGGCTGCCTGGTGGTGATTTTGGCACTGGTCATCAAGCGATTCGGCTCCGACTGGATCGACAAGCTTCTCCCGCCGGCCGCAATGGGCCCGGTTGTCGCGCTGATCGGTCTGGAGCTTTCCGGTACGGCAGCCTCCACCGCCGGAATTCTGACGCAGACGAATTATGTGGCAGTAAAAGGCTCCGAAGGCATGTTTCAGCAGGTGGTTACAGCGGTGGACCCCAAAAACGCCATTGTTTTTCTCGTTACGCTGGGAATTGCGGTATTCGGCTCCATCCTGTTCCGCAACTTTCTTTCCGTTATCCCCATTCTAATCGCCATCATCGGCGGCTATGTCACGGCGGCTATTCTGGGCGTGGTGGATTTTGCGCCGGTGGAACAGGCCAGCCTGTTCTCTCTGCCGCATTTTCAGCTCGCGCAGTTCCGTCTGGATGCGATCATCACCATGCTGCCGGTTGCGCTGGTACTGATCTCGGAGCATATCGGCCATCAGATCGTTACCGGTAAGGTAATCGGCAAGGACCTGCTCAAAGACCCCGGCCTACACCGCTCGCTGATGGGCGACGGTTTCTCCACAATGGCCTCCGGCATGGTGGGTGCGGTTCCTACCACTACTTACGGCGAAAACATCGGCGTTATGGCCATGACCCGCGTGTACAGCGTGTGGGTGATCGGCGGCGCTGCGGTGCTTTCGATCATCAGCTCCTTTATCGGTAAATTTTCTGAGCTGATTGCAACGATCCCCGGCCCGGTTATCGGCGGCATTTCGTTTTTGCTGTACGGCATGATCGGCGCTTCCGGCCTGCGTATCCTCGTGGATTCCCGCGTGGACTTCGGCAAGAACCGCAATATCATCATGACCTCCGTCATTTTTGTCACGGGTCTTTCCGGCGTATCGCTGCATCTGGGCAGCGTTGAGCTCAAGGGTATGGTGCTGGCCTGCGTGGTCGGTATGGCCATGGGGCTGATCTTCTACATTCTTGATCGCCTGCACCTGACCAATGACAGCGAGGACGACGGGGCAGAGGCCGCGGCAGAATAAAGAACTCTTTTTTCAACGGAAAAGCCCCCTTTTCTGACCGGACTGTACCGGATCGGAAAGGGGGCTGTTTTTTGTTTATGCTTTATCCCAGCTCGGCGGCAAATGCGTCCAGCGCCGCTTCATCGTCCAGCTTCGGCGGCTGGTCGATCCGCTGCAGGGTCAGATTTTCCACATGGCGCACCGTGTTTCCCGGTTCAATGTGGTAGAGCGGGCTCAGCGATTCCATCTCCAGAAAATCGCCGTTGGTATACGTTTCAAAGGACGCGCCCAGATCGGGATACGCGGCATGAATATTGTGGACATACCGTTTCATCAAGGCCACATTCTTTCGCACATACGCGGCCCATCCGGCCCGGTTGATCACACCGAGCTTGAAGGCGGAGGTGGCGGAGGAATCCTGGCGCAGGGTAATGAAGCGGTTGCCCCAAAACGCGCGGGGATCGCGCAAATCGGCATAAGGCCATAGAATCAGCGAGCGGTCCGGCTGCAGCGGGTCTTCGCCCTGATTTTGCGGGATGATCTCGAACCCGCCGGGAGCCATCATCGTAATGGACCACAGAGCAAGGGTTTTCGGTTCTTTGGAGCAGTTTTTGGCGCTGTGCACCACCATGATGTCCGAGGTATTCTCGTTCATCATCACCTCAAAACCGAGCTGTATGTCGTTGTGCTTCTGCCGTGCCGGCAAAAAGCTGACGCCTTCCGAAAGGATGCCATACACTACCGGCTCGTTGTCCGGGTAGTAGGTGTCGGGGGTGCTTTCGGGGCTGAGCCAAAGCCGGTGGCCGCCGTAATTGTAAAAAACGGAGCCCTCCCCGTACAGCTGGTCGAATTCCTCCCCGAACGCGCGGTATTTACGGTCCTGGTCGGTGAAGAGCATGTTTTCTCCGTTGACCAAAGAAAAGTGAATGATCCGGGGACCCACATCAATTGTCACCATGACTTCGATGATGCCGTTGCTGATATGTACGCACCGGCCATAGTTCAGGTATTCCGTTTCTTTAATTTGAATTGCCAAAAAAATCCTTCCTTTCCCAATATGCGCAGGTCATTTCCAGCCCGCAGGGGCCCTTTTCCGGGGTGCAGAGGGAATAAAGGTCCGTTGTCCTGCACTCTGTTTCAAACATCGCCCTGGCGTCGCCGCCAAGCTGGGCAAAATCGCCCGCGTTTGTCACAATCGGCAGGGTGGCCGTGTGTCTCATCACACGCAGCATTTCCCGCCCGGTTTCATTAAAAGCCAATATCCTAAGATACGCAGGGGTCTCTGGAAGCTCCCGCTGATTCAGACCTAAAAAAGCGGATAACAAGATTCTGCGGATTCGTGCATGGGAATATCGCTTTGATTTGATCGAAAAAAAGAGTTGCTCCAGGGAAGAAGAGGTGCGGATGCTGCTGTAAATGCGGTTCTCCAGACCCTCGCTGATGTCCGGCAATTGAGAGAGTTCCTCCCGGCTCATGGAACGAAGCCGCGCCAAGATGGCGGTTTCCAGAGAGGAGAGGGACACCGGAGCGCGTCCTGCCAAAAGCTCCTGCTGAAAAATAGGGAAGGCCTCTTCCGGAACATAAGAAGCAAAGGATTTGTTTTGCAGCATACGCTGCCGAATCTGCGAAGCGGAGGCGATCCGGGTCTGTGGAGCCAAAGACTGTGCGTCGTGCGGGGAGCCGATGCGCCTTACCGTTTGCGGGCGCATACAGGAATGGGTGCGAAGCAGCGCCTTGCAGTATTCGATGCCTAAAATATTGTTGGGCTCTTCCAGAAGAACGGCCGGGGCGCCGAGAAGCTCCTGTGCCGCTGCCTGCCGCGCTGCGGCGAACGGTACGCCAAAGGCCAGGCGGTTTTTAACGGCGGTTTCGAATTCTGGGCTCAACAGGGTTTCGGCAATCAAAAACAGTGTTTTTACATCGCCGCTTTCGCTGCCGAAGACGAGGCGATCGACACAGCCCAGAGCGTTCAGCACAGAAACGGCTCCAAAGGCGAACCGTTCAGCGCCGGCCACAGAAAAGCTGACCGGTAGCTCCAGCACCAAATCAGCGCCGCAGCGCAGGGCTGCCAGGGCGCGGGGCCATTTGTAAAAGGCGGCGGGATCGCCCCGCTGCACGAAATTTCCGCTCATTACAATGGCCAGTCCACCGGGGGAGGACTGTTTCGCCTGCTCGATCAGATAACGATGCCCCAGGTGCAGATGATTAAATTCGGCAACTATGCCGTAAATCAAGGGTTTCTCTGTCATTGGGTAAAAAACTCCTTGAAATTTTTGTGAAAATTTACTATGATAGTGTACGGT
>JAEXDU010000032.1 GCA_023401495.1 Bacillota bacterium
GGCGTATAATCTGGAAAATGGTTTTTGCAGCGGGCATCATCACCGCTGCGCGCGGCGGTCAGCCCTTTACCGCACCGCTGGTCATGCCGGAAATGATCTGCTTCTGGAAGAGCGCATACCCCAGAACACTGGGCACAATCGCAATAATAATCGCCGCGTACATCGATACATAATCCGTTGTGAACTGATTGGTAAAGTAACGAATACCGATCTGGATCGTTTTATTCTGCGGCGATGAAGTCAGCAGATTGGCATAAACGAATTCATTCCAGCAGGTGATAAACTGAAACGTAGCCGCCGTAATGAGCCCCGTTTTGGAAAGCGGCAGGATGATCTGAAAGAAACGACCAAAAAATCCACAGCCATCGATGTACGCCGCCTCTTCGATTTCGCGCGGCAGAGAATCCATAAATCCGCGGATAATGATGACCGCAATCGGAAGGCCGATCGCCGTGTACAGAATCCGCAGCGCGTTCATGGAATCGAGCAGGCCGATCCTGCTGAAAATTGTGAAATACGGAACCATCAGGGCGTTGAGTGGAACCATCACGCCGGCGGAAAAAATGGTGAAGAAGATTTCTTTCCCTTTAAAGTCAAAGCGGGAGATCGCATACGAGGCCATGGCGGCCACAAATACGTTCGCCGCGGTGGCAATCACCGCAACCGTCACGGAGTTCCAGATCATCTGCCCCAGATTGGCCTGAGAAAACGCGTTGATATAATTCTGAAACTGGGGAACAGCCGGAAAAGAAAATGGATTATTGAAATACTCGGCGTTTGTTTTTAATGATGTAATCAACAGCCACAGCAGCGGGAACAGCGTGTACACCGCAAACAGAAGAATGATAAACCATTTGAGAATCAGACACAAAACTCCCCTGGTGCTGTAACTGGCTTTTCCTTTTACAATCCCTTCCATGACGCTCCCCCTATCTTTTCTTTTCCGCAAACAGCCTGCGCACCACAATGATGACCAGCGTGCCGGTCAGAATCAGCATCATGCTGGAAGCATTGGCGCCGCCGTAATTGTTATTGCGCATCTGATTGTACAGGTACAACACCAAGACCGAGGTACGGTTGGCCGGGCCGCCGTTCGTGAGCAGATACAGCTGCTCGAAGGTACGCAGCGCGTACACGGCCGCCAGCGTTACGCAGGTCATGATGGAGTACCGGATGAGGGGAATCGTAATATTC
The DNA here is from genome assembly GCA_023401495.1 of Bacillota bacterium. Taxonomy (GTDB): domain Bacteria; phylum Bacillota; class Clostridia; order Oscillospirales; family Acutalibacteraceae; genus Faecalispora. The sequence continues at coordinate 1,195 of JAEXDU010000032.1, forward strand.
CATTCCATCTGCAGGCGGCTTGCGCCGTCGATGGTGGCTGCTTCGTAATAGCTTTCGTCAATATCGCTGATTCCGGCCATCAGAATCACCATAAAGTACCCGATGTAAAATAGGCCGTACACCAGCACACAGGCAAATGCCGTTTTGGGGTCCCCCAGCCAATTGCGGGTCGAATCCCCTAGGCCCACCAGCTTGAGCAGGCCGTTCAAAAGACCGAATTCACTGTTGTATACCGCGGACCACAGCATGGCAATGGCGATGCCGGAGATCACCTGCGGCAAAAAATAAACGGTCCGAAAGATTTTCCATCCGCGGGGCTTTGTAGATAGCACCATCGCCATGATCAGCGCCAAAGGGACCTGCACCACACAGGCGCCGGCTACCCAGATCAAATTATTTCTGGCACTGCGCCAAAATACCTTATCCGAAAAAATTTTGGCATAGTTCTGCCACCCGCTGAATTCCGGCGCAGTGATCCCATTCCATTTAAAAAAGCTGGTAACGCCAACGGAAAGGATCGGGACGATAAAAAACACCAGAATCAACAAAAGCGCCGGTGCAAGGAAAAGAACGATGCCGATCCTGTCCTGCTTTGTGATCTTCATAGTAAACTCCCCTGTTTCCTTTTCAAAGAAAGGCCGCGGGCGGCCTAAGGAACATGATCCCGCCCGCGGCATAACCGATGTCGCCCGAAAACCGGATTTGTCAGCTGTTGCTGTCCTCTACTTCTTTCAGATGCTGTACAAATTCAGCAGGGGTAATGTCGCCGATCACAAGGGATTCCAGCGCCGCGGGGAACTCATTTGTCACAGCCGTGGGAACGGAGCCCTGGAAATGACCGATCATGAAAGACGCCGCGGCGCTCTGCTTTACGATCTCGGCCTGCAGCGGATCTGTGATTTTAGAGGCATCCATTTTAATTGCGAACAGGGCACCGGAGGAGTTTGCAAGCTCTACCACGCGTTCGGGATCGCTGACATAGCGCAGGAACGCTTTGGCCGCCTCGGCCTTCTGCGGATCATCCTGCTTGCCCGCCACCAGATACGCCTGAATGGTGCTGATATACGCGCCGCCGTTTTTGCCGTCGTAGCTCAGGCCGGGTGCAAGCACCAGATTGTCGTACAGACCCTGCACGCCCTCTTTCTTGATGCGCCCCAGAATCCAGGAACCGTTGGTGTAAATGGCTGCACGTTCATTGAAGAAGTGTCCGTTTACCACAGTGGCGTCTGCACCGACTGCGTCGGACGAGGTGTTCTGGAACAGTTTCACCATGATTTCCGCCGCTTTTTCAAACGCAGGATCATCAAAGCCGTTCTTATAGACATCCGCACCGCCGCAGGCCGCCAGAGCATAGGAGTACCAGAGCATGGAGGTCCACGCGTTGGCGCTCGTCATCTGCGTTGTCGGGAAAATGTTCTTCGCCTTGAGCTTGGCGCAGGCATCCCAGAATTCATCATATGTAGTGGGGATGGACGTTACGCCGGCTGCTTCCAGCAGCTTTTTATTGTACATGATCGGAACAACCGCGCTCTCATAAGGCATCGCGTAGTTGGCGCCGTCGATTTGGGCTCTCTCGACGATCCCGCCTTCAAAACGGGAGGCCATGTCGGACTCCGCCAGAAAATCGGTCAGGTTCATCAGCTTGCCCGACGATGCGTACAGCTCCAGATCCGGGAAATCCTGTACGGTAAACAGATCCGGCGCGGCCCCGGTGGAAATCAGGGTGCGGATCTTATCGCGGTAGGCGTCGTAATCCGTCTGTTCCTCCAGTTTAATCTGATACTTTCCGGCATACTCGGTGTTAAAGCCCGCGACCATTTCGCCGAACACTTTTGCCTTGCTGTCGGAACCGACCCAAATACAGGGGAACGTCAGAGTGACCTCCTGCCCTGCCTGACTGCTGCCGGTGCCGGATGCCGTTCCCGTCTGGCCGCTGCAGCCCGTAAAGGAAAGCACTCCAATCGCTGCCGCCAAACTGAAAGCGATCAACTTTTTCATTACACTACCTCCTAATACATTAAAATACTCTCAGATTCCTCGACTGAAACAAATCTGGCCCCCGTTGTGGCAGCAAGTTATTTAAGCGCCTAAACTTAATCTTGTTTTCCCTATTCTATTCTGCTTTTACGGGTGCCTCCCCGATTCAAATTATATCTTAGGATTTGTGTAATGTAAACAATTTTTATTGAAATACTCCAAATTTGTTTACTCTACTATTTTTAAATATCACAATTTGTGCTATATTATTAAATCTTTTAATTAATTTAAATTTGGATTGCTTTTTCCTTTAAAATTATGCTAAGATCAAACCAAAAGAATGATCTGTCTGCTCAGAATCATGCATCTTCAATTTCCGGCGGACATCTTCACAATTAATTTAACGGTTTCAATATTTAAAATGCAATTTGGGAGGTTGGAACGTGTATACTGATTTGGTAAAGAAAAATCCGGCGCTGTCTCTGCTCCCCATTACCGACGAATCCTTCCGGCAATATGGCCGGATCGTAGAGGAATACGATTTCACCTCGTGGCTCGAAACAATGGAGCAAATCGCGGTTCCCGAATCGGGGAACGTTTATGTGGCCGACGATCCCAGGCTTACCAACACAGAGCTGGCCGCCGCCGTGAAAGAGAAACTGAACGGCTCCATGCCGATCGAGGTCGGCTACTGCATCGGCAACGGCAGCCACCTGAACGCGCTGGAATACCACAAGATGCCGGAGCTGGACCTGGCCGTGACCGATCTGGTGCTTTTGCTTGCCGACGCCCGCGATATCCGCGGCAACACGCTCGATACCGCTTTGGTAAAGGGCTATTATGTTCCCGCCGGAACCGCGTGCGAACTTTACGGAACCACGCTTCACTTTGCCCCCTGCAGGGTAAGCGACGAGGGCTTCAAATGCGTTGTCGTTCTGCCGCAGGGAACAAATCTGCCTTTAAAGCACCTGCCTGAAAACGCCCGCGGTGAGGAACGCCTGCTCTGGATGCAGGGAAAATGGCTGATTGCACACCCGGAAAGCGCTCCCGCCAAAAACGGCGCTTATGCCGGACTGACAGGAAAGAATATTCAGGTTTTCTATTAATTTAAAACACAGGAAGGAGGGCGTACCGATGCCCAATGTGCGCGAAAACGGCGTCAACATGCTGGCAGTGAAGAAGCAGAACCGCGGCTCCATTCTGCAGCTGATTCACCTGAGCGGCAGTATCTCCAGAAAAGAAATCGCCTTGCGGCTTGGCCTGACGCCCGCCGCCATCACGATGATCACCGGCGAGATGCTCGACGAGGGCCTGCTCTGCCAGGTGGAAGCGGAACGGGAAAAAAGCACCAACCGAAAAGGGCGGCGCGAGGTGCTGCTTCAGATCAACGGCGCCCATTATGCCGCGCTGGGGGTGTATATTACCCGGCACAAATTCCGGGTACTGTGCACCGATCTCAACAGCACCATCCTGTTTGAGGATTTGATCTACACGGGCGACTGCCGCCGCAAGGCCCCAGCCATTCTAGAAAAGCTGACGCATACGATTCAGGCAAAGCTTGCGGAATACAATGTGCTTTCCACCAGAACGATGGTGGGGCTTGGCGTGAGCATCAACGGCATTGTGGACAGTATCAACGGGATCAGCGTCAATCCGTTTCAGGTGTGGGAAGAGCGCAACATCCCTGTCGCTTCGATTTTATCGGAAAAGCTCCGAATGCCCGTGCTGCTGACCAATAACATCTGTGCACTGGCGCACGGGGAAAGCGTGCTTTCGAGCCACCGTCAGATTCACCCGATGCTGTTCATCAAATACGGCCCGGGCCTTGGCGCGGCCTACACGCTGGGGGATGGACAATCCAGCGTATTCAACTACCGGGCGATTCAGCTCGGCCACATGATCGCCGACCCGAACGGCGCGCCCTGCGTATGCGGCAATCAGGGCTGCCTTGAGACGATCATCCACTACGATTCCATCGAAAACACAATGAAAAGCATGCTCAGCGAGCAGCGCACTCCGGTGCTGTGGGATCTGACCGGCGGCGACGCTTCGAAGGTGACGATTCAGGAGGTCATCCGCGCCTACAATGCCGAAGACCCCGTTGTGGAGCAAACGCTCGACCGGGTGATTTTCTACCTTTGCCTCGTGATCAAAAACATGCTGACGCTGTTCGACCCCGAAAGCGTGGTGCTGTACGGGGAGTTGTTTGAAAACGAGCGTTTCCGGCAGTCTTTGCAGCAGCAATTGACCCGCTATGCCAATACCGAACGGGTCAGCTTTAGTCACTACAACATGGGGCTGGAAACGCTCGGCCCCGCCGCAACAGTGGAAAGCTTGTTTTTTGAAAACGGTGGCCTGCTGAATAGCGAAGAAAAAGAACTCTGATTTTGTTTCATCGTCAAAAATCCCGCGAACCGAACTTCGGCTCGCGGGATTTTTGAATTGGGAAATAGGAAGAACGCATGATAACGGGCATTGTTAAAAGTGATCCTGCTTTCAGGGAATCATTGGTCCTTATGGTAAATGGATTCTTCGATTGCGCCGACCTTTTGTTTTGCGCCTTTTAGAAACTCCTGCCGCCATTCCTCCAGATTCTCGGTAAACCCGGTGGTGAGGAAGGTTTCGGCCATTTCGCAGCCCAGAATACCGGCAATGATCCAGCCGCCCATGGTGAGGATATTCGTATCGTTGATAGCGCGGCATTTTTCGGCCGCATAGGTGCTTTCACAGCAGGCCGCGTAAACGCCCTCGAACTTATTGGCGACGATCGCCATGCCCATACCGGTGCCGCAGATCAAAATGGCGCGCTCGAACTCGCCGCTCTGAATTTTCTGCGCCGCGGCGGGCGCCACCTCGAAAAAGGGCTTCGGCTGCTCCGGATCAAGCGTGCCGCAGTCGGTCATTTCGTGGCCTTTGCCGGTAAGATACGCTTTGATCTCTTCTTTAAGACCAAACCCGGATTTATCCGATCCAATCAATACTTTCATCTCGAATTCTTCCTTTCTATCACTTCATGCGCCGCACGGACGATCTCCTTTGCCGTGAGGCCGAATTTTTCTTTCAGGTAGTCGATCATGCCCACCTCGCCAAAGCAGTCGCGCACTCCAACCCGCCGCAGGGGAACCGGGTAGTTCTCCCCAAGGCATTCCGCGGCGGCGCTGCCGAGCCCGCCGATGACGGAGGCGTTTTCCGCCGTAACCACCGCCCTCGTTTTCATCACGCTGCGAAGAACCGCTTCTTCGTCAAACGGTTTGACGGTATGTACATTCAGCACCTCGGCGCTGATCCCCTGCCCGGCCAGCTCTTCAGCCGCCAGAAGCGCCTCGGCCACCATGATTCCGGTCGCGAGGATCGTGACATCCCCGCCCTCGCGCAGAAGAGACGCCTTGCCGAGCGTGAATTGATCATCCTCTGAATAAATCCGCACCGCGGGCCGGCGCAGCAGGCGAATATAAACGGGGCCGTCGTGCGTCAAAATCTGCGGGAACGCCGCGCGCAGCTGGGCGCTGTCTACCGGCTCGTAAACCGTCATTCCGGGGATATTCCGCATGATCGACACATCCTCCATGCTCATGTGAGTGCCGCCGTTCAGCTCCGCCGTGATTCCCGGGTCGCTGCCGACCATCTTGACATTCAGGCCCGCGTAGGCGACCGAAAGCGTCACCTGGTCGCACACGCGGCGGCTTGCGAAAGCGGTAAAGGAATGTGTGAACGGTATTTTCCCCATGGCGGCAAGTCCTGCCGCAACGCCGATCATATTTGCCTCGGCCACGCCCACATCGATGGCCCGATCCGGCATCTGCTGAGAGAAGCGTTTGACACTCGATGCCGCCATCAAATCCGCGTCCAGCGCGACGATCCTGTCATCCTTTTGGGCGTATTTCAGCAGCAGGTCCACATAGGTATCCCGCAGCCAATGCTCCTCCAGCTTCCCCTCAAACGGCTGATTCATTTACGCTCCCTCCTTTTCCAGTTCGGCGACCGCTGCTTTCCACATTTCCTCGGTCAGCTTCATGTTGTGGGAGCTGAGTTTGCCCTCTGAAAAAGAAGCTCCCTTGCCCTTGATCGTGTTCAGCAGGATCATGGAGGGTTTCCCCTGCGCGTGCTTGGCCTGCTCCACTGCGCTCACGATCTCATCGGTGTTGTGGCCGTCGATCGACTGCACATGCCAGCCGAAGGCACGCCATTTGTCCCCAAGCGGCTCAAGCGGATTGATCTCTTGCGTATAGCCGTCGATCTGCATTTTGTTGTAGTCGGTAAAGGCGATCAGATGATCCAGACCCCTGCCGCCCGCAAACATGGCGGCTTCCCAAATCTGGCCCTCGTCGCTTTCGCCGTCGCCGATGATGGTATAAATCGTGTTCGGCAGATGATCCATCTGAACCGCGAGCGCCATTCCGACCGCGGCGGAAAAGCCCTGTCCCAGCGAGCCGGTGGTCATATCGATGCCGACGGTACGCCGCATATCACAGTGGCTGGGGAGCATGGTTCCGGGGCGGTTCAGGGTATCGAGCAGTTCTATCGGGAAATAGCCCTTCAGCGCCAGCGCGGCATACAGGGCCGGGCCGCCATGCCCTTTCGAGAGCACCAGCCGGTCGCGCTCCGGCCACCCGGGATTTTGTGGATCGATCTTCATCAGCCGAAAATACAGCGCGGAGAGAACCTCGCAAATAGAAAGGCTGCCGCCGACATGCCCGACGCCGAGTTTTCCGATTTCTTCCAGCGTCAGCTTGCGGATGACATTGGCCTGATGCTGCAAATAGATTTGTTGTTCACTCATCTTTGTCCTCCTATCCGAATTACAGTATGGAACGAAGCAGGGCCGTTACCGTCTGCCTGTTCATTTCCGCCGGGGTCAGCTGGATGATCGCCACCTCCAAACCGACCTCTGCAATATGTTCAATATCTTCTTCCCGCACCCCGGCTTCGTGCAGCCGTGTGCGCATCTTCATGCTGCGCATCAGGCCCTCGACCGCCTGCGCCAGCGCCGGAACATCGGCAAACCCGAGCCAGCCGCATAGCTCGCGCATTTTCTCCCGTTTCTTTTCTTCGCTGATGCGGATAAAAGCAGGCAGCGTAATGGAACACGCATCGCCGTGGCTTAGCCCGAATTCCACCGTCAGCGGGAAGCTGACCGCGTGAATCCCGGTGGTGCGGGTCTGGCTGAACGCGACGCCCGCGAGCGTACTGGCCATGCTCATGTTCCGCCGTGCCTGTGCGTCCTGTGGATGGTCATACGCCGTTTTGATATTGTCCAGAATCAGCTTCATCGCGCGCATGGCAAGCATATCGCACATCGGCTGTGATTCCCGGTTCCAGTACGCCTCGATCGCGTGGCAAAACGCGTCCATCCCGGTGGAGGCTGTGACCGCCGCGGGCAGCGTGTGGGTCAGGGTGCTGTCGACCAGAGCGATGTCCGGCCAGAAAAGCGGGCGGAGCATGGGAACCTTCTTCCCGGTTTTACGGTTCGTGAACACGCCAACATTCGTTACCTCGCTGCCGGTGCCTGCCGTGGTGGGAATGCAGATCAGCTGCGCCCCACGGTGTTCAAGCTGTCTGGTTCCACCGCCGTAATAGTCATAGATGCTGCCCGGATTGCTCACAAGGCAGGCGACTACCTTCGCAACATCCAGCGAGCTGCCGCCACCGAGACCGATGACGCACTGAACATCCGCTTCGCGCGCGGCTTGCGCAGCCGCGTCCACGCTCTCGCAGGAGGGATTCGGTTCAATTTGGCTGAAATAGGCCACCCGCCTGCCGCCGAGACCCTCGCCGATTTTTTGGGCGACCCCGCTTTCATATAAAAACGGGTCTGAAATCACCAGTACGCTTTCCCCTTTGACCTGATCCCCAGCGTGAAAAGCTGCGCCGTCCTCAAAAACGATTTTGGTCGGCATCGTAAACTGAAAAACCGTATCCATGCTTTCTTCCCTCACATTTCAGATAAAGCTTTTAACTGAATCGCGTGTTTCGCCGCAATCCGTTCGTTCTACTTTTGATTTTAGGTGCCGCCAAAAGAAAAGTCAATTATTTATTAACTGTTTTAATTAAATAATCCTGCTTGCTTTTTGTGCTTTTTGACCGCTTGTTTTTTTCTAGCGGCGGTTTCGCTTCGGTTTAACACAGCTTCTTTTTTGGCGATTGACAAAGGCTATGCTTTTTTATTTTCTTGAAAGCTTGGTCTAAACGCCATTAAAATTCTGGAGAAAAACTGCGGTTTTCCTGGAAAAATACATTTTTCTTTCCATCCTCGTCCAGCACAGATCCATTGGGTTACCAAATGAAAAAATGTTCTGTTTGAAAAGCACCCTCTTCCCCTCCAAAAATTTCTGCTTTGATTTAGTCGTTTTATTGATTGACATTGATTCTCGCCTATATTACTATTTAATTAAACCTGTTAAAAATAATTTCAATCAGCGTGGCAAGGTAAAGCGCCCGGCGTTTTGCAGTTCGCTTATTTGAAATTTGGGAGGTCATTTATGAGCATGGAAGAGCTGCTGTTCGGGCTGCTTTCTTTTGTCACGCACGTCATCGAATCGATTACGGGGTTTGGCTCCACTGTACTGGCCCTCCCGTTCGGAATCGCCATTGCAGGCGTGTCGGTCGCAGTACCGGTGCTCTGCCTGCACGCATGGCTGCTTTCCGCCTATGTCATCGCGACGGATTTTCGAAAAATCCAGTGGAAGCAGTACGGCATTGTGATGCTGTTCGTGCTCCTTGGTCTGCCGATCGGCATGTGGGCATTCTCCGCGCTGCCCGAAATGGTGCTCAAATTCCTGCTTGCGGTTTTCATGATCCTCGTCGCCGCGAACGGAATCCGTCAGGGGCTGAGCAAAATAAAAGACGTCGATACCGTGCCGCAGGGCTTTCGCAAATACATACTCTATTTTCTGCTGTTCCTTGGGGGCGTCGTTCACGGCGCTTTCAGCTCGGGCGGCCCGCTGCTGATCATCTATATCACGCGCACCATTCGCGAAAAAAGCCAGTTCCGCGCCACCATGTGCTCATTTTGGTTCAGCTTGAATCTGATTTTGCTGATCCGCTACATTGCAACCGGCGTTTTCACCGGCACAGTGTTGCGCATGAGTCTGATCACTCTGCCGTTCTTGGCGGCCGGTATTCTGCTCGGTACCTGGATTCATCAAAAAATCCCGAACCGGCACTTTTTGTTTATGGTATATATCATACTGTTTTTGTCGGGCTGCTTTATGGCCTGCTCCTCCCTGCCGGCGCTGATGGCCGGGTAAACTAAAGAAAGCGAGGCACAAATCATGCAAGCCTGTTGGAATCATACCGCCTGGATTCTGCGTCACAACGATACCGTTCTGCTCGAGGCCTCGCCGCAGCAGCCGATGATCTATGTAGGGATCGGGCGGGAAAGCGTCGAGATGTACCGAGGCAATTTTAAAATAGAGGATTACTTATTGGAACGTATGCCGCTTCGCGTCACCGGGGCCGAAGAAACGGATTGCGGATGGACACTGGATTTGGAAGGGCGGCTTTGCATACACGTGATGCTTCAAGGCGAGCTTGCGGAGCTGTCTTTTGAACAGCTTGACCCGTCCATCAACCGTTTTTGGCTGCGCGTGTGCGCCGACGCAGAGGAATCTTGCTACGGCTGCGGCGAACAGATGTCTTATCTGAACCTGCGCGACCGGCATTTTCCCCTGTGGACGTCTGAGCCCGGTGTGGGACGCGACAAAACGACCTATATCACCTGGCGCTCCGATGTGGAGAACAGGGCCGGGGGCGATTATTACAACACCAACTACCCGCAGCCCACCTACATTTCATCCCGAAAATATTATCTGCACGCAGACTGCACTGCCTACGCGGATTTCGATTTTCGGAACGAAGCGTTCCACGAGCTGCAGTTTTGGGCGGTGCCGAACCGCATTCGCATCGAAGCCGCCGACAACTGGGAGAACCTGCTGTACCGGCTCAGCGAATTCTTTGGACGCCAGCCGCTGCTGCCGGACTGGATATACAACGGCGTGATCCTCGGCGTGCAGGGCGGCACCGAGCGTGCCTTTTCCCTTGCGGAGCGCACTTTGCAAAGCGGCGTTCCTCTGGCCGGAATCTGGTGTCAGGACTGGGCCGGGAAGCGCGAAACCTCGTTCGGCAGACGGCTGCAGTGGGACTGGAAGCTCAATGAAACGATGTATCCCGGCCTGCCGAAAAAAATCCGCGAATACAAGGAGCGCGGCATTCATTTTCTGGCTTACAACAACGGGTATCTGGTAAACGACGGCGAGCTGTATCGGGAAGCAAAAGAAAAGGGCTATTTTGCTCTTGCCGCGGACGGCGGCGATTATCTGGTGGATTTCGGCGAGTTTTACTGCGGCGTAGTCGACCTGACAAATCCCGAAGCCTTTGAGTGGTACAAAAACTGCATCAAAAAACAGATTCTGGCTCTGGGAATCGACGGCTGGATGGCCGATTTCGGCGAATATCTGCCCACCGACGTCAAACTGTTCAACGGCGTTTCCCCCATGCTGGAGCATAATCACTGGCCCGCTCTTTGGGCGCGCTGCAATTATGAGGCGGTCGCGGAAAGCGGGAAGCTCGGCGAAGCCGTGTTCTTTATGCGCGCCGGGGCCACGGGCTCTCAAAAATACTGCCCGCTGCTCTGGGCCGGGGATCAATCCGTGGATTTCAGCAGACACGACGGCCTTGGCACCACGATCACGGCTGCCCTCAGCGCCGGAATGTGCGGCTGCGGGCTCAGCCACAGCGACATCGGCGGATACACATCGCTGTTCGGCAATCGGCGCACGAAAGAGCTGTTCCTTCGCTGGGCGGAGATGGCGGTGTTTACCCCTGTGATGCGAACGCACGAGGGCAACCGCCCTGATGAAAATTTTCAGGTATACGACGACGAGGACGCACTGAAACAGTTCGCCCGGCTTGCCAAAATCCATGTGGCGCTGAAGCCCTACCTCAAGCAGCTTGTGGAGGAAAACGCGGCGCGCGGCCTGCCCATTCAGCGCCCGCTGTTCGTGCATTATCCGGAAGATCGCGCGGCCTATCAAATTCAGACGGAGTATCTGTTCGGCCGCGAGCTTCTCATCGCCCCGGTTCTGGAAAAAGAGCTTTGCAAATGGCTGGTGTACCTGCCGCAGGACAGCTGGGTTCATCTGTGGACCGGCGCGAAGTTTGGCGGCGGAGAGCATCTTGTTGATGCGCCGATAGGCTATCCCCCCGTGTTTTACCGAAAGGAAAGTGAGTACAAGAACTTGTTCCGCGGGCTGGCGGAGCTGTAATGCAGCATTCATAAGCCGGTACGAAGTGATTTTTCCTGAGAAAAAAGTCTGCGGGGGAACGTTATCAATCCGCGGACACGAAGCATATATCACGCTCAATCGCAAGGACTAACGAAAGGCGGAATTGTTATGTCGGAATATCAGGTGGCCTATTTGCCCATTGGGGTGCCTACGTTTCATCTGGAAAGCGCGCAGGCCGAATTCGAAAAATCGGTCAGACTGCTCACCTCCCTATCAGGGCAGATAGTGTGTCCGCAGAAAATGCTGCTGACGATCGAAGAGCTGAACGCGTTTTTGGATACGATTTCTCCTCAGCTTTTGATCATCCAGAATGTCACCTTTGCCAACGCGGCCTACGCAAGCCAGATTCGTCATCGCTTCTCCTGCCCCACCCTGCTGTGGACACTGCGGGAACCGGTGATCGACGGCGGGCGGCTGCGCCTGAATTCTCTGACGGGGGCCTATTCCGCCGCCAACGCCATGCACGCGCTGGGCGACGACCGGTTTGCGTATGTATTCGGCGCACCCGAGGAGGAAGCAGTGATTCATAAAATTCGCGCGTTCCTGCATGCCGGTGAGGTTTACCATAAGCTCCACTCGCTGAAAATGGCGGCGGTGGGCCATACGCCCCAGGGCTTTGGCTTTGGCCGCGCGCTCGATTCGGAGCTGCTGCACACCTTTGGCGTTACGCTGGAATCCATTGAAACACGCGAATTGATGGAAAAAGCCGTAGGCTACACGGACGAAGAATGCGCTGACTACCGAAAAGCCGCCGAGCAGGCGATGGTGGGGCTGAAAAACACGCCTGCCAAAAACCGTGACGCGTTTGTGCGGCTGTACAAAGCCTATGACGACTATGTAAAAGCAAACGGGATCGGTGCGCTTTCTTCGCGCTGCTGGCCGGATTTCTTTGCCGCTTACGGTACACCGGTATGCTCCGTTCTGGCGATGCTGAACGACAATCTGATTGCCTCCGCCTGTGAATCGGATGTTTACGGCTCGCTGTCGATGTACATCGGCACCCAGCTGACCGGCCTGCCAACCTTTTTCGGCGACCCCGTTTCTCTGGATGAAGTGGAAAACACCATTACATACTGGCACTGCGGCACTGCCGCCTGTTCTCTGGCCCGCACAGATACCGGCGCGCAGGTAGGGGTTCACCCGAACCGGAAAATTGGTCCCACGATGGAATTCGGGTGCAGACCGGCAGAGCAGGCAACAGTTTTTCGCTTGGGCCGAAAGCCGGACGGAACCTTTCGGCTGTTGATCCTGCCGGGCCGTGCGCTCGATAAGCCAAAGCAGTTCTGCGGAACCTCTGTGGTGGTGCAGCCGAGGGCCAACGCTCTGCGTGTGGTGGAAAGCAGCGTGAAATCCGGCTGGGAGCCGCACTTTACCGTGATTTACGGAGAGGTCAAAGACGAACTGCTGGCTCTGGCAGATATGCTCCGGCTTGAAGTGGAGCTATACGAATAAAGTGTCTTTTAATGCAAAAAAGCAGCAAAAAGCGGTCAGGGCGAGTGCCTTGACCGCTTTCTGCTGTAGTGAAGTTTGAATCAATAGAATACTTTTGTAATATGTTGTGGTGAATGCTTTTGGGCGTCAGCGATTTCCCCCATGCTGGAACAAATCGTCCATTCCGACAAAGGCCTCTGCCGTCATCGTAATCCCCAGCTTATAGCCGTAAATCAGGTTACCGACCGCAGTGAGCCTGTTCAGCTCGTCCTGTGCATCGGTGTACTTTTCAAACAGAATTTTTTCTTCCTCATTCAGTCTTTCCAGAAGACGCTCCTCATTCCGGGTCAATATCCGCATGGCCTCGCCATATTCGGAATTTCGATGAAAAGGCTGCGCCTCCGGCGATAGATTGCCATAAGCAAATTCTTCGAGAATGCTCGTCATAAAAATCATCCTTTCCTTGTTGTTCCCAACAACGCCTTGAAAGGAACGGCCGCGCATGCTATAATATTTACGCAGCATTTGCTTTCGGGCATTTGTTGGTTGGGGGAAGTGGCGCCTTGCTTTGTGGGTTGGACGCCGCTTCCTTTTATTTTTCTTTGAGGTTACACAAGTTGGAATAGATCAGCTCAATACCAGCCCGTATCACCTCCGACCTCGACATCTTTGTCATTTTACAGCAGTAGTCAAGTGTTTCCAGTTCTTTGTTCGTCATCCTCGTTTCTACTTTTTGCTGCCGCGCATTACCAGATGGGGGCCGACCTGTGCGTGGACTCAAATCATCACCTCACTTATCGTCCTGACAATAATATTATTATATTGTTGTATGGACGATAAGTCAATATATTGATTAAAAGTTTTTTTTATTTATTTTATAAAACTGTCTGTTGATACGAAGTCCCCCTGCATTCTCTTTATGAGAATGCAGGGGGACTTCAAAATTTATCAAAAACAAAGCGCCGCCCCGGCACAAATAGTGCCGGGGCGGCAAAAATGAGTGAGAAATACGGATTAGAACAAGCCGGAAATGCGGCCGTTTTCGTCCACGTCGATATTCTCGGACGAGGGCTTCTTTGGCAGGCCGGGCATCGTCATCACATCGCCGGTGAGAGCAACGATGAATCCGGCGCCTGCGGATACCTTCAGGTTTTTCACCGAAATCTCGAAGCCTTCGGGAGCGCCCAGAGTCTTCGCATCATCGGTAAAGCTGTACTGCGTTTTCGCCATGCAGATCGGCAGGTTGCCAAAGCCAAGCTGCTCCAGCTGCTGCGCCTGCTTCACGGCCGGGCCGGTCAGAACAGCGCGGCTGCCGTGGTACACTCTCTGTACGATCGCATTGAGCTTCTCTTTGATGGGCAGCTCGGCATCGTACACATAGCTGAAGTTATTCGGGGTCTCGCACAGGCGGACGACTTCTTCCGCCAGCTCTACTGCGCCGGCGCCGCCCTTTGCCCAAACCTCGCTGAGAGCAACCTCAACACCCAGTTCTTTGCACTTGC
>JAEXDU010000042.1 GCA_023401495.1 Bacillota bacterium
ATGCGCTCGCCGCCGAACAGACGCATCAGATCGTCCTCCAGCGAGATATAGAACCGGCTCTTGCCGGGGTCGCCCTGACGGCCGGCACGGCCGCGCAGCTGGTTGTCGATACGGCGGGACTCATGGCGCTCGGTACCGATGATATAAAGGCCGCCCACGGAGCGAACCTCTTCCGCAACAGGACGAACCTGCTCTTTATATTTTTCGTTCAGCTCCACAAAGGTTTTGCGGGCTTCGAGGATTTCGGGGTCCTGCGTATCGGAATACGCGGTGGATTCGCTGATGAGCTCTTCGGAAAAGCCCATGCGGCGCATCTCAGATTTTGCCATATATTCGGCGTTACCGCCCAGCATAATATCGGTACCGCGTCCGGCCATGTTGGTGGCGATGGTTACGGCGCCTTTTTTACCGGCCTGCGCAACGATTTCGGCTTCCTTTTCATGGTACTTCGCGTTGAGCACTTCGTGCTTTACGCCGCGGCGCTTCAGCATAGCGCTGAGAATCTCGGACTTTTCGATGGAGATGGTACCAACCAGCACAGGCTGTCCTTTTTTGTAATGCTCCTCCACATCCTCGATCACGGCATCAAACTTGGCCTTCTCCGTCTTATAGACGACATCGGGCAAATCTTCACGCGCCAGCGGGCGGTTGGTGGGGATTTCCACAACGTCCAGCTTGTAAATCTCGCGGAATTCCTCCTCTTCGGTCATGGCCGTACCGGTCATACCGGAGAGCTTTGCGTACAAGCGGAAATAATTCTGGAACGTGATGGTGGCCAGCGTCTTGCTCTCTCTGGCAACTTCCACACCTTCTTTTGCTTCAATGGCCTGGTGCAGACCCTCGTTGTAGCGGCGGCCGTACATCAGGCGGCCGGTGAACTCGTCCACGATGATGACCTCGCCGTCCTTCACGACGTAGTCGATATCGTTGCGCATCACACCGTTCGCTTTAATGGCCTGATTGACGTGGTGCTGGATCGTCAGGTTCTCAGGATCGGTCAGATTCTCAATCTGGAAATATTTCTCCGCTTTCTTCACGCCGTTCGGGGTCAGAGAAGCGGTTTTCAGCTTTTCGTTGACGACGTAGTCATATTCTTTGTACAGCTCGTCGTTGTCTTCTTTTTCGTCCACTTCCGCCACACGGACCATCTTCAGCTGCTTGGCCAGTCGATCGGCCAACCCGTACAGCTCGGTGGATTTATCCCCTTGGCCGGAAATGATCAAAGGCGTACGGGCCTCATCGATCAGGATGGAGTCCACCTCATCGACGATCGCGTAATTATGGCCGCGCTGTACCTTATTCTCTTTGTAGATCACCATGTTGTCGCGCAGGTAGTCAAAGCCCATCTCGTTGTTGGTGCCGTACGTGATGTCTGCCTCATAGGCGGCCTTGCGCTGATCGTTGTCCATATCGTGGACGATCAGCCCTACGGTCAGGCCAAGGAATCGATACACCTTACCCATCCATTCCGAGTCGCGGCGGGCCAGGTAATCGTTGACCGTGACGACATGCACACCCTTGCCGGAGAGCGCGTTCAGGTAAGCCGGCAGAGTCGCCACCAGGGTTTTACCTTCACCGGTCTTCATTTCACTGATGCGCCCCTGGTGCAGCACGATGCCGCCAATGATCTGTACCGGGAAATGCCGCATTTCCAGAATACGGGCAGAACCCTCCCGGCAAACGGCAAACGCATCGGGCAGGATGTCGTCCAGCGTTTCGCCATTTGCGAGCCTTTCTTTCAGCGCGGGAGTCTGCGCTTTCAGCTCGGCGTCCGACATGGCTTTGTATTTTTCCTCCAACGCCAGAACAGCATCGCAAAGGGGCTGAATCCGCTTCAACTCGCGTTTGCTGTAATTACCAAAGAACTTGGCCAAAACATTCATCGTCTTCACCTCAACACAATTTAAAAACGAAACAAATCGGTTTCGTCTGATGATCTTCACACGTATACGGTTAATATTATAGCATAGCGCCGGCTAAAAAAAAAGAAGATTGTGTAAACAAACAGTTTATACCATTTTACCACCTGCACGTTTTGTCTTCATGCAAGGCGCTTCCCCTGCTGCGGCACACTACACACCGTATTGTATTTCCAGTTGTACCCATGCTATACTCAAGGTAAAGACAAAAGTTTCGCGAAAGAGCGGTTGTTTTTTTCTGCGCGGTTCCCCGCGGCGGACATGCGCGCTCAGCCTGCGCCCCTCAGGCACCCAATCGATTGTATTTTGACTGGAGGTAAAAATCATGAACTCTTTTTTGTGGCTGCCCGCTATCACGGGAGTGGAGTCTATTCTCAGATCAGTCGCCTACCTGGCCGTGATTTCGGTATGCGTTCAGGGCGTGAGAGCTTTGGGCATTTACATCCGTAACAATTCCAGATAGTCAAACGCATCAAACCCGGCCTGTATCCGTGTTTTCTACGGATACAGGCCGGGTTTCTTTTCAGCAGCACTTATCGGAACATACGATAGAGAGAACCGGCAGTCATCACAAGGAAAAGAATCATGTACCACAACAGCTCTCGGCTTTCTTCTTTTGATCTTTCCCCTTTGCAGACGTGCCAGATGATCCCCAAAAACACGAGCGTGATCACACCCAGAAGAAGCTGTGGGGAATACGCCAGAACAGGAATTTCCGGCAGCATAATCACTGTACCGCAAAATAGGAACAGAAAAACCCACAGCTTATAAATACCTTTTCTCTCCAGTATTTCCTGCTGGATGCCCAGCCAGTATTGTTTGTTCATAACCGTTCCTCTTTCACCTGTTTGAATCGGCATATTGCCGTGTTGAAAACAGTTCCCACGGGGCGCAACAAAGTTTTCCTCATATTACAGATACATTCCTGCCAGAAACCATAACGCAAGCAATATCACTGCAATGTTCAATATGACAGCCGATTTTTCCTTTTTATGGTAAGCATGAACGGCATTGACCGCCACGATTGCAATGATATACAGGAAAAGAAGTGTTTGCGCCGTTGTTAAGCTTATGTGGAATACAGGGTAAGAAATGCCGATCAGAACACCAATAGCAAGCATGCAAAATAAATAGATCGTTTTCTTTGTCAAAAAACAGCTCACCTGCTTCCTATTACCCTTAATTACAGGGACTTGACTTTTCTCGATAACTTATTTGACACTCTTTCTCACATCTTCTCTTTTTCCTTTCCCATACGGTAGGTGGTTATGCCAATAATAATCGGAGCAGCTAACATAATTATCACACCTAGCGGAACGGCAAAGTCAAAACGGAGCAAATCCTGAAAAAACGGAACTCCATTAGCAATTAGAACCGAGGTAGGACCGTCCGAAAAACTGTGGAAGAGATTTTGGAAGAAATAATAAGAATAAATTAAAAAAACAGCAGAAAATACAGAAAGCACCATAATTGAAGATACTAAAACCTTAGATGCTAAATTCTTTTTCATATTTTTATACCGCAGCTTCCCACATTTTGATTATAAGTCTTTTCAGTTCATATGAGCTATAAAATGTCATGTTAAAATCACTAATTCTATATACCACCATAGAGTTTGGTATTGTAAATAAGTCAATATCTCAAATATATATTTATTAACAAATATATTTTAATTTATTATATATGCGATGAAATTATTTTTCAATCACATAAAGCAATTTAAACAAATTTTATGTATTTAAATCTGTAATATCGCCATACAACACTCCAACACCTGATATTCGAGGAAATACTTTTCATTGCATTCCTGTTTTCAGATAGCAAAAAATCAACATTTCGCTTTCGGCAGAAACAGCCAGACATTACAAATAAAATGAAAATGATCGTTCCGGCCCCTCAACTTTTCCCCCAGCACAACAAAAGAGACTCCGCTTTCGCGGAGTCTCTTTTCATAGCGGATACAACACCCGTTATTCTTTTTTCTCTGTATCGAACAGATCCTTGATCTTATCGAAAAAGCTCTTGCGTTTCTGATAGTTACGCTGTTCATCACCTGCGCCGTCAAATTCCTTGAGAATTTCCTTCTGGCGATCCGTCAGATTCTTCGGCACCTCGATCGTCACGCGCACATACTGATCGCCGCGCCCGCGGCCGTGGATATTCGGAAATCCCTTGCCGCGCAGCTTAAAGACATCACCCGGCTGAGTGCCGTCATGTACCTGATAGCTGACCTTGCCGTCGAGCGTGGGAACGACAACCTCCGCGCCCAGAGCAGCCTGCGCGAACGTAATGGGCATTTCACACCACACATCGTTGCCGCGGCGCTCGAAAATCGGGTGCGGACGCACCGTCACAAACACATGCAGATCGCCCGCGGGGCCGCCGTTTGTTCCGGCGTCGCCGTGACCGCCCACGTTGAGGGTCTGGCCGTCGTCAATACCGGCTGGAATGGTGATTTCGAGCGTCTTGGTTTTTCTGACGCGCCCGGTACCGCCGCAGGTATGGCAGGGATGATCGATAATCTTGCCCTTTCCTCCGCAGCGGTCGCACCCGCGGCTGGTCTGCACCACGCCGAACGGCGTGCGCTGGCTGACCCGTACCTGGCCGGTACCGCCGCATTGCGGGCAGGTTTTCGTTTCCGTCCCGCTTTCCGCGCCGGAGCCGCCGCAGGACTGGCACGACTCGATCCGCTGGTAAGAAACCTGCTTTTTGGTGCCCTTCGCAGCTTCTTCAAACGAGATCGTGACCGACGCCTGCGCGTCGCGCCCACGCCGTGGCGCGTTGGGGTTTGCGTTGCGCCCCACACCGAAGCCGCCGAAAAAGCTGTTGAAAATATCGCCCAGATCAATGTCGCCGTCGAAGGGGCTGGCACCGGGGCCGCCGCCAAAGTTCGGGTCCACTCCCGCATGGCCGAACTGATCGTACCGCGCCTTTTTCTCTTGATCGGACAAAACCTCGTAAGCCTCGTTGACCTCTTTGAACTTTGCTTCCGCCGTTTTATCCCCCGGGTTCAAATCGGGGTGATACTGCTTTGCCAGTTTGCGGTAAGCCTTTTTGATTTCATCGTCAGAGGCATTCTTGGGTACGCCCATTACCTCATAATAATCCCTTTTTTCCGCCAAGCCAAGTCACTCCCACATGGTGCGGCAAGCGGAAAAGCCAATTCCCGCCCGCCCTGGATTTCTATGCCGGGCGGCCGCGTCTGCGCGGCATACCCGACGAAGGGCGGCCGAGGCCACCCTTCGTAATCAGCTGTGTTGCTCTATGATACCGCAGGCTCTATGCGCCGCTGTATCGTTTTCATCACGTATCAAATATCATACCACAAAACACCCCGGGTTGAAAATACCGAAATTATTTCTGGCTGTCGTCCACATCTTTAAAGTCCGCGTCGTACACCGTCTGGCTGTCGCCCGCCGCCGGGCCCTCCTGGGGCTGGCCGCCCATATCGGGAGCTGCTGCCGCACCGCCCTGCGAGGCATTGGCCTTATACAGCTTCTCAGAAACCGCGTACAGGCTCTTCTGCAGGTCTTCGGTCTTGAGCTTGAGTTCCTCGACGGAAGCGGAATTCAGCATCCCCTTGAGCTCAGAAACCTTCTGGTTCAGCTCGGTCTTATCGGCTTCTTCAATCTTGTCGCCGCTGTCGGTGATCAGCTTCTCAACAGAATAGCACAGGTTTTCCGCCTCGTTCTTGGTGTCGACTTCTTCGCGGCGCTTCTTGTCCTCGGCGGCAAACTGCTCCGCTTCCTTCACAGCCTTGTCGATGTCGTCCTTGCTCATGTTGGTGCTGGAGGTAATCGTGATATGCTGCTCCTTGCCGGTGCCGAGATCCTTTGCGGATACGTTCACGATGCCGTTGGCATCCAGGTCAAAGGTAACCTCGATCTGGGGGATTCCGCGGGGGGCGGGAGCGATGCCGTCGAGCTTGAACAGGCCCAGCTGCTTGTTATCGCGGGCAAATTCACGCTCGCCCTGCAGCACGTTGACCTCTACCTGGGTCTGGCCGTCCGCAGCGGTGGAGAATACCTGGCTCTTCTTGGTCGGAATCGTGGTGTTGCGCTCAATGATCTTGGTCATGATGCCGCCCATAGTCTCAACGCCCAAAGAAAGGGGAGTAACGTCCAGCAGCAGCAGACCCTGAACCTCGCCGCCCAGAACACCGGCCTGCAGCGCAGCGCCGATCGCAACGCACTCGTCGGGGTTGATGCCCTTGAACGGGTCTTTGCCGGTCAGGCTCTTGACCGCATCCTGCACCGCGGGGATTCTGGAGGAACCGCCGACCATCAGCACCTTGCTGATATCGGAAATCTGCAGACCGGAATCCTGCAGTGCCTGGCGCACGGGGCTCATGGTCTTTTCTACCAGATCAGCGGTCAGCTCGTTGAACTTCGCGCGGGAAAGGGTCAAATCCAGGTGCTTCGGGCCGGTGGCGTCCGCCGTGATGAACGGTAGGTTGATGGAAGCGGAGGTCATGCCGGAAAGCTCGATCTTCGCCTTTTCAGCAGCTTCCTTCAGGCGCTGCATCGCCATTTTATCGCCGCTCAGATCAATGCCGGCTTCCCTCTTGAAGCTGTCAACCATCCAGTCCATGACGCGCTTGTCGAAATCGTCGCCGCCCAGGCGGTTGTTGCCGGCGGTGGCGAGAACCTCCTGTACGCCGTCGCCCATCTCGATGATGGACACATCGAACGTACCGCCGCCCAGATCGTATACCATGACCTTCTGGTCGTTGCCCTTGTCAATTCCATAGGAAAGAGCCGCGGCCGTCGGTTCATTGATGATTCTCTTGACATCCAGACCGGCAATCTTGCCGGCGTCCTTTGTCGCCTGACGCTGTGCGTCGGTAAAGTAAGCGGGAACGGTGATGACCGCGGAGGTAACCGGTTCGCCCAGGTACGCTTCTGCGTCCGCCTTCAGCTTTTGCAGGATCATCGCAGAGATTTCCTGCGGGGTGTAGCTCTTGCCGTCGATATTCACCTTGTACGCGGAACCCATTTCTCTTTTGATGGAAGAAATGGTGCGCTCGGGGTTGGTGATGGCCTGGCGCTTTGCCACCTGGCCCACCATGCGCTCGCCGGTTTTGGAAAACGCCACAACAGACGGAGTGGTGCGCGCGCCTTCCGCGTTTGGAATAACGACAGGCTCGCCGCCTTCGATCACAGCTACGCAGGAGTTGGTTGTTCCTAAGTCGATACCAATTGTTTTTGCCATACTTATTACCTCCAAAAAGTTAGGTTATTATTTTTGTAAAATCAAGCCGAACCGATTCGGCAACCGCCGTCAAATCGCGGCGGATTCTTCTGATCAGACCGTCAGTTGGCCACTTGAACCATCGCGTGGCGGATGATGCGATCGCCGATGCGGTAGCCCTTTTGCAGCACCTCGGCAACGACATTCTCGCCCAGATTTTCATCCTCAATATGAGAAACGGCATTGTGTACCTCGGGATCAAACGGTTCGCCCTGCTGACCGATCGCCGTAACGCCCATTTTTTCGAGCGTGCCACTCAGCTGGGTGAGAACCATTTCAACGCCCTTGCGGAAATCCTCCACGGTGCCGCCCTGCTGGGCCAGCGCCCGTTCCAGATTGTCGCAGACCGGCAGAACCTTTTCAATGGTATCCGCCGCGGCGTCTGTATAAACCATTGTTTTCTCGCGCTCGGTGCGCTTGCGGTAATTATCGTATTCCGCCGCGGTGCGCAAAAGCAGATCCTTCTGCTTTGCAAGATCGGCTGCGGACTGCTCAAGCTGCTCCTGCAGCTTTTTCAGCTGTGCGTCTCCCGGCGTTTCCGCCTGCGGCTGCTCCGCCGCGTTACAATCCTTTTCCTTCTCTGTCTCTGCGGCCTGTTCGGCCTGCTGCTCCGCCTTTTTCGCGGCATCCTGTTTGCTCAAGGAGATTGCCCCTTTCCGCTGCCGTCCCGCGGCAGCCCGTCATTCTATTAGTTCAATTTTGAATTGATTGATTATTCCTCCTGACGAAGCTCCGTCAGCAGGCGCCCCACTGTGTGAGACAGGTAATCCAGCTTGCCGATCAGCCCCGCGTAATCCATGCGGGTGGGGCCGATGATGCCGATTGCACCGGCGCGCTGGCCGTCAATTGCATACTGCGCCACAATAATGCTCGATTCCCGCAGCTCGGGATGCCGGGTTTCATCCCCGATCATCACGCGAACCTCTTTCTGCGGCTGCAGAAGAAGCTCCGCCAAATCCTGTGGACGCTCCAGAAAATCCATCACTCTGCGGGCGTTGCCGCGTTCAAATTCGGGGTGAAACAGCAGGTTCATCTGCCCGTTGAGGCGAACCTCCGGTTCAACGGATTCCTGCGCGGCCTCCAGCAGCGCCATCAGCGCCGAGGACATCATCACCGTCAGATCGCCGAGAGAAGCGGCCAAAGTCTGAATATACGCCGGGGTGACGGCGGCCACGGGCACGCCGGCCAGGCGCTCGTTGAGCACGCGGAAAAACACCCGCAGAATCTCGGGGGACAAATCGAATTCGCAGCGGAAAATCTGGTGCTTCATCGTTCCCGCCGAGGTCAGCAGAATCAGCATGGCGGTTCTGCGGCTCGTCTGCACAAACTGCAGCGCGCGAATGTCCGCTTTTTTGCCCGACGGAGCGGTGGAAACCGCCGCAAAGCGGGTCAGCCCCGCCAGCATATGCGATACGCCCTCCAGCAGCTTTTGCTGATCGTATGCGCTCGAAAACAGCATTCCCTCCAAATACCGCTGCTCTTCCTGCGTGACGGGTTTGAGGCTCATCACACGGTCGATATATACGCGGTAACCCTTCTGGGAAGGAATCCGCCCGGCGGAGGTATGCGGCTGCTCTAAAAGCCCGATCTCTGCGAGATCGGCCATTTCATTTCTTACCGTGGCGGAGGAAACGCCCAAATCGGCAGCCAGCGCTTTCGACCCGACCGGCTCGCCGGTTTTTACATAAGCATCTACAATTGCCGCCAGCACCTTCAGTTTTCTGTCGCTCAGCTCCATTCCTCTCACCTCATTTTCAGATTTTAGCACTCTATGCTTTTGAGTGCTAACTCCTATTTAATAATTTATCATTCCGGGCCGGTATTGTCAAGATTTCAAATGTAAATTAATTATTAATGTGTACCGGAAAAGCCGCAACATTCCCGGATTTCCGCCAAATTGGCAAATTTTCGTTGTGGGCTGAGTCCGGCAGGTTAAGC
>JAEXDU010000063.1 GCA_023401495.1 Bacillota bacterium
TCCCTGCGGTATGGTCAGACACTTTGCTCAAAATAACAGGATTTCCCGGGGAGAGCGGAACGCTCCCCCAGAGAAAGATGGCTTTCATTCAGATTGTCTTGCTGATTATTTGGCGGCGTTGACAAAAGTGGAATTCAGAACCTTGTCAATATCCGCTTTGTTGTTTACCATTTTGGTGTCGACCCAAAGCTGTGCGGCAAATTCAGAGATTTTGTAAATGTCGCCTTTGCTTTCCGGTGTGCCGAAATAGGTTTTGTTGCCGTCCTTGCCGTAGAACTGAACCTCGGTTTCGCAGGCGGTTTTCAGAGCGTCCGGCTCCATGCCCGCGGGCACGCTCATGATTTTATACGCGTCGTCCGGGTTGCTCTTCATGTAATCGACCGCGTCGTTCCAGCCGTCGATGATGGCCTGTGTTGTCTCGGGGTATTTCTGGACAAAATCGGTACTCAGGCCGAGAGCGTCCACAATAACGCCGGGGTATTCGCTGCTGGAGAGCAGAACCTGGCCGAAGGTGGTTTTCTTCGCGTTGTCGAGCCAGGGCTGCCAGGTCATGGCGGCGTCCACCTTGCCGGCGGCAAACGCGGCGCCCGCGTCGCCGGAGCCCATGGACTGCACGTCAAAGTCGCTCATGGACAGGTTCTTTTCCTTGAGCAGGTAGTTGAACCAGAAGAAACTTGCGCCGCCGGTTGTGTCGAGCGCGATGGTTTTGCCCTTTAAATCCTCAAAGGATTTAAATTCGTTCTTTGCAACCAGACCATCGCCGCCGGAAGAGGTGTCGAGCGCCAGAACCACCTGCAGGTCGATCCCGCTGGCGGCGCTCATGATGTTGGTATCCAGCGAGGTGGCGATGCCCTGAATTTTCCCGGCGGCCAAGGCGCTTTTGCTGTCGGATTTGCTTTCAATGATTTCCACCTTCACGTCTGCGCCGTGATCTTTAAAGAAGCCCTTTTCCACAGCCAGATCAAGCGGGTAGAATCCGATCCAGCTGGAATGCGCCAGCGTGACGGTACCGTCGTAAACGCCGCCGGACGTACTGCCGGATGCCGCGCTCTGCGAGGCGGCGCCGCTTTCCGCCGGGGCCTTGCTTTCGCTGCTGCCGGAACAGCCGGCCAGCAGCGAGGTGCTCATGGCGGCGGCCAGAGCCAGAGAAATAATTTTTGCAGATGTCTTTCTCATAGTAGATTCTCCTTCATCCTGTCTCAATTCATTTTCCGCATGTGTTGTGTGTTTACTTGAAATGGCCTGTTTGAAAGGGCGTCGACTTCTTTTGCCGCAGGCGGAGCAGAAGCCCCAGGGCATTTTCAAGCAAAGCTATATTTTTATGAAAGGGCAAGCCCTCTCACAAAAGCAAAAGATTCAGTTTACCAGGTCCGCCGGTTGTTCCCCGCGCAGCATTTTGATGGCGTTCCAGGCGGCGCGGCCGCGCAGTTCCTCAAAGGATTCCTGCGAAATGTACGAAACGTGCGGTGTGACGATGCAGTTCGGGGCGCTGAAAATCGGTTCGTGTTCCCGTGGCGGTTCGTGTGTGATGACGTCCAGCACTGCGCCGGCGATCACGCCGGTTTCCAGTGCGCGGATCAACTCATCCTCTTTCAGAACAGCGCCGCGGGCCGTGTTGATGAGATACGCGCCTTTCTTCATGAGGGAAAACTCCCGCAATCCCAAAAGACCGGTGGTGCTTTCGTCCAGCCGCACATTGACGCTGACGTAATCGGCCAAACACAAGCCTTCGTCTAAAGAAACCTTTTCCACACCCTGCTCCTTCAAAAAGGCGGCGTCGCGGTCGGGGTCGTAGCCGATGATTTTCATTCCAAGGCTTTGGCAGCGCTTTGCGACGGTGAGGCCAATCCGCCCGCACCCGACGATGAACAGCGTGGATTGTGAAATCCGCCTCGGCAGCCGCTCGACTGCCTGCGCGCCCCATTTTCCATTCTGCAGTCCGCCGTGGTATTCGGTCAGTCCCTTGTAAAAATGGAAGATGGCCGCCAGAACATAATCCGCCAGATCCTCCGCGCAGTAGCCCTGCACGTTGGTGACACCGATCCCCTTTTCGCGGGCCGCCGCGGTATCGATACGGTCGTAGCCGCCGCCGAGTACGGCGATCCCTTTGCAGTTTTGCAGGCGCTGTATGGTGGAGGTGGGAATCTGCGCATATACCTGCGCGATGATCGCGTCCGCGCGGTACCCGAATTCCTCCAGATCGTGTCCATAATCGTAATTGGAAAATTTCAGCTCGCAGTCGGGGTACTGCTCCCGCAGAACGGCGGTTTCTATGTCGTAGTCCTTCCATTCCTCATCGATAAACCAGAACAGAGGCTTCATTGATTTTCCTCCCTGCCGTGCAGCGTCAGTACCCCGTTTGTGGCATCCAGCTCCGCCAGATCGCCGTTTTGAACGGTTTGGTAGAACTCGGGCTCCAGCCGGTCTACCATCGGCATTTCCATCAGAATCGCGCTGGCCACCAAAGTGGTGTCCGGATTCTGAATCACCAGCGCCTTGGGCTCGGTGCCCTTCATCTTCAATTGGAACATGCCGTCCGTCTGTACCACAGAACTGCCTTTCCCGTTGGGGAACAGCAGAATCTTCCCGGAAATGCTCTGCCCGTACAGGGAGTGGTTTTTCTCGATCACCACGCCGGTTTGAGGGTCCACCAGATAAAAGCAGAAATCGTCGGCAGAGATTAATACCTCGCCCTTGGCCTGACCCTCCGAAATCTTATGACAGTGAAACGTCTTGCTCATAGGGTAATCTCTCCTTCCAAAGCGGCCGTTACGGCATTTTCCAGCTCGGTCACCACGAACTGCATCTGGCGGCGGCGCGTGTAGTAAGCACATTTGGGGGAATCAGTAACCCCTTTTTTGCCATACAGGAATTTCCAGCAGGGCTGATCCATACACGTGTCAGACACGATCCAGCCCCCGGCCTCCCGTATGATCCGCATGTAATCCATTTTTTCCGCCAGCACATAGGATAGGGAAGAGGTCATGATAAACAGCGGCACCGCCAGACGCTTCCCCTGAAGCATCCCGGCGACCGTCGCGATCTGGTCGATCGTCAGGTGAGGACACCCGAAGAGCGCAAAATCAATTTTGCCGTAGGGGTCCGTCAGCTCGCCGCGCATGATGTCCAGGTCCTCCTGCGTGATTTTGACCACCGCTTCCGGCTCCCCGCCCTGAAAAGCCGCCTCCATGGTTTGGGCCTCCGGCGTAAAGCCGAGAATATGGTACATCGCCACGTTCCCGCCGGTATTGAGTTGCGCCCCCAGGTTCATCAGCGCTTCTTTTCCGGGATTTTTCAGGCCGCTGAACACGGGAAGCTTGAAGCCGGTCTTTTTCGGGGTGCAGTACCCCAGCAGCTGGTAATCAAAATCGCTTTTCATTTCCGCTTCCACTTCCACCAGAATCTGGCCCCTGCGGTTCTCGTCCAGCAGATAGCCGTAATACGGCACCACGCCGGTCACAGCGGCGCACAGGGCGCTGACGGCAGCCTCCCGGTTGCTTCGGGCGCCGTACACCGAATTCACAAACGGCGTGGCGCTCGATTCTGAAAACGCGGTGATTTCCCCGAAGCGGGGGACGTTCTTTTCCAGGTAGGGGGTACAGTTGTAGGTCATGATCGCGCCGATTTTTTTGTAGGCCTCGTGCGTGCGCCGGACGATTTCCTCATCCTCCGCCTCAAGTATGGTAAACTCCTTGAACTGCTCCCAGTTGAAGCTGGGGTTTACCGTGGGTCGCACCCGGCAGACGGCGCCGCCGTTGACGAGCTTTTCCACAAACCACAGGTCGGCCTCCTGATTGCTCAGGGCCACGTGGGCCCGGGTAATGGGCACCATGTAAGGCGCGTCGTAGCTTTCGCCTACCGCAACCTGCACCTTCATGGCAAGCTGAACTCCGGTTCCGTATTCTCCGTCGAGCATGGCCTGCTCTTGTGCTGTCAGTTTCATAGCTTCCTCCTTTGATACGGAGTAGCGCCTGCTTTCTCTTCGCCGCGGGCGGGGGAGGCGCGCTCCGTTTGGTATCTATTAAAATATGGATGATTGCTCCGGTCAGGCACTTTGCAGGTGGTCCATCGTGTCCTTGATTTTCAGCAGAACCCGCGATTTTTTGATCGTGAGAAAATCGCCGCTGCTGTAAACCTGCCGCCCGTTAACCACGACATTTTGAATGGCGGAGGGCTGCATGGAATAAACGATATTCGGCAGAAGCTGCTCCATAGATGAGCTCAGGGGCTGCATGGACAGATCCCCCAGATCGACCCCGAAGAAATCTGCGTAACAGCCGGGTGCAATTTCTCCCACAGGCAAGCCCAGCGCGCGGCCGCCCGCCGCCGTTCCCATTTCGAACGCCTGCTCGTAATTGACACAGAGCGCATCGAGCGTATGAGCCTTCTGCAGCAGCGAGACCATGCGCATTTCCTCCAGCACGCTGATCCGGTTGTTGCCGCAGGCGCCGTCGCTGCCCAAAGCCACGGTTACTCCGCTTTTCACCATGCGGGGAATGTCGGTGATGCCGTCCGCCAAAAACATATTGCTCGAGGGGCAGTAGGCCAGCTTTGCGCCGCGCGACCCGGCCAGATCGATTTCGCTGTCCTTGAGCCATACGCCGTGGATCATCATCATGCGTGCATCCAGAACGCCCAGCCGATCCAGATATTCGATCGGGTGCAGGCCATTGTGTGCCGCTTTGACCTCTTCCACCTCAAAACGTTCCTCCGCCACATGAATGTGGAATCCCGTCCCAAGTTCCTTCGCCAGCTCGTAGCCGGCCTGAATCATTTCCGGCGAGGCGGCGTGCAGGCTGTGCGGCGCGGGCAGCACGGTCACCATGGGATCGTCCCGGTGCATCCGGGCCAGTGTTTTCGTGCGCTCCACCGCCTGAGATACCGTTTCGCGGTAACCCTCCGGCGCGCCGTCCCAGTCGTACATGGTTCTGGCCAGCACCAGACGAATCCCGACATCCTGCGCGGCGCGAATGATCGCCTCATCGCTTTCCGTGCCGTAGTTGTGCAGGTAAAAGAAATCCGACACGGTCGTCACACCGCATTGTAGCATTTCGGAAAACGCGAACACCGCTCCGTTGTAAATGTCCTCCAGCCGCATTCTGGGGGAGTAGCGGTACAGGGATCGGTCGCGCCATTCCAGAAAGGGGCGGTCTGCCGCGATACCCCGCAGCAGGCTTTGAAAGGAGTGGTTGTGCGCGTTGACCGTACCCGGCAGCAGCACCTGATTTTCCCACCGGTGTACATAGCTGTTCGGGAACTGCGCCCGCAGCTCGGCGAAAGGGCCCGCCTTTTGAATGACTCCTTTTTCCACCGCCAGAACATAGTCCTTTAAAAACTGTTTTTTGCTGTATAAGTAAGACGGATAATACAAATCCATTTAGTCCAGCTCCTCATCCAGGATCAGCAACGCGAAAAGCATTGCATTTGCGGTATACTCTATGTCGTCCATCGTGGCGGCCTCATCGGCGCAGTGGCTTTTGCCGTTGACGCTCTGCGCGAAAATCATGCCGGAGCGTGTTACCCTGGCCATGTGTGCCGCATCGTGCCCCGCCATGCTCACCAATCGGACTACCGGTTGGCCGCCTTGCTCAATGCCCTGCTCCACGGCTTTGATCACGGTGGGATTCATCGGCATGGGCGGCTGATCCAGAATCGTTTTCCGCTGGATCGAAAGCTTTCTGCTTTCGGCAATCCGATTTACCCCCTGTGTGAACAGCTTCAAAAAATCTTCCTTATTTGCGGGGTCGGACGTTCTCATTTCCAGTATCATTTCTGCCGACGCGGGGATGATGTTCGTTGAGTTGGGCCTGATTTGCAAAAAGCCCACGGTAGCAACGGCTTCATCACTGTGCAGTGCCGCCGCGGATGTTTCAGCCAGCAGAACCACCTCGGACGCGGCGCAGAGAGCGTCCTGCCGGTCTCTCATCACCGTGGTGCCGGCGTGATTGGCAACACCCGTTACGGTGATGATTTCGCGGTAAATTCCGGTGATGCTGCAGACCGCAGCTGAGGGGAGCTTTTGGTCGGCCAGCCGCCGCCCCTGCTCGATGTGGCATTCCAGAAAGGCTGCAATCTGCCCCTCCTCAATTTGCAGAGAATCAATCTCCTCCAGATTTCCGCCGATCCGGCAGATGGCGTCCGCCAGGGTCTGGCCGGTCTGCATATGAGTGACGTCTTTCAGGTCCTTGAATTTCAGCACTCCGCCCAATACCTTGCTGCCCAAGGTAGACACATTGAACGGGTTGGGTTCTTCTGCGGTAAGGGATACGACCCAGAGGGGATGGCGCAGCTTTTTGCTGGATTCCTGAAGCGTCTGCAGAATTTCGGTAGCCATTAACACGCCCAGCGCTCCGTCGTACATTCCCCCGTTTGGAACGGTGTCGTGATGCGAACCGATTACCAGAGGGGCAAGAGGAAGCGTCCCCTTACTCTTCGCCCACAGATTGGCGATTTCATCTGTATGGAATTCTGTGTCTGTGTGGTGTTCCCAGTAGTCCCGCAGCCACCTGCGGGCGGAAGAATCCGCCTCACTGCCCAGCCATCGGTCAATTCCGCCCTGCTGATTTTTCCCGATTGCAGAAAGCTCCAGCAGGTTAGCTTGCAGCCGGCTCCTGTTAATCGTCAGGGCATCTGTTTTAGATTTCATGAGCTCCTCCTGTAAATGATTATTTCATTCCTTTATTTAATAAAATGATGAAATTATTTATGATCTGATAAAGAAAAGTGCGCCGGGAATGCTCTGCTTGCCTCCGAAGCATGAATTCCAAAAGGGAAACAAAAAAGGCGCTTTGAAAAATAATTTTCAAAACGCCATTGTTTATGGAATATTCTCTTTATGCCGCTATCATATAGCTTTCTGCACTGACTTGTCAATAGTTTTTCGAGATTTTAGATTACCTTCCAATTATCAAAAAGTCATTCCTGATGAAATGTGCAATTTTTATAAATAAATGATTGCGGTCTTCCTCGCTCATTTTTTCAAAAGGGGATTCAGCCGCCGGCCAGAGAAAAATTCTTGTTTTCAGAGATACTGGCAATGAGACCCGGCTGTGGGTAACCCGGGCAAAGGAAGCCTTTGCCGTTGTCGGCGACGGCTTCTCATGCTATAATAACCTCACAGCATAAGCGAAAGGAAAGCCTTCGAAATCTGAAAGAGTATGAAATCATCGGTCTTTAGACAGGCTGCTGTGAACGAGAAAAAGAGTTCAGAGATCCGCCGCCGTTTTCGGCCGGAAAAGAATGATATCACCAATATCCAAGGATGTTATGTTAATTAAAACAAAGAAAACATTTCTATATTCGGATCAGGGCAGAGAGCTGTGTGAAAGGAAACGGAATCGTTTTTTTTTGCAGCTGAGGGCAGGAATACTTGGGGAAAGAGGTTCAATGAAATTCATCAATATTTTCACACTGGATATTAGACGCAATGTAACTTCAGTGACGAAACAAAATATCAAAAGATATCATGACAGTTTGCTTGCAGCATACCTGTTTGCCTCGTTTTTGGCGATCGCAATCGTTTCTGTTGAATACAAACTTCATGATATGATTTTATCCATTTGGCATGATTCGGCCCTTGCGGTACCGGCGTCAAAAGTGATTCCGGTTGCAATGTGTGTTGCGATGGTATTTTCCAATATCAAAATGGTTCTGGAACCGGATGGAAAGGGAGACGAATCGGCAAAGTCTTCTGCAAGATTTACAGTGTTCGTTCTGCTGCTGAATTTGATCGTCTTTATCGGTGGAAACTACAACATTCTTTTTCAAAGAGAGATGCCAGATGTGGCGGTGCTCATATTGGGTGCCGTAGCTTTGCTGTGTGCGATACTATTTTTGATAGAGTTCATTGAGTATGTGATATACCATCTTTATGATAAAATATTTTGAAGGCAGATAACAAAGCGCGGCTGGAATCCGGTATGTTCAATAGCAAACCGCCTGGACTGGAGCGCATGTCAATTGGACCCGAATATAGCCGGGGTGTATACCTGTTGTGAGAGCGTGAGCATTTCCTCCACCCGCTTTGTGTGGTACTTCCTTACGGAGGTTCTCAGGCGTTCCCGATAAAGGGGAGCATCACAGGCGGGCAGGCCATGCCGGCAATGGTGAAGGTTTGTTTTCTGTCGTTTTAGAAATGGATTGTAAAATAAATGTTCTGACGATAAAAACCCATGGCCAAAGTCAATTGGAGCATGGGTTTTCTGTATATTTGCATGTGTATTATACATGTGGTATATTAAATCCGAATTCTGATGGTACATACGGGAAGAAAAAACGTTATACAGGAAAATTTTTACTGTTTTCAGCAAATATTCTTTCCAAAATCCTGTCTATAAAATAGAGGATACTTTAAGAACAAGAGGAAAGGAGGGTATGGATGGACGATCTTCAAATCATCGAGCTGTACTGGCTTCGAGACGAGGACGCTATCAGTGAGAGCGGTGCGAAATACGGCCATATGCTGAAGCGGATTTCACTGAACATCTTATCCAATCAAGAGGACAGCGAGGAATGTGTGAACGATACATACGAAAAGGCGTGGAACACAATGCCGCCGCATCATCCGAACTGTCTTTCCGCTTTTTTGGGGCGGATCACGCGCAATCTTTCCATTAACCGCTGGCATGAAAATCACACGAAAAAACGCGGCGGCGCAGCGGGCGCGGATGTACTGCTTTCAGAGCTTTCCGATTGTATTCCCGCATCGCAAACAACAGAAGCGGAGATCGATCTGAGCATCGTAACGGAAGTGATCGTAAAATGGCTGTCATCCTTGTCTCAGGATGATCGTGTTTTGTTCTTACGGCGCTATTGGTTCGGCGATACTTTGAAAGCCCTTGCGGAAGAAAGTCTGACAACGCCGGTCAAACTGGCCGGGCGGATTTATCGCCTGCGCAAAAAACTCAAAGAAACCCTTGAAAAGGAGGAAATTTTGCTGTGAAAGAAAAACAGTTATTTGATGCGATCACGAATGTACCGGATGAGCTGGTGGAAGAGGCGAGAGAAATCAGTCTGAAACCAATCGTGAAGCCCTGGAAAAAATGGACCGCGCTTGCGGCCTGTGCCGTTTTGGTGTTTACGTTTATTTTCACTCTTCCTCATGGCTCGGGCGGCCCCGGCGGTGAGCTGTTGAGCGTCGGGTTCCCAAAGGCTTATTCCTATAACGATTGGGACGCAAAACAAGCTGTGCTGAAGAATAATCCGGTAGAGGATACCTTTCTGAAAGCCGTGAACGGATTTTCTTATGAAACCGGATCGAAACTACTGTCAAGCAGCAGTGGGAACAGCAATTATTCTCCGCTATCCCTTTATTATGCATTGGCAATCACCGCCTCCGGTGCGCGGGGAGAAACGGCGGATGAGATGCTTTCCCTGCTGAATATGCCCGACCAGGCGGCGCTTTCCGTGCAGTGCGGAAATCTGTACCGGCAGCTTTACACGGATAACGAGATCGGAAAGCTGAAAATCGCAAACTCGGTCTGGATGAATCAGAGCGTTACCTGGAAACAGGATTTCATCAAAAATGCCGCTGAGAATTTTTATGCTTCCTCCTTTAGCGTGGATTTTTCCGATCCAAAAACAGCGCAGGCCATGGGCAAGTGGGTGTCTGAGCATACGAACGGTACCCTGGAGCCTCAGTTTGAAATCTCTAAGGATAAGATTCTTTCCATCCTGAATACGGTCTATTTCTATGATGAGTGGACGAACAAGTTCGATTCGGCGAAAACAGCCGCAGATACGTTTCATTCGGCAGACGGCACTACGATTAATACCGACTTTATGAATGGAACGAACTCATCCGGCAGCTTTTATAAAGGGGAAGGCTTTATCCGCTCGAGCCTTTCCTTAAAAAACGGCGGGAAGATGATTTTCGTTCTTCCAAACAAAGGGATTTCTCCCCGGGAGCTGTTGTCCACCCCCGAGAAAATGCAGAGCGCTTTTGAGGGCAGGGAAGATCAGAACGGCGAGGTTGTCTGGAAAATGCCGAAATTCGACTTTGGAGCAAAGATTGAGCCGATCGATGCGTTAAAGTCCTTGGGAATTCATTCCGCTTTTGAACAGAGCGCAGACTTTTCCGGCATTACGGACCAGATGGCGTCTGTTTCAGATATCCGGCAGGAAACTCACATTGCGGTTGATGAAAACGGAGTGGAAGCATCGGCTTTTACCGAGGTTGCGTCTGTAACCTCGATGCCAATAGTACTGGATAAAGCCGAAATGATTTTAGACCGTCCGTTTCTTTACGGAATCGCCGCACCCGACGGTACTCTTCTGTTTGTCGGCGTGTGTGAAAATCCTGCTGCAAAATAACCCCTGCCAAGGGGAAAACACAGAAAGTTTTATAGGTAGAAGGAGCGGAGATTTCCGTTTTATCATCATCCTTTAGAAATCTCATCTACGTGTATTGCGTGAATGAAGTCGCGGACTGTAAACCGGTTTACAGTCCGCTTTTTTTGACAATGCCTGGGATGATGAACCGCGGCTGATATCTGCCGTAAGAGGAGTAGGCATTCTTTGTCTTGTATCGAAACGATAGATGCAGCTACGACTGTGTTCGACAGATACCATTAAATTTCGACCACACTAGAATGGATTTTTGTAAAAAATAAATAAACGGCACCTGCCTAATCCTTTCAACATTACTAATTGACTTTGCAGTTTGATCCTATTATGATAAAAGAAAGATATGGAATCGGTTCCATAAAAAAGAGGTTTTATGGAGCATTTGAAGAGTTTGTTTGTTTATATTTTATCCTTTTTATTGGCGAATTTGATTTGATCATTTCTAAAATATTGATATTTGTTAGACAAAATACATAGAGTTTTATAGTGGGAACGGTTTTATAAATATTGAAATGGAATAAGGTTTTCATTATGCTAACGATCAAAGAAGTGGCTGAATTGGCCGGAGTCTCCAAATCCACAGTGTCCAGAGTGCTCAATAACAATGGCTATGTCAGCAATGAGGCGAGGCAGAAAATTGAGAAGGTGATCAAAGAACACCAATATAAGCCCTCGGCGGCCGCAGTAAGCCTTTCCAAGCAGGAAAGCAGTATTATCGGTGTGGTGATCCCCGAAATCGACAACCCCTTTTTTGCTGAGGTGTTAAAGGGAATTACCGAAATGGCCGATGAAAACGGCTTTTCCCTGATTTTTTGCGACACGCAGAACAGCGGCGAAAAAGAACTGAAAGCGCTGGGAATGCTGGAGCAGCAGCGGGTCAGGGGGGTCATCATCACGCCCGCCATGGGCTATGGACTGGAATCCATTGATAAAATCAAAGCGGCGCTCTCCAAGCTGGCGGTTCCCATCGTGGTGGTAGACAGAGATTTTGATTATTCGGAGTGGGATACCGTTTATTTTCAGAACTATGAAAGCGGTTATCTTGCGGCAGAGAGCCTGATTAAGGCGGGCAACGAAAGAATCGGGATCATTCTGGGGGATATGCAGTTGAAAATCGCGCGCGAGCGTTACCGGGGCTTTAAGGACGCGATGGCGTCGTATCACAAAGTGATCCTGGATAAGGATATATGGAAAGGTGATTTCACCACGGATACGGCCTATGACCTGATGAAGCAGATGATCGCTTCCGGGGATTTGCCGGATGCCATGGTGACCACAAACAACCGCACCAGCATGGGTTTTCTCAAGGCGATGGTGGAGGCCGGAATTACCGTCGGGAAAGACATCGCCGTCGTTGGAATCGATCTTATCCCTACGCTGGATGCGCTGGGGTTTCATTTCAGCTGTGTTTCCCGTGACACGGAGGAAATGGGAAAAATGGCGATAAGATTGCTGATGCGCCGCATGGCGGAACCGGACGGCAACAGAAACATATGGGTGGTGCCCTGCAAATTGGAACTGAAGGGTTCTGAAAGCAAGCGGAGATGATACATTTCCCGCATATGATATGGAACCGGTTCCATATCATAGAAATTCTTTATCGTTAACAGAAATTTTTCTGTTATTATATTTTTATATCAAAGAAATGGAGGATGTTTGTATTATGAAAAAGAAGGTCTTGTCAGTGTTCCTGGCGGCTGCAATGGCCGTATCCCTTGGGGCCTGCGGGGGTACGACAACACCCGCGCCGGCGTCGTCCGGCGGGTCCGGTGCTTCCAGCGCGGGGAAAGATACCTATAATGTTACCGTGATCATCAAAGCCACCGACTCCTCTTATTGGCAGACGCTTTTGCTGGGGGCGAAGGCCGCGGCAGAGGAAAGCAACGGGAAAATTAAGGTCACAACAGACGGACCTGCTTCGGAAACTGATATTGATAAGCAGGTAACCATTCTGGAAAACGCAATCGCTGCGAAGCCGGACGGCATCGTGCTCGCTTCCATCAGCTCTACCTCCACTGTGCCGGCTGTTGAGCAGGCAAACGCAGCGGGAATTCCCGTGGTAACGGTCGACAACAAGCTGGAAACAGACGCTTATACCCAGCATATCGCAACGGATCACGCGATCGCAGCAGCGACCGCCGCGGCAGATATGGTGGAACAGTGGAAGGCAAAAGGCATTGATCCCGCTGGTAAAAAAGTTGCTTTGATCAGCGCGGATTCCGGTTCGGCCGTCAATCAGGCGCGCTGCAAGGGCTTCACGGATGAAATCAAGCGCCTTGTTCCGAGCATCGTTGTTCTCGAAACCCAGTATTGCGACAACGACATTCAGAAAGCGCTCGACGCAGCCGATAACCTGGTTCTGGCCAATCAGGATATGATCGGGATTTTCGGCGACAACAACCACATGGGCGACGGTATTGCAAAAGCAATGGAGCAGAGCAAAAAGGGCGACAAGATCGTGACCTATGCGTTTGACTCGGATGATACCGAAATTGATGCGATTCAGAACGGCAATCTGACCGGTATCGTTGTTCAGGATCCTTTCGGAATGGGCTACAACGGCGTATTGGCCGCGGTATCCAAGCTGGAAGGCAAGGACCTGGAAAAAGATAAGGTTTCTGAGACCACACTGGTGACAAAAAAGAACATCCAGGAGGATGCGGTGCAGAAGCTGCTGTATCCCGGCAAATAAAGAATCGATACTTTCTAAAGGTGTAAAATCAGACTTCCGAAGCCGATGGTTCCGAGCCTGAATGATTGGCGGAGGAAGTCTGATTTTCAGACATGGAGGTTCGTATGCAAACGCAAAAACAGCCGATCGTCGCCATAAAAGGACTGGTAAAAGATTTTCCGGGTGTTCGCGCTTTGTCCGGAGTGGATTTAGAGGTCTACCCCGGGGAAGTTCACGCCCTGATTGGGGAAAACGGCGCCGGAAAGTCCACCGTCATCAAAATTCTGATGGGCATTTATTCCAAAACGGCGGGCGAAATCTATGTGGAGGGTGAATTAAAAGAAGCCCGATCCCCCGTTCAGGCCCAATCCTTTGGATTCGGCGCGGTCTATCAGGATGTCAATCTCGCGCAGCACCTGTCTGTTGCCGAAAATTTTTTTATGGGGCAGCTGCCCAAAACGAAGCTCGGTACCGTTGATTTCAAAAAGATCAATCAGGCCACAAAAGAGGTTCTGGAATCCATTCACGTGCATGTCGATCCCAAAGCGATTATCCGAACGTTGTCGGTGGCGCAGCAGGAAATGGTCGCAATCGGCAAGACCATATTTCAAAAAGCCAAACTGGTCATTTTTGACGAGCCCACCGCATTGCTGACGAACGATGAAACCCAGCAGCTTTTTCAAATGATCCGGCAGCTAAAGGACAGCGGGGTGGGAATCCTGTACGTTTCACACCGGATGGAAGAGATTTTTTCCATCTGTGACCGGGCCAGCGTGCTGAAGGACGGCGCGTTGGTGGGGACTGTTCCGATCGACCAAACCACACAGGATCAGCTGATTTCCATGATGGTCGGCCGAAATGTGGAAAATATGTACCAAATTCAGCATCAGGCTCCAGGGGAAACGATACTGAAGGTTGACAATATATCCAGGGGAAAGGCATTTTCCAATATCAGCTTTGAGGTAAGAAAAGGGGAGATCTTCGGCATGTTCGGCCTGGTCGGCTCCGGGCGGACGGAAATTGTCAGAAGTATTTTCGGCGCCGATGTCAAAGACGGCGGCACCGTCACCCTTCACGGAAAACAAGCGGATTATGTCAAGCCGACGCAGGGCATCAAGGCAGGGATCGCTCTGCTTCCCGAAAACAGACGCGCACAGGGGTTGGCGCTGGGGTTATCCGTTTCAGACAATATCAATATGGTGGCCCAAAATAAAATCAGCCGGTTTGGCGTGGTGAATAATCAGGAAAGCGTTAAAATCGCCAAAAGCTTCTGCGATAAGCTCAGAATCAAAACGCCGTCTGTTTACCAGCGGGTCAAGAATCTTTCGGGCGGAAACCAGCAGAAGGTCGTTATTTCCAAATGGCTGGAGCAGGACAGCGATCTGTTCATTTTTGATGAGCCGACCGTGGGAGTGGATGTCGGCGCCAAGCTGGAGATTTATAAAATCTTTGAAGCCTTGATCAATGAGGGAAAAACGATCATTATGATTTCCTCCTATCTTCCTGAGGTAATGGGGCTGGCCGATCGCATTTTGATTATGTATGAGGGGCAGCAGACCGGAATCTTATCCAGAGACGAATTTCAGGAAGAACGGATCCTTCGCCTGGCCTCCGGGATAAAGGGAAAGGAGTAAACGATGACAGCAGAAAATAAATCATTGAAACAAAGACAATACAACAGCTTTTTGACACGCTATCAAACAGAGCTGCTTCTGGTCGGAATTCTTGCTGTGCTGTTCCTGTTTTTCGGGAATACATCCCCGGTGTTTTTTCAGTTAGAAACACTGATGAAGCTCCTGAAACAGGCTTCTATCTACGGCATCATTGCAATCGGAATGGTGTTTGTCATCACTTCATCGGGAATCGATATCTCCGTCGGTTCCGTGGTCGGACTTTCCGGCGTGATTGTCGCCATGGGTATGGTAAACGGCGTGCCCATCCCGATCGCCATATTGCTGGCGATTGCGTCCAGCGCTTTGGTGGGCCTGTTCAACGGGATTCTGGTGTATGACGCAAACGTCCCGCCTTTCATTGCCACGTTGGGTTCCCTGACCATCGTCAGGAATTTGATCTTGTTGATTACAGGCGCAAAAACCATATCGGATCTTCCGAAGGTATTTACCAATTTTGCGGCAGACAGCGTGCTCGGAATTCCCTATCTGTTTCTTTCATGGGTCGTGTTCGTCTGCATCGGTCTGTTCATCGCGAAAAAGACCACCTTCGGGCGCAACATGTACGCTTACGGCAGCAACAAAGAGGCCGCCAGACTGAGCGGCATCCGTGTGCGCTCCGTGGTGTACGGCGTATACATATTCTGCTCCAGCGTGTGCGGTGTGGCAGGAATCCTCCTCGCATCGAGACTCGGCAACGGAGTTCCGAATGCGGGCACGGGGTATGAGCTGGACGCCATCGCGGCCGCGGTGGTCGGCGGAGCCAGCCTGGACGGCGGCGAGGGCTCTGTGATCGGAGCGGTGCTGGGCGCCATGATCATGGCTACCCTGCGGCAGGGCGGAACCCTTTTGGGGATCAATTCTTTTATCATGGAAATCATCATCGGTTCCCTGATTGTAATAGCGGTTGTTCTGGATAAGGTGCGGAAAAAAAGAAACTGAACAATACAATTTTGAGAGCAATGGAGGTACGCGGATATGCTTTACAAAAAGGTGAAAATGATAGAGGAAGAAATCTCCATCATTGGTGTGGGCTGTTGGAATTTCGGCGGAGACTGGGATTCGACGGACGATAAGAAATCCATCGATATCATCCACAAAGCGATTGATTTGGGAATCAACTTTTTTGACGTGGCTCCTGTATACGGATGGGGACATTCGGAAAAGGTTCTGGGAATGGCCCTGAAGAAGGGGCATTTGAGAGATAAGGTTCTGATTGCGTCAAAGGGCGGGCTTCTCTGGAACGATGCGCACGAAACGACCAACAACCTTTCCAAAGAGAGCCTGCTGAAGGAAATCGACCAAACCCTGACCAGGCTGCAGACAGACCATATTGATATCTACCAGATGCATTGGCCGGACCCCAACGTGCCGCTGGAAGAAACCGCCGAGGCGCTGGAAGAGATCAAACGGGCCGGGAAAATCCGTTATGTCGGGCTGAGCAATTTTTCTCAGGATGATGTGGAAAAAATGATGAAGCTGACGCCGGTGCATTGTCAGCAGAGCCTGTATAATATGCTGGAGCGGAACACCACCAGCTATCACGGTATTCCGCTGGATTACCGCACGGAAGAGGAAGTGCTGCCCGCCGTCAGGAAACACGGTCAGGCTTTTTTGCCTTACAGCCCGCTGTTCCAAGGGCTGCTGGCAGGCAAATTCCATTCCGGGATCACTTTTTCCAGGAATGATATCCGAAACGAAAATCCAAAGCTGGTGGGCCCCCAGTTCGAGCAGTATTTTGAGGCAGGGGAAAAGCTGAAGAACCTTGCGGATGAATACGGGAAGCCCATGAACGAGATCGCCCTAAACTGGCTGAGACAAAAGCCGGAGGTCACCTCCATCATCGGGGGTGCTTCCTCGATTCAGCAGCTGGAACAGAACATACACTGCCTGACCTGGGACATTGACGATGAGATGATGAAAAAAATCAGCGAAATCATCGCCCCGTTTGAGAATCTTTGATCTTGCCATAAAAACAGGGAGGATACTGCCCGCAAAGGGTGGTATCCTCCCTGTTTTTATGATGCTGAAAAGAGAAGAATGGCATGCGGTTTCTGTTGTTTTTAGTTCGGAGAAAAACACAATCCCATGATTTAGCTCTTATACAGATAACTCTGTTATCAAATTATAAAAGTCATAGAATCAACCTGTGCTTTGTATTCTGCTATTTTATTGAATTCTGCCAATACAAAAACCTTAACGATAAATGAGAGATCAAGGCCGTGAATGCAGGGAACAATATTGCAATTTACAATAAAAGCCAGTATAGTTAGAGAAGACTAACTTAAAGCTCCAATACAGTTGCGGCCAACGAGTGTTGATCAGAGCTCATGACATCATCGTATATTGAGGGGGATGGGCATATGGTGATCATAGATGAAAACAGTAAAATACCGCTGTATACCCAGTTGTATGAGGGGATTAAGGCGGATATCGTAAACGGGACACTCAAGCCCGGAACAAAGCTTCAGTCGAGCCGGACGATGTCTACGGAACTGCATCTCAGCAGGAATACCGTTGAGCTGGCTTACGGTCAGC
This sequence comes from Bacillota bacterium, assembly GCA_023401495.1. Taxonomy (GTDB): domain Bacteria; phylum Bacillota; class Clostridia; order Oscillospirales; family Acutalibacteraceae; genus Faecalispora. The sequence continues at coordinate 17,224 of JAEXDU010000063.1, forward strand.
TATTTGCGGAGGGCTTTATTACAAGCATCCAGCGAAAAGGATATTATGTGGAAGCTCTGGATACGGAAACATTCCAGCAGGGTGGCTCCTGCTGTGACTCCTGCATTTGTCATGATTTCTGCGATTGCCGTATCACCGGCAAATGCTGTGACGCCTGCACTTGCCACCATCAGGACGAATCCGATGAAACACCGAATCAAGATATTCTCTATGATTTTAAGAGCGGGAAGCTTCTTCATTCCGATCTTCCCTGCAATCTGTGGCAAAGGCTGATCGGCAGGTGCTTTCACGACTACAAAGAAGATTTGGCGCTGCAAAAATCGGTTTTCGGTGAAGCAGGACTTCGCTCAGAGATACAAAAACATATCCTGAATTACCGGGACGTCAGCTGCACTGCGGAACAGATCATTGTGACAACGGGTACGCAGTTTTGCCTGGACCTTGCCTGCCAGCTTTTGAAATCGTTCAATAGAGGGCTGGATATCGCCATGGAAGAGCCGGGCTACGATCAGTCACGCACCACCTTCCGGAATAATGGCCTGAATATATGTCCGATGGAGATTGACAAGCATGGAGCGGATGTAAAGGCACTCTCAGCGACCAATGCGATCGCGGCATATATCACCCCTTCCCATCAATTCCCCACAGGGATTGTGATGCCCATGTCCCGGCGGAATGAGCTTGTGGAGTGGGCCAGACAAAAGGACACTTTTATCATCGAAGACGATTATAACTGCCACTTTCAGCATGGCGTCAGGATGCTTCCCTCCGTTCAATCCCTGTGCGCGGACAGGGTGTTCTACGTTGGCAGTTTCTCGAATGTGCTATTCCCGTGCCTCAGCGTTTCCTATATGGTGGTTCCCGAAAAGCTGATGGATCAGCTGCACAAGCGGTTCGACAACTATACTCCGTTTGTTTCGTTCCTGACGCAAAAACCGCTGGAGATGTTTATGAGGGAAGGCCTTTGGGAAGGCCACCTGAGAAAAATGAAAAAGGCGCAGCGGATCAAATGCGAGGCGCTGGTTGATGCTCTGAACCATCGATTTAGAGACAGCATACATATTTCGGCATTTCATGCCGGGCTGCATCTGCTGGTTCGGGCCGAGTGGCCGATCACGGAGCAGGAATTGATCAGCCGGGCCCGCCGGGCGGGTGTGGGCGTGTATCCAACCTCCAACTATTGGAACCGCCCTGAAAAAAGCCAAAGAGCGACAGTGCTTCTGAATTACGGGGGTATCCCGCTGAAAGATATCCCAGATGCGGTCGAGTGCCTTTCTATGGCATGGCACGATCATGATTCTGGAGCCATGCAAGACATTGAGACTGGTTCTTTTGCTTTGCGTTAGACAATTCTAAAATATGTTTATGGGCAGGGTAGGTCTTTTGATATGCTGCTGATTGTCCAAATACAGATTCATAAAGGATTGGTCGTGATGCTTTTATCGTTGGCGTCGGTTGGTGAAATGCACCAGGTCAAGGCAATTTGGGTAGAGGACAGAACAAGAGATACTCTGAAAGAAGTTGGAATCACAGAGGATTGTGAAATATTGATCGTATTGAAACAATTTGACGATACCATTATTGTCGGTATTCAGGAGAAGCGCATTGCCATAGGCAGAGAATTGGCCCGCAAAATTATCGTATAAATCGTGGCTGCGGCTGTGAAAACAACGGGTTTTCACAGCCGCAGCCATATTTTTTATCCCAAGACCTTTCAGAAACCAATCTGGAGCCATCCGGATTTTCAGAACTGGTTCTTGTACTTTTTGTTAGGGGGAGCTAACTTTATATATGGTGTGTTGTGGTACCGGCAGGGATGTCGGTCATCTGCCGCCACTGTGTGTTTATCATTTATGGAAAGGAGGGTGAAAGGTGCGTAAGGTATTTGCTGTGATTACACTGATGCTGGTTCTCGTCAGTTCGTTTTCGATAGGGGCATTTGCCGCTACCGCTCATGAAACCTGGAACGATGTTGTGGACGAGATGGAATCTGTTCTGGATGAGTCTTATGATCTGTATGTATCGGGAGAAGCGAAAGCCGCGAAAGAGAAAGTCGACGTCGCCTACTACTCGTACTATGAAAAGCTGGGTTTTGAAAAAACAGTGATGGCGCATATATCGGGGAACCGTGCGGCAACGGTGGAATACCAGTTCAGTTTTGCGAAAAAGGCCATCAACGCCGGCAGCACAAACGAGGAAGTCAAAGCCTCGCTCGACGAATTGACCAGGCTGCTGCGGGAAGACGCCGACCAGCTCGATGGCAAAAAAGAGAGCGCGATGGGTGTTTTTCTTGCTTCGCTTCTGATTATAACAAGAGAAGGCTTTGAGGCCATCATCATTGTCGGCGCGATCATCGCCTATCTGGTCAAATCCGGGAACAAGCAAAAAACCGGCGCAGTTTATTGGGGATCGGTCATTGCCCTGGGCGCGAGCGTCATCATGGCGTTTATCCTGAATAGCCTGTCGGGTGCGAGCGGCGCGAATCAGGAAATTACCGAGGGGCTGACGATGCTTCTTGCCGTGGTGGTTCTGTTTTATGTCAGCAACTGGATGGTGTCCAAATCGGAATCCGCCGCCTGGACGAGCTACATAGAGGGCAAGGTTCAAAGCTCTATTACACGGGGGAGCGTATTTTCCCTCGCGTTCGCCGCGTTTCTCGCGGTTTTCAGGGAGGGCGCCGAAACGATCCTGTTCTATCAGGCGTTGCTGGCCGGTACAAAAACGTATCTCAACATGGTCTGGCTTGGCCTTGGCGTAGGCTGTGTGGCGCTTGTGATCATCTATCTTCTGATTCGTTTCATGAGCATCAAGCTGCCGCTGAAGCCGTTTTTCCTCGGCACCAGTATTCTGTTGTTCGTCATGTCCATTTCCTTTGTGGGTTCCGGCGTAAAGGAACTGCAGGAAGGCAATCTCGTGGGAGTCACGCCGGTGTCCGGTATCACTTCGGTTGATATTCTGGGGATTTACCCCACGCTGGAAACATTGATTCCGCAGGCTGTTCTGCTCGCGCTGACGATCGTAACGTTTGTGGTTCAGATCAGGAAAACGAGAAAGATGAGGGCCATGAGAATGGCTGCCGGGGAGGGATCAGCCGCCCCGCAATCGGATCATCCGTCCGAGTAATCAGATTTAGCGGTCATCTTTCTACCGGGAGGATGGCGCAAAATGAAAAATAAATTTCAGGAGGTATCATCAATGATTCTTAAAAAAGTATCTGTTTTTTCCCTCGCCATGGCGATGGTGATGTCGCTTTCCCTCGCAGGCTGCGCATCGACCGACACAACTTCCACCCCCGCGGCTTCTACCCCTGAGGCTTCCGCCTCGAGCGATGCCGGCGGCGACGTGGCCGCGCCCGGCGAAACGGCCGGCTTTGAGGAATTCCCGATCGGCGACGATCAGGAGCTTGGCCCGCTGAATGTTGCTGCCGTCTATTTCCAGCCGGTAGATATGGAACCGGCTGGTTCCGCTGGTCTTGCCGCTTCGGAAGCAGACATGCATATCGAGGCGGATATCTCCGCGCTGAAAAACGATCTTGGCTATGGCGTGGGTGACTTTGTTCCATATTTGACGGTCAATTATGAAATCACCAGCGAGGACGGAAAAACAAAGGTGGAAGGCACCTTCATGCCGATGAGCGCGAGCGACGGCCCCCATTACGGTGCGAACATCAAGCTTGGTGCCGCCGGTACTTACAAAGTGAAATTCAGCATCGAAAACCCCGAGGGACAGGGGTATCTTCTTCATGTTGACAAAGAGACGGGCGTTACCGGGCATTATTGGACAGAACCGCTTGTAGCCGAGTGGGATTTTGATTATGTTCCGCGGGTCTGGTAATTTTGTTAGCTCATAACCACTCAGCATTCTAAAAATATGGATACGCGCCATGGTCAGTTCGCGTTTCGGCGCGGGCTGCCATGGCGCGGTTCATTTACGTTGACAGGGAGGTGGTAACACCATGCTGAAATATCTCATCCAGGTTGTACAGAATTCGCTTACCACCGGAATTCTTCTGGCCATGCTGTTTGCCCTTTCACAGCTTGGCGGCAAACAAAAGCAAAAAAAATGGTTGCTTTGGGGGCTGACAGCGGGAGTCGCGGCTGCGCTTCTGTTGGCGGTTCTCAAATCCACAACGGTTCTCATCAACAGAGAATACTTCAACATCGGTATTTTATCTGTTGCAATCCTTTCGGAAATTCTTTTCTGTATGCTTTTGTGGGGC
>JAEXDU010000102.1 GCA_023401495.1 Bacillota bacterium
GCTGAAAATTGCCTTTGTGGCGCCGCTGCCGAACTCCGGCACGAACCGTTACTATTACCGGGATATCTGGAAGGGCATGCGCGCCTTTCAGGCCGAGGCGGCCGAGTTCAACATTGAAATTCTGGAATTCGGATTTTCCGGCCCGCTGAGCAATCTGCCGAAGCACCTGGAGGAAATATACCAGAACCACTGCGATGAAATTTCCGGTCTGGTGACACTTGCGGTAGAGGATCCGGCGTTTACTTATTTTATCGATCAGTTCAGCAAAAGAAGCGTTCCGGCCGTCTTCATCGTTTCTGACCTGCCGCAGGCAAAACGCCTTTGCTGTGTGCGTGCGCAGGATTTGATGGCCGGCAGTCTGGCCGCCGAGCTGATCTCGGGCTTTACCGCGAACAAAGGCAAGGCTCTGGTGGTATCGGGCGACATCATGGTTTCGACCCACTATATGAACGTTACCGGTTTTGAACAGTACTTTGCGAAGTCGCAAGACCGTATGGAGATCATCAAAATCTACAACCGCAGAGACCCGGAGGATTTATATTATGAACTTGTAGAACTGCTGAGGTCCGACCCGGAAATCAGCGCGATCTATTCCTGCACGGCCACCAACACGCCGCCGGTCTGCAAAGCGGTGCTGGATGCGGGCCGCGTGGGGACGGTGAAGGTAATCGGAAGCGATCTGTTTCAGGAAAGCCGCGAGATGCTCCTCTCGGATGTGCTGCAGGCCATTATCTACAAAAAGCCTTTCAAGCTTGGCTACCTCGGCTGCCGGACACTGTTCAACTTTCTGGTGAAAAATGAGTTCCCGAGAAGCGACAGCATCTTTATCGAGCCGATCATTGTGTTAAAAAGCAACCTGCCCTTTTACGAGCGCGATATTGCCGCCGACAACGCCTATGAAACCATCTGAAGGGTTCTCTTTGATCGCCGCTCCGCTTCTGCGGCAATTCACAAACCGAAAACGGTGACTGCGGATTTGTTCCGTCAATCACCGTTTTTCTGTTGTCACAGGTCCAAAAGAACCGGATTGCCGCGGGAAATCAGGCATCAGCCCTTGAGGGCGCCCTCCATAATTCCGCTGATAAAATATTTCTGCATGCTGAGGAAGATGATCAGCAGCGGAATCAGAGACAGAATGATCGTCGCCGTCAGTGTGCCGTACTGCCAGGAGGCCGCCTCGTCGCGCAGGAAGGTGATGCCGACCGGCAGCGTCTGTGCCTTTGCGGTGGCGGTGAGGGTTCTGCCATAGGTAAATTCACCCCATACATTGATAAAGGTGAAGATGATCACGGTGGCGATGCCGGGTTTTACGACCGGAAGCATGATTTTGGAGAAAACCTGCCAGTTGTTGCAGCCGTCGATCGTGGCCGCCTCGCCCAGCGTGTTCGGAACATTGTTGAACTGGCCGCGCATGATAAACACGGACATGGGCAGATTGGTGGCGATGTAAGGCAGAATCAGGCCCCATGCGGTGTCGATCAAATCCATTTTGGATTCCATGATATAGATCGGGATCAGATAAATCACATAAGGCAGCGTCAGGATAAACAGGACAAAGCCCAGGTAAATATTTTTAAATTTAAAGTCCATCTTCGAGAATGCGTAGCCCATGGAAGCGCTGAAAACAACCGTGGCCAGCACGCTCCACAGAGAAACGACCACCGAGTTTCTGAAATACTTGAGGAAATCGCCCATCTGGGTGATCACCTTGACGTAATGCTCGAAGGTGATTTTTGTGGGGAGGATCGTCAGCGCGGACGCGTAGATTTCATCGTTGGTTTTCAGCGAGGTGAGAAACGTCCACAAAAACGGAACGATGAAAACAAATGCAGTGACCAGCAAAAGAACAAAAAGGATGAAATTAAGAGCCAGATTCTTTTCTTTCATACCTTCACCTTCTTAATCTTTGCGTCGTCCCCTCTGTTGAGGAACATATTAAACACAGAGAGCAGCAGAATGACGACGCCCATGAAATAGGCGATGGAAGAGGCATACCCCATTTCAAAATATTTAAATGCATTGATCCACGTGTACTGGTACAGCACCAGCGTAGCGGTTCCGGGGCCGCCCTGCGTCATGATAAAGGGCTGCTCAAAGACCTTGACCGCCTGGATGATTGCCCAGATGCCACAGATCACATAGCTTTCTTTCAAATTCGGGAGCGTAATATGTACGATGCGCTGGTACGCGTTGGCGCCGTCTACCCGAGCGGCCTCCATAATATCGTTTGAAATGGCCTGAAGCCCCGCCATAAACAGGATGACCAGCATACCGATGTTTTTCCACAGGCTGACTACGATGATACTGACCATCGCCCAATTGCCGTCGCCCAGCCAGTTCTGAGCCCACGCACTCTGGTGCAGCACATCTACCAGAAACCAGTTCAACAGGCCGTACTGCTCATTCAAAATCCACTGAAAGATAATACCTGTCAGGGAAAGCGGCACGACGACCGGCAGAAAAATACAGGTTCTGAAAAAGCCCGATCCTCTTACCCCTTTATCCAGCATCATCGCCAGAATCAGGGAGATGATCATAACGCCCGGCAGAAACGCGATGGTAAACACAAACGTATTCCGGAGTGCATCCATAAAATAAGAATCGGAAAACATTTTGACGTAGTTGTTGAAGCCGATGAGGATCGGCTGTGGATCAAAGCTGAAATTATACTGCGTAAAACTGAGATACAGGGACCGGAATAACGGATACCCCATGTACAATGCCACAAAAAGAAAACCCGGAAGCATAAATGCATAGCCTGGAACTTGTTTTTTGAGGCTGAGTGAAAGCTTATTTTTCATTTTCATTCCTCCGCCGATTTCATCAGAAGCCTAAGCACGATCAGCCATTGCCGCGTCCCGGGAATTCATACAGGGAACATTCCCTGTATGAACTTCCTGAACGAAATCTGTTGGTTACTTATTATTGAGGCCGGTTGTCAAATCCAACGTGCCAATCAGCTTCTTAAGGTTGCTCTGCGTATCCTCTACGCTCTGGTCGCCCTTGATGCATTTCTGCAGCTCGACCTGAATGCCGGTATCCAGCTTGGAGAAATCCTTATACAAGGGAGTGGTAACCGCGGATTTGGTCGCTTCTACAACGGTCGGCCAATCTGCGTTTTCAAGGCCCTGATAGTGAGCGAGCAGCGGGGACATTTTGCCGTATTTGTTCAGCGCCTGAACGTGGAACTCCGTCTTGAGCAGTTCTTCTTTGATGAAGAGCTTTGCGAGCTCGATCTTCGGGGAAGCCTTCGGAATCACCGCGCCGTGGATATAAACCAGGGAGCCGTGCGTATCGGTACCGGGAACCGGAATAACGGTGGTGTTGTCTTTTCCGACGTTCTCCTGGCATTCGATCCAGCGGGAAGCCGCGGTCATCAGCATGGCGACCTTTCCGGCTTTAAAGTTGGTGCGGCCCGCATCCATGTCTGCAAAGGTATCGGTCGGGGTGTAGCCGTCTTTTACCAGCTTGGTCCAGCTTGTGAGCAGATTCTTGGATTCGGGGCTGGTAAAGTCGATGGTTTTGCCGTCGGACTCATAGAAGTTGCCCTTGATTCCCTGCAGAGCGGAAAGATAAGAGTAGGTCATAAAATTGGTGCCCCAGTCGATGGACAGGCCCGTCTGCACGGTTTTGCCATTCTCTACGACGGTTGCCTTTTTCGCATACTCGTAAAGCTCATCCCAGGTTTTGGGAGTCTCTACCTTCCCGTTGGCGTCTGTCAGGCCGGCCTTCTTCATCAGTTCTTTGTTGGCAACGATGAACATGACTTCGCCGGTGATCGGGATCATGTACTGCTTGCCATCTACATTGCCCAGCTCAAGGAACGCGGGAAAGAATTTATCCTTCGCGATGTCGCCGGTAAAGAAATCGTCACCGAAATCGATGATGTAATCCTTTGCGGCATACTGAACCGCATGCTCACGGCTGCCGCCGATCGCAATATCGCAGTTCGTTTTGCCCTGAGACCATTGCAGCATGTTGGTGGTCACGTCGGCGTTATCGACCTTGTTGTAGGTAACCGTTACGCCGGGGTGCTTCTTCTCAAAATCAGCCTTGATCCCCTCAAAATCGTACTTACCCATCATCCATGCCTGTGTTGTAACGCGAAGCTCGCCTGTCAGCTCTTCGCTGGCCGCCCCCGAAGATGCGGAACCCCCTTGTGCAGCAGAGCTGCTGCCGGAAGAACCCCCGCATGCCGTTGTGGAAAGCAGCATCACTGAGGCCAGTGTCAAAGCCAAACCTTTTTTGAACCCTTTTTTCATAACAAATCTCCTTCCTCAAAAAAACATATGATAACCTGCAGGTTTTCCCAGATAAAACCTGCAAGTTATTGCTGAGTAATGGTTGGTTTCCGCACAGGCAAGTCATCTAAAATCACAATTATGTATGGAATATTTGTATACAACTTACCCTGTGATTTCATTATATAGGAATAAGTGCGAATGAAAATAAAATATTTTTAGTGATTTTGTTTGATATCTTTGAAAGTTTTATAAAAACGAATCCATGAAATGCCATCTGACTAGAAATCTGTTTCTTTTATTGCTCTGGTTTTCAGGCTGAGATTTTCTGAAAAACGGATGATCGGGCCTCTCCATCTTCGCGGCAACCACGACCCTGCAAAAAAAAGCTGTACGAATCTTAAGATTCGTACAGCTTTTTTCAGGAAAATTTTCATTGAGTAGGAAAGCGTGCAAAGAAACCGGAGCAGACGACTGCATTTGATGTTCAAACATAAAATGAACTGTCTGCTAGAGATTGAACACCGAGATATCTTCGTGCCACACCAGGGTATGATTTTTGCCGCTGCGCTTTGCGGCATACAGCGCTTCGTCGGCCGCAGAAAAAAATTCCCGCCGGGCTCCGAACCGCTTCGCATCATAACGCGCAATGCCGACACTGACTGTAGCGGAGGTTTGATTGCCGGTCTCCCGGGCGGCCTCCTCGAAACTCCGGCGAACCGATTCCGCCAGCGTGACGTCCTCATCGGGAACCCGGTTGGTAATAATGGTGAACTCCTCGCCCCCGTATCGGTAAGCAACTTCATCTTCCCTGAGATTCGCTTTGATACAGCCTACCAGAGTCATAATAATCTTATCCCCGGCATCGTGGCCATTCTGGTCGTTTATCTGCTTAAAATCATCAATATCCATAATGATCAGTGAAAACGGCTGAAAGCTCTGATGATGCTCCTGAATCCGCGCGCTCAATCTTTCATAAAAAGTCGCATGATTATACAGCCCGGTGAGGGAATCCATTTTGGTGCGCTCATGCGCACAGATGATGCTGTATACCAGACTGTTCTGCCGGCGCAGGCTCATTTTAGCAGACATATAACCCGCCACAATGATCGCCGCTGCAGTAAGAACATTCATAAAATCGGGCTTGCGTATCCATTCGGTATGGTCATACGCAAGATACAAAAACGCGATATAGAACAGATAGAGAAAAAAGTTCAGACAAAAAACGCCCAGCAGCAGATTGTCATCGATATAAATCAAAGCCAGCAGCACGGGAAACGTAAAAATGACATAGATCACCGGTACGGCATTATGCGCCAGCGCCAGCATCAGGCAAAGCAGGGACAGGCAAAAAAGATACAAATACGCCTGTGTGCTGTATCTGCCTTTGGCCAGAAGTCTGCGGGAAACTGCATGGGTGACCGCAAGAATAGATACATTGATCAGCGTTGGGGCAACGATATAAATCAAAAGGTATTCTTCCGTGTTTTCGGCGCCGCCGTATAATTTTTTGAATGCAAAAATAGCCAGCTCGACAATAATCACCATCGCGACAAAAGTCCATGTAAGGCGCAGCATGTGATTGCCCCACACCTGATATTCCAGCTCTTTTTCAAACCGAAGCTTTACTATATTGGGAGGAGATTTTCGAAACTTCACCAATACGCACCCTTTAAACCGATTCATAATTAAATTTCCAACGGCACAGCGGAACAACGCCAAAACAGAAGGGAATTGCATTTTTCAGCATGATTCGTATCAAAACAATATACCGATAAGAAAATTCATTCTTATTTTAAGGATAGCACCGTTAAATGAATAAATCAATCATTTTTCCGAAGTGAATGTATAAATACAGTATTTTCCAAGAGGAATTCGGTCACCGCGGCCGCTGTTTGTTTATACAAAAACTTCTTTGCAAGAAGCAAATGAACTCCACATGTAATCATGTGGAGTTCATTTAAATTGTCAAAGCTGGTGCCGGTCAGATGAGAATGCTCTGCTCTACTATACTACACCTTGAAAAATCAGTATTTCCAGCAGGGAAGACAGCACCTTTCCTGTGGTGATCAGTTCATAGTCAGGGCCGTATTCATTTCGGTAGACGCGCAGCGCCTGCAATACCGCCATTTTGTTGTGCCGCTCCGGCTGCACCTTAACAGCATACTCGGCTCCGTTGATTTTCAGATTCACAGTATAGCTTGCTTCCAGAGGCTCCGCATGGGCTTTCATCCTCAGGGAATTGCAGAGGCTTTCAAACTGCTTTTCTTTGAGCTGCCTTATAACCATAAATTCGCTTCCTTTCATGATGTTCTGCGACATTGCTTGAAAGGAGCTGCGGCGCATGATATAATAGTTACGCTGCATTTGCTTTCGGGCATATGTCGCTTTGGGGAAGTGGCGTGTTGCTTTGCTTAGGAGCCGCCGCTTCCTTCATTTTTTATCGAGGTCGTCATAGATCTTGTCAATCCCCTTGCGGACAACATCAGAAGTTGTTGTGTTGAAAGCTTTTTTGCAAACCTCTAATTTCATCTTTGTATCATCATCTACCAATACAAAAATTCTGTCCTTCATGGGTTTATCGCCAGATGGAGGACGCCCCATCCTTTTTTGCGCCACATATTCACCTCACTTTCATACGCATGTATATATCATAATATAATATGCGCATGAAAGTCAAGTGTAAAATGATGATGTCGTTTTGGATATTCTAAAACCTGTAAATGCTGCATACATCACTTGGGCATTCACCCACTCATTCCGTGTTTCGCGAATTCCTACATCTCTTTTCGGCTGACCGTCGTTTCTATATCTGCACCGGCTTTCCGTCCAATAGGCAGCTCATGTCAATCAAGAAAGGCCCCTTGTGGGGGCCTTTCTTGATTGAAGCTTTTCCATAACGACAAATTGAGGAAGCGTCGCGTGTTTTTAGTCGGGTATGCGCCGCTTCCTTCATTTTTCTTTGGACAAAAGCAGATCGATTCCTTTTCTGATTGCTTCCCCTTTTGTAATTGCTTTTCTTTCGCAATAACGAATCAGTTTCGCTTCGGTTTCAGCATCAAGTCGAATACTATACCGAATATCTTTAGGCTTATCTGCTTTTGGCCTGCCAATTTTGGGTGACATTTCACACCTCACTTTCCGTTACACCAAAATCATAGTTGTTGACACACATAAAGTCAAATGTATTTCTAGATATTTCTCAGATATAACACAAACTCACTCCCTTCCCAGCATTTTCCTTCTATCATGAACAGTTCGGAGGATACGCAGTTCATGTTGGTAACCAAACTTAGGCGTTGCCCCACTCATTCCGCATCTTTATTGATTATCACATTGAGTAAGAAAATTGAGATGAATCTGACCAATTACCATGGGAACGGCTTTACAGTGATGCCATGGCTTCACCGTCTGTTTTCGGGCTATGTGCAATGGCAGTGATGTCATCTATATCGATAGACAAAGATCAAACTGACACTTGACAAAAAGGATATGGAAGCGTATGTTATCGATATAAGAAGTTAGTTATAGCTAACTTTGCGATGACGGCAAAAAGAAACTGCGGGAGGAATCAATATGCCTGTAAAGCTCGATGGTGTCATGGAGACACTGATGATCACTCTTTCTGTCCGGGCGAAAGATGCGGCCAGTGCTGCCCCTGTCTTGAACGACCAAAAGGCCGCCGAGATGGTCAAAAGAATAGACTACGATTTTTCCAAGTTTGACAGCGGTGTCATGTCCTATTACGGTGTTCTTGCGCGCGCCAAAATGATGGATGATCAGGCGCGGTTATTTATCCGCAAAAATCCTGAATGCACTGTTGTGTCGGTGGGATGTGGACTGGACACCCGTTTTTCCCGGGTGGACAACGGCAGAATTCAGTGGTACAATCTGGATTTTCCTGAGGTGATCGAACAGCGCAAGCAATTTTTTGAAGAGCATCCCCGCGTGCAAAATATTCCGAAATCCGCGCTAGACCCCAGCTGGACACAGGCTGTCAACACAAACGGCCAGCCGCTGCTGATCATTTCTGAAGGCATGCTGATGTATCTTCACGAAAACGAGGTCGCACAGCTCCTTGAGATTTTGACCGGCGGTTTTGACTGCTTTGAAGCACATTTTGATCTGCTCTATAAGGGGCTTGTGAACAAGGGAAGCATGCACGACACGGTGAAAAAGACCGGCGCACAGTTTAACTGGGGTGTTAAGGATGGCAGTGAAGTCGTGCGTTTGTGCCCCGGACTCAGGCAGATCGGGTTGATCAATTTTACCGATGAGATGAGGCGGCTGCTGCCGGGAGCCAAAAAGCTGTTGATTCCGATCATGTACCTTACGAATAATCGTCTGGGCATCTATACTTATCAAAAGAACGCATGACATTGAGAAACGACAGGATGCCTTGGATCGATTTTATAGCAGACGTGCAAATAAATGAATGCAGGCTTTGGGGCGTGGAAAAAGGTGTGGGATACTGGACAGTTCAATAAAGCGGTTCTCTATTTCGCATCTACTTCATTTGCACCACTTAGTACAAAACAGATGCAGGCTGCAACGTGGACACAAAACAAAACGCACTCCACAAAGTAAAGTGCGTTTTGTTTTGTGTCCAGCTTCAAGTTGGTTGTACGAATATTCATAAAAACAAGCTACATACATACCCCGCGCCGGTAAAGTTTTACGGCACAAACAGGTGAACATGACAGCAATACAGGTGCAAAGCAAACCAACAGACTGGATTTGTTGACTATCGTGCGGTCAATCGTTTATTGCCTCAATGCCGAGGCGTTTGAGTGCGTCAAGGCTGTTCAAATCAGTGAGAAACACCTTTCGGTGCCTGAAAAACAAATTCGCCCTTGAAAGCATGAAGCCGGAAGCGTTAAGAATGGTCTTAACGCTTCCGGCTTCTGTTTTCTCTGTTTCATTCCCGTCCCTGCGGGAAAAGACTTTTACCTGTATTGATCCCGGGCAGCTTTTGGGGGCTACAGCAACGAAATCAAGGGGTTATTTCCAGCGTTTGCAAGGTTACCGCGCCGCCTGCAATCTCAAACGCCCTGAGCACCGGCGTTTCCTCCGCCAGCGAAAGAATCAGATAGCTGGCTTTTGGGTCATAGGCCAGCCTGATATCTTCCTGAGACGGCCGCGAGGGAGTGGAGGGGTGAGAATGGAAATTTCCAAGCGGAGAAAGGCCCCGTGCGCGCATATCCTTGACGGCAGCCAGCTGCTCCCGGGGATCAATCGAAAAATGCTCCGGACTTTGGTCGGGGTTCGACAAAAGATATACCTTCTCCACCATTTTCAGATCGCCCTGTACGATCCCGGCGATCAGGCCGCAGGCTTCGTTGGGCAGTCCCGCTTTTGCGTGGCCGACAATTGCGTCATAATCCGATTTTTTCAGCCTGACCGTCATTTCAAATCACACTCCGCCTGTTCATAATCAAACGGCTCCAAAATGGTGGGGTGCTCCCCGCAAACGGCGCAGTTATGCGCCCGCGGCAGCTTGATCTTGCGGAACTCCATTTTGAGGGCGTCATACGTCAGCAGCTGCCCCGTGAGAAGATCCCCCGCGCCAACGAGATACTTTACCGCCTCCACGGCCTGCAAAGAGCCGATCGCGCCCGCGACCGCCCCGATGATACCGGCCTGGCTGCAGGTGGGAACCGCGTCCTTTGGCGGGGGTTCCTTGAATACACAGCGATAACACGGACCCTGCCCCGGCACATAGGTCATCAGCTGGCCACGGAACCGGATGATCCCCGCGTGGGAAAAGGGTTTCTTTGCCAGCACGCAGGCGTCGTTGATGAGGAATTTCGCCGGGAAATTATCGGTGCCGTCGAGGATGAAATCATAGTCCGCGATCAGCTCCATGACATTGTCCGCCGTGACAAAGGTACGGTACGTATTGACCGTGATGTCGGGATTGATGGCCTGCATCGTCTCTTTTGCCGACTGCACCTTTGCCTTGCCCAGATCGGCTGTGGTGTGAATGATCTGCCGCTGCAGGTTCGACAAATCCACCTCGTCGGCGTCGGCAATGCCGATGGTACCGACGCCTGCCGCGGCTAAATAAAGCGCGGCGGGAGCGCCCAGGCCCCCTGCCCCGATGATCAGCACTTTGGCGCCCAGCAGCTTCTTCTGCCCTTTTACCCCCACCTCGGAAAGAATGATATTCCGGGAGTAACGCTCGAGCTGTTCGTTGGTAAAGGCCATCAGATCGCCCCCCCACCCATAAAGTAGAGGAATTCCACACTGTCGCCGTCTTTTAACACTGTTTCGGCAAACGTGTCGCTGCGGATGAATTCATCGTTGACCGACACGGTGACGTATTCCGGTGTTTCCACCTGCTCCAGTTCGATCAGCTTTGTCACAGTGAGGCCATCAGCGTATTCCTTTGAGATGCCGGTTACGGTAAGTTTCATTTTGAGTCCTCCAAAATCTGATTGATCGTTTCGCGCAGCGCTTCTTTTCCCGCAAAACCGCTTCTTCTTTGTCGTTCCTCTCCGTTGGAACAAAAAATCAGCGTAGGGGCGGAAAGAACGCCATATTGCTCGGAAAGCTCCAGATTGGCGTTAACATTCACCTTGCACAGCTTGAACCGGCCGCCGTATTCCTCCTCCAGCTCCGCCAAAACCGGCGACAGGCGTTTGCAGGGAATGCAGCTATCCGAATAAAAATCCAGTAAAACCGGAACCGTGCTGTTCAGCACCTCGGATTCCAGGTTTTCCACTGTGATTCTGACCGCCATTTTAGTCGCCCGCCTTTCGCACAATCAGGTTATAGGTGCCGTCCCCATTATCCGTCAGCTTCAGGATTTGGTGTCCCTCCCCTTTCACGCTGCGGGGGACATTCTGCACCGGTTCGCCGTCGTTCATGCGGATGGAGAGAATCTGCCCCTCCTCCAGCTCTTCCAGCGCGACCTTGGCCTTGACAAAGGTCACCGGGCATACCACATCGGTGATATCCACCGTTTCGTCAATGTTGTAATCACCCACGATACGCCGCCTCCATTTCTGTTTCAAATTCGTCCCAGCCGGCCCGGTCGATCGCCACACGGAAGCGTTCGCTGGGTTTGGCATGTTTGTCAAAGAAATTCATAGCCGCATCTGCCACCCGGAACAGCGTTTCTTTGTCGCGGATGATGGGCAATACCTGCTTGCCTTTGGCGATCAGGTTGCCGAAGGTGCCGCCGAACGAAACCAGATACCCCGGTTCGCCCTTCCACGCGTCGAAGGGGCAGGCCTTGAAGCAGCGGCCGCAATTGGTGCACTTGCTTTCCTCCAGCACGATTTTGCCGTCGGTTTGGGTCAGGGCCTCTTCGCGGCAGGCTTTCAGACAAACGCCGCAAAGGGTACAGGCCTCCGGAATCCACTCCACCGTATAACCGCCTTTGATGCCCATATCGTTTTCTTCGGCCTTCAGGCAGTTATTCTGGCACCCGGTGATCCCGAACTTGAATTTATGGGGCAGCTCCCGACCAAAATAGCGGTCGGAAATCTCTGTTGCCAGTGTGTAAGTATCGATGCAGCCGGAGGGACAGATCGCACTGCCCTGGCAGGCCGTTACCGTGCGCACGCGGGGCCCGCACACGCCGGTGTCAACACCGCCCTCCTTCAGCTCCGCCTTGACAGATTCCACGTCGCCGAGCTTGATAAAGGGAATCTCCACCCCCTGGCGGGAGGTGAGATGCACATGCCCGTCACCGTATTTCCTGCTGATTTCGGCGACGGTCAAAAGCTGCTCCGCCGTCAGATTTCCCCCCACTACCTTCAGCCGAAGAGAAAAATTGTCCTTCTGCACCTGACGCATAAAACCGCCATTTTTTAGCGCTTTGTAATCAGTCGCCATGAAAATCACCACTTTCTTGTGTTTTGGAAATCGCCTGCGCGAAGTCTTCTTTCAAATCCTCAATGTCTTCCAAACCGACACTCACGCGGATCAGATCGTCATACACTCCCGCGTTTTCTTTTTGCTGTTCGGTCGCGTGATTGTAAATGGTAGAAGCCGCGTGGATCACAAGCGTGCGGACATCCCCGATATTGGTGGCAATATGGGCGTATTTCAGCGCGTTGATCAGCGCAAAAGCCTTTTCTTTATTGCCGGCCCGAAGCGTCAGGATCGCGCCGCCCATGCCGCCGTCCATCTGCTTTTGAATCAAAGCCTGATAAGGGCTGCCCGCCAGCCCCGGATAATTCACCGCCACGCCCGGCTTCTTTTGTAAGAATTCGGCCAGTTCCAGTGTGTTCTGACACAGCCGCTCCATGCGCAGGCCCAGTGTTTCGAGCCCCACGCAGTTCAGATACGCGTTCTGCGGGGCAAGACACGCCCCGAAATTGCGCCAGATGTCCTGCCGAAGGCGGGCCGTGTAGGCAAATTTGCCCATGGAGCGATAGTTTGCCAGCGCGGGGAACCGTTCAAAGTCCCAGCGGAAACGCCCGCCGTCCACAATAATACCGGAAATGGCGTCCCCGCTGCCGTTGATGTACTTGGAGGAGGAATGCACCACAATATCCGCTCCGTGCTCCAGCGGGCGGATCAGCGCCGGGGTCGCGGTGGTACTGTCGATGATGAGCGGAATGCCGTGCAGGGCGGTTACTTCCGCAACCGCCCGAATATCTACCACATCCAGCCGGGGATTGCCGATCAGCTCGGCAAACACGGCACGGGCGGCAGGCGTGATCGCCCGCTCGACCTGCTCCGCCGTCACCTCCCGTACAAAGCGGGTGTGAATCCCGAATTTTTCCAGGTCCTCAAGCAGATCCAGCGTACCGCCGAACAGTCCGCTGCCCGCGACGATCTCGTCACCGCTCTGCAGAAGATTCAGCAGCGCCATGGAAACTGCCGCCATGCCCGAGGCACAGGAAACCGCGTCTGCTCCGCCTTCCAGAGAAGCAATCCGGCGTTCAAAGGCCGTCACCGTGGGGTTGGAAATACGGGTATAGGCAAAACCGGGCGCTTTGTTCGCAAACACTCTTTCGAGCTTTTCGGCGGATTCGTGGGCAAAGGCGCTGACCTGATAGATTGGTGGCAGCGTCGCACCCTGCGAATCCGCCGGGAAGCCGCCATGTAGAAGCTTTGTATTAAATTTCATAATCTTTCTCCCAGACGGTCACCCTGCGGTATTTGTCAAAACTGCGCGGCGGCTTCGCCTCCAGCTCGATGCCGTTGGTATCGAGCAGAGGGAGCTTTGGCTCACGCGGGCCAAAGCCCGCAAACGCCCCGCCGCGAATATTGGCAAAACCGGAATCCGCCGCCAGATCGAAGTCGGGAGGATAATCAAACGCCTCGCTTTGCAGCGGCAGCGCTTCTCCTTTTGCGTAAACGGCAGGCGACGGGCTGTGCCGCAGAATGGTATGGATATCTGGATAATAGTAAAAGCGGTCGAACAGATTGATTTTCAGCTGTTCGGAACCGTCGCGCAGGTACACGCCGTCCTTCTTCTGATCCCCTACGGCCTCAATCACGCCGCAGGCAGCGGTGGCATGGCTGACCCGGTCGATCAGGATCAACTCGCCCATGGTTTTGTGCAGACGGAATTCATCCAGCACAAGCGGCTCGGAAAGCACAAGCTCGCACCGCACGATCTCGTTCTTTTCCACCGAATGGGCGGGCAGCAGCTCGCCGCTGTTGACATCTACCTTATGGCGGATCCCCGTCACAATGGCGGGCAGCAGCTTTGTGCCCAGCTTGATCCAGTAGTCTCTGCCGGGAACGAGCTTCTGGTCGTCCATCCAAAGCAGGGTGGCCGAAAATGATTTGGCGGTTTTCAGGTCGGCGCCCCGCGCCAGCACACAACCGCGCGAAACATCCACCTCACGGTCCAGCTGAATCGTGACGGGCTGGCCCAGGGCCGCGCTTTCCGCTTCCTGATCCGCGATATGAATCGATTTGACCATCGCGAGCTCACCGCTGGGCAGCGCGGTCAGTGTATCGCCGACAGAAACCCACCCGGCTTCGATCTGCCCCTGAAAACCGCGAAAGGTATGATCGGGGCGGCAGACCCGCTGCACCGGCAGATAAAACCCGGCTTCCGGCGCACCGGCGGAAACGTCCACCAATTCGAGGTGTTCCAGAAGGGTTTCCCCTTGGTACCACAGCATTTTTTCGGAATGGCGCGTGACATTGTCGCCCTCGGTGGCCGAAACAGGGATGCTTACCGTATGCTCCAGCCCCAGCTCGGCCCGAAGCGTTTCAAGCTCTTTCAAAATCTCGAAGAAGCGTTTGGGATCATATCCGACCAGGTCCATTTTGTTGACCGCAAACACAAAATACCGAATGCCCATCAGGGCACAAATGCGGGCGTGACGGCGGGTCTGTACCAGCACGCCCTGAGAGGCGTCCACCAAAATCACCGCCAGATCGGCAAAGGAAGCCCCCACCGCCATATTGCGGGTGTATTCCTCATGGCCGGGGGTATCCGCCACAATAAAGCTGCGGCGGTTCGTGGTGAAATAGCGGTAGGCCACGTCGATCGTGATCCCCTGCTCGCGCTCAGCCATCAGGCCGTCGAGCAGAAGGGAATAGTCGATCGCCCCGCCGCGGCTGCCCACCTGACTGTCCAGCAAAAGCGCCTGTTCCTGATCGGCATACAGCAGCTTGGAATCGTAGAGGATATGCCCGATCAGGGTCGACTTTCCATCATCTACACTGCCGCAGGTAATAAATTTTAAAAGCCCGTTCTCTTCATTGCTCATCAGAAATACCCCTCCCGTTTGCGGCGCTCCATGCTCCCCTCCGCTTCTTTGTCGATGACCCGGCTGGTGCGTTCAGAGGTCACGGCAGAGAGCGTTTCCGCAATTACTTGATCGAGCGTGTCGGCGTCCGACTCGATGCCGCCGGTGAGAGGATAACAGCCCAGCGTGCGAAAGCGCACCTTTTTCAGCTGCGGGCGCTCGCCCGGCAGCAGGCGCATTCGGTCATCGTCTACCATGATAATGTTGCCGTCCCGGTACACCACCGGGCGTTCGGCGGCAAAATACAGAGGCACGATTTCGATGTTCTCCCGGCGGATATATTGCCAGATATCCTTTTCCGTCCAGTTGGAAATCGGGAACACCCGCATGCTCTCCCCTTTGTTGATCCGGGTGTTGTACAGCTTCCACATTTCGGGGCGCTGATTTTTCGGGTCCCAGGCATGGTGCTCGTTGCGGAAGGAAAAAATCCGCTCCTTGGCGCGGGATTTCTCTTCGTCGCGCCGCCCGCCGCCAAAAGCCGCCGTAAACCGGTACTTGGTGAGCGCCTCTTTGAGCGCCTGTGTTTTCATAATATCCGTATAGGCCGCGCCGTAATCGAACGGGTTGACCCCCTCGGCGATCGCCTTTTCATTGCGGTATACCAGCATATTGATCCCCAGCTCTTTTGCGCGTCTGTCCCGGAATTCGATCATTTGGTGGAACTTCCAGCTCGTGTCGATATGCAGAAAGGGAAACGGCGGCTTTTCGGGGTAAAAGGCCTTTATCGCCAAATGCAGCATGACGGACGAGTCCTTACCGATGGAATACAGCATGACCGGGCGCTCGCATTCGGCGACAACCTCGCGGAATATGTAGATGGCCTCGGCCTCCAGCTTATCTAAGTGCGTCAATGGCACGGGAATCACTCCTAGTATTGATTTGAATCGCGGCTGTCTACCGTGATGGTTTTGGCGCTGCCGTCCGGGTTTGTGACTGTCCAGTGGAGCAGGGTGTTTTCCCGCCGGACCGTGAGCCGCCCGCCAAGGCCGCCCATATCCTTGCCCAGAAACATGGCGATCGCCTGCACGGGACACTCCTTGACACAGGAAGCGCAGCCCCAGCACCGTTCGGGCCGCGGGATCACCGCCTTGCCGTCCGTTCCCAAACGGATCAGACTGCCGGGACAAACTTCGCAGCACCGCCCACAGCCAATGCACTTTGCCGCTGTGATCTCAATGCTCATACGTTTCTCCCTCCTTCACGAGCGGACGGAACAGGATGTTCAGTCTGCCGTTTTCCAGTCTGGAGTTGACGTAGCAATTCCATTCGGCGCTGCTCTTTGGGTAATCGGTATGCTCCGCGAAGCTGTGCCAGCGGGTTTCCTTTCGGGCGCCCAGGTGGGCAATGACCGACCGGCAGAGCGTAAGCCGCTCAAGCAGCTCCAGAATATAGACCAGTTCCTGCGGCTCGGAGGCAGACAGCAATTCGGCCTGCCGCTGCAGCTCCCGGATTTGGTCATCTGCAATGCGCAGGGACTGATCGGAAAAGCGATAGTGCGCGCCGATGCCGCCCGCGTATTCATCCATGACGGCCTGCATGGCCTGCTCCAGTTCATCCGTGCTGTGCAGCGCTCCGGGGCGGTTCAGAAAGCCCTCGAGCCATCGCTGTTTTGTCCGCACTGCACCCGGAGCCGGCAAAGGGATTGCATCCTGTTGATATTTGGCCGCTGCCCTGGCCGCGATCTCGCCTTCCACAAAAGCTCCCGTCACATATTTCTGCGGGCAGCCCCCCGCGACATCTCCCGCGGCAAACAGGCCCCTGACTGTTGTTTCGCGGTGCGTGTCGACCCAATATCCGCTGGCGGTATGGCCGCCGACGATATACGGCTCGGTGCCCTCAATTTCCACATTCCGCACACTCGGCGGGCATCCGCTTTCCATCCACCGCAGAGTCTGGCTGGGAGCCATGTTCAGATAAGCCTTCTGCAGCTCCTCGTCCTGCTCTGTGGTGATGCCGACCGTGCGCAGATAGCAGGGGCCGCGCCCCTCCAGATTTTCCATCACCGTACCATGCACCCGCTGTGAGGTGGTGATTCCGTATTTTTGCTCGTACACCTCGCCCAGCGAATTGATCTGCTTTGCGCTCACCCCCTGCGCCAGCGTACCGGTCGGCGCGATGGTATCCTTGCAGCGAAGAGCGATGAAGCGCATTTCAAAGGTGGTCATTTCCGCTCCGGCGCGAATCCCCATGGCGTAGCCCGCGCCCGTGTTGAAGGGCGGGTACCACATCTTATGGCGGGAAAAGCCGGGATGATTGGGGCGGTACAGCCCGGCCGCGCCGCCGGTGGCACACAGCACGGCCTTTGCCGAAATGACATACAAAATCGGCTCATCCACGCCGACCGCATAGGCCCCGAGGACACGGCCGTCTTTCATAATGTAGTCGAATACGTTCACCCGATTGAGTACAGTGATCCGGCTCTGTTTGGCAACGGCGTCCGCCAGGATCGGCTTGATGTTTTCACCGTTGATTTTGATGTTGCGGCTTCCGCGTGCTACATACTGCCCCTGCGCATCCTTCAGGATCGTCAGGCCCAAAGACTCCAGTTTGGCGGCCGTGCGGTTCAGTCCCTCGGCCATGGTCAGCAGCAGATCACCCCGAACAATGCCCCCGGCATCCGCCCGGGCATAGTTGACATAATCCTGCGGCGTTTTCCCAGGCACAATATAGGCGTTAATGGCGTTGACGCCGGCCGCCAGGCAGCCGCTGCGCCTGATGTTTGCTTTTTCAGCAATCAGCACACGACCGTCGGACTCTTCACAAAAGGTCAGTGCTGCATAGCAGCCCGCCGTACCGCCGCCGATAATGAAAAAATCCGTGGCGAGTGTTTTGATGTCCAGCTTCATGCGATTACCTACTTTACATGCATTTTTATATGGTAATCATCATTATACGCGAGTCGGGTCAAAAAATCCAGCGCTGATTTCGCAAACGTTACACATGGAAAACGCCAAAATCAGGGCGAAAAGTTACGCAAACGTTCTACATTTTTTTACTTGAAATTTTGAGGGAATCAGCGTAACATATAATCCATATATATTAAATATGTATTATGTTGGAAAGGGGGAAGCCCGGTTGACACTGAAAGAAATCGCGGCGCGGGCCGGAGTGTCTGTTTCCACTGTATCACGGATTATCAATTCCCCGGACGACAGCTTTGCCCGCAAGGAAGTGCGCGATCATGTCTGGGCAATCATTAAGGAAACCGGCTACACGCCCAATCAGAATGCCCGCGCACTCAAGTTTGGAAAAGACTCGTCGCAGGAACCGTCTGCCGGCGCGCTGGCCTGCATTTTGGGCAGGGCCAGAACGATAGAGGATAATCCCTTTTTCGCGCAGCTTGCAAGGGTCATTGAACAGCGCGCCCTGGAGCAGGGTTACCCTGTGCGGCATTCTTATTCGGTTTTCGACGTCAAAATCAGCGCCATACCGGAAAAAATCGAATCCTTCAAAGCGGATGGAGCGATTATTTTAGGGCGCTTTGGCGGCAATTATATCGGTTTTCTGGAACAGCAGTATAAAAACCTGATTTATGTGGGCCGCAACGTCATCTCTGCCGACTGCGACCAGATCATCTGCGACGGGTATGAGGCGACACAAATCGCAATGAATTACCTGATCGCCTGCGGCCACCGGCGGATCGGCTATATTGGCGAGATTTCAAATGAGGTGCGGTACCAAGCGTATCTGGATACGCTCCGGGAGAACGGACTGGAATACTCCCGGGGCCTCGTCAGCGATTGTCTGCAGAACGGAGTCGGAGGCTACCAGGGAGCCGAGCGTCTGCTGAAAACGGCCAGCCCGCTCCCTACCGCCGTGTTCTG
>JAEXDU010000137.1 GCA_023401495.1 Bacillota bacterium
TTCTCGTCGAGCAGCCAGCGGCGCACCACGTACTTCTGGGTCTTATACAGGCATTCGTCGATCTTCGCCGCGCTGTCGGGGTAAATCTCGTCGAACTTCTCATGCACTTTTTCGTAAACCGGCTTCAAACGGGCGTCGCGCACCGTCTTGTCGTCGGTGTCGAGCGCCAGGCGGATATCCTCGATCGCGAATTCCTTGATCGCGGCGAGCATTTCCTCGTCGGGCTCGTTGCTCGGGTAGCTGAACTTCTCCTTGCCGATCTCTTCCTTCATCTTCTTGATCAGCTCGATGATCGGCTGGTTGGCGGCGTGGCCCGCCATGATGCCGTTGTACATCACATCGTCGCTCACCTCATTCGCACCGGCCTCGATCATGGCGATACGGGAATCGGTAGAGGCCACGGTGACGGCCATCTGGGATTTTTCTTTCTGCTCGGCGGTGGGGTTGATGACGATCTCACCGTCCACATAGCCGACGGAAACAGCGGAAATCGGGCCTCTCCACGGGATGTCCGAAATGCTGATCGCAATGGAGGTACCCACCATGGCGGCGATTTCGGGGGAGCAGTCGGGGTCTACGGACATAACGGTGCAGACGACGGAAACGTCGTTGCGCATGTCCTTCGGGAACAGCGGGCGAATGGGGCGGTCGATCACGCGGGAAGCCAGAACCGCTTTTTCGGAGGGGCGGCCTTCTCTCTTCAAGAACGAACCGGGGATTTTGCCGACTGCGTACAGCTTTTCCTCAAAGTCAACGGAAAGCGGGAAAAAGTCGATGCCGTCGCGGGGCTTGGCCGAAGCCGTTACCGCCACGTGAACGGCGGTTTCGCCGTAGCGCACAAGGCATTCGCCGTTGGCCAGCTGACCCATTTTACCGGTTTCGATCACCAGCGGGCGGCCGGCGAAGTCAGTTTCATATACCTTGAAATTTTCGAACATCAAAAAATCCTCCTTGTAACTTCTTTTTTTCAGAATGCCCGGGAGGGAAGCAGGCTTAGCAATTAAACCAATTCCTATGCATACCGCCTAGAAACTCGTTTCACTGCTAAAACCCGGTTCCTCCCGTAAGCAAAATAATTTCGCACAGATGCCTAAAAGGCAGACGGCTAAAAAAGCCGTCTGCCCGAAACAGCGTGCTATTACTTACGGATGCCCAGTTTCTCGATAATGGTGCGATAACGCACAATATCCGTCTTGGTCAGGTATTTCAGCATACTTCTTCTCTGTCCGACCATTTTCAACAGGCCGCGGCGAGAATGATGGTCTTTCTTGTGGATCTTGAGGTGATCGGTCAAATCGTTGATTCTCTTGGTCAGGATCGCGATCTGAACTTCGGCGGAGCCGGTATCTCCCTCGTGCAGAGCATACTGCTCAATAATCTGCTGTTTTTCTTCTTTTAACATGGTTTTTCCACCCTTTCCGTGCGGGTTACGCACCTATTGTACCCTCAATCCCAGCAAAAGGCCGGTGAATTCCCCATAGGGGCTTATTCCTTATTCCGGGAAAGGGGCGATCAACTAACTGATTGATTATACCATAGCTTCCTGGGTTTGTAAATAGGGGCTTACCAGGCTGCGAGCCGTCTCAGCGTCGCGCAGAATCGCCTGCCGCAGCTGATCGAGATCGCCGAATTTCTGCTCGGGCCGCAGAAAACAAACTAGCTCCACCGGCACGCGGCGGCCATACAGGTCGCCCGAAAAACCGTCGATCATCGTTTCGGCCAGAACCCCGTCGGAACCGACGGTGGGTCGTATTCCAATATTTGTCACTCCGGCATACCGTTTGCCGCCTACGGTCACCACCGAGGCGTACACGCCGAACCGGGGACACAAAAAGCCTTTCGGAAACGGCTGATTAATGGTGGGCGCGCCCAGCTTGCGCCCCAGCTGACGCCCGTGCGCCACCGGGAAATCCACCGAGTAAAACCGGCCCAGAAGACGGGCGGCCTCTGTGGTATCGCCTGTCTGCAGCGCCTCGCGGATACGCGTGGAGCTCACCGGCCGGCCGTCGAGCGTGAGTGCCGGCACGACCGCCACCTCAATGCCAAACTCTGCACACAGCTCTTTGAGCTCTGCGCTGCCGGCTTTGCCGCCGCGGCCGAAATGAAAATTAAAGCCGCAGCTCACCTCTTTGGCGCGCATGACGCCATGCAGAATATTTTCCACAAATTCCCGCGGCGACAGCGTGCGCACCTCTTCAAAGCGGGGCATGTACACCCGGCGCACACCCAGACGCTCGAAAATCCGCAGCTTGCTCTCGCTGGCGGTCAGGCGCAAATCGCCGTCGCCCTTGAACATCTCCTGCGGGCTGGCATCGAAGGTAAACACCGTAGGAACCAGCTTGCGGGCCGTAAAGGTCACACAAGAAATCACTCTCTGATGCCCCAGGTGGACTCCGTCAAAAACACCCATGGCCACCGCACTCTCCGACGACGCAATCTGTTTTAAATCATGGAACACCTGTAATCTCAAACCAAACCCTCCCGATCAGCGCTGTTCCCCTTACCAATACCCCTGAAGACCGGCTTTATTTCAGGCCTTCTGCCCCGCGCCGCTGTCACAAAACAGCCGCAGCACGGCCAGCTCCTGCGTTTCGGCATCCGCCCGGCCAAGGCCCAAAAATTCCCCTTCGGGCGAATACACCCTTATCCGCGCCTCCGGCATAGGAGGAGCACTCAGCCGCAGACGTTCCAACGCCAGCGCGCCGCCATTTTGAAACCGCACGCTCTGCGCGGCCGTTACCGAAATCTGCGGCAGATGGAGAAACAGGCTTTCTACCGGCTGAACCCGGCTCTCGAGCTGGTTCTGCTCCGCAAAAAAGCGGGCTTCGTCGAGCGAAAGCGCCTGCTCCAGCGAAAAGCCGCAGGCACGGGTACGCCGCAGCGCCGTCATCATGCCGAGGCTGCCCACGGCTTGTCCCAAATCGGCACACAGCGCGCGGATATACGTTCCCTTCGAGCATTCGACCAGCAGGCTTCCCCGCCGCTCGGGCTCGTTGTATTCCAGCAGCTCCAGCCGGTAAATCGTCACCGGCCGGGGCTCGCGTTCAATCTCAATTCCCTGACGCGCCAGCTCGTACAAATGCCGGCCGTCTTTTCTCACCGCCGAATACATCGGCGGCGTTTGCAGAATGTCGCCCCGAAAGGAGGGCAGCGCCGCTAACAGCTTTTCACGGCTCACCGGCGCATCGCTCCGCCGCAGCACCGTGCCGGTGTTATCCTGCGTGTCGGTTTCCGTCCCGAGCTGAAATTCCGCGCGGTACACCTTGTCGGAATCCTCCAGCAGAGAGGCGGCGCGGGTCGCCTTGCCCAGCAGCAGCGGGAGAACCCCTGTCGCCATCGGGTCCAGCGTACCGGTATGCCCGATCTTCCTCTCCCGGCTCAGGCGGCGCATGACCGCCACCACGTCGAACGAGGTAAAGTCGCAGGGCTTATCTATTACCAGGACTCCGTTCATCGGGGTCACCTCACATTGTTTCCAGAACCTTGCCGATCGCGGCCAAAAGCTTTTCGCGGGCGGGCTCAAAGTCTTCCTCAATGGTGCAGCCTGCCGCCGCCACATGGCCGCCGCCGCCGAACTCTGCGCAGATTTTCGCCGCGTTCACCTGCGGCTGTGTGCGCAGGGAAACCTTGTAGCCGCCGATTTTGCGCTCGCGCATCGTCACGCCCACGAGGACGCCCTCAATCTGGCGGGGAATGGCCGAAAGGCCGTCGAGGTCGCCCTCGTCCGCGCCGGAAGCCTCGATCATCGCGCGGCTGATGCACATGACGGCACAGCGTGCGTCAAAGTAAAATGCGATCGAATCCAGAACACTGCGCTCCATTTCCAGCCGGGCGCGCGTTTTGGTCTCGAACATCCGCCGGTTGATGTCACCGGCGTCGATGCCCGTGCGGATCACCTGCGCGGCGATCTCGTGGGTGCGGGCCGTGGTATTCGAGTAGCGGAAGCACCCGGTATCCGTCGTGATGCCGGTGTAGACCGCCTGCGCAATCACCTGATCCGGCACAACGCCCAGGCGGCAGATCACCTCATAGATGATCTCGCAGGCCGCGGCGGCGGTGCTGTCCACATACGAGTTTTCCGCGAAATCCTGATGAGAGCCGTGGTGGTCGATGCACAGGTCGATCTTGCCCGCGTGCTTCGCCGCGAGTACCGGCCCGAGCAGCTTACTATCCGCCACATCGACGCTGACGACGAATTTGGCGGGGAACTCCTGGCGCTCGATCCCGTCAAACAAAAAGTCATATTTCTCCGAAACGGGGTCGGCGCAGGTGCAGCGGGCGCGCTTGCCCATCAGCTGCAGCGCGCGGCAGAGCGCCGCAGCGCAGCCCAGCGTGTCGCCGTCGGGAAAATGATGGCTTAAAATCTCGATGTCCTGCGCGCCGCGCAGAAGAGAAACCGCCCGCTCCAGATCAATCATCGTGTTCCTCCCCGCTTTCTTCCTCCCCGTCTTTCCAGTCCGACAGCAGCCTTGAAATGTTGGCGCCGTACTCAATGGAATCCGTAGCGTGGAACAAAAGCACCGGCACGTGGCGCAGCTTCAGGCGAAGGCCCAGCTCGCGGCGGATATATCCGCCCGCCGATTTCAGGCCCTCCACCGCCGTTTTGGCTTTGTCCAGCCCTTCCATGGCGCTGACATACACCGTGCAGTAAGACAGATCGTTCGTCACATCCACACGCACAATGCTGATCAGGCCCTGAACACGGGGGTCTTTCAGCTCACGGAACACCGCAGTCAGCTCGCGGTGGATATCCTCCGTGATCCGTTCAATTTTATGGCTTGGCATTCCTTAATCCTCCCGGTATTCCTCCATGGCAAAAGCCTCCAGAATGTCGCCTTCCTTCACATCGTTGAAGCGATCCAGACCGATACCGCAGTCATAGCCGTCGGCCACCTCTTTCACGTCGTCTTTAAAGCGGCGCAGAGAGTCAATTTTGTCTTCGGTAATCACGATTCCGTCGCGCACAACGCGAACCTGAGCGTTTCTGATGAGTTTGCCGCTGATGACGTGAGCGCCGATGATGGTGCCCACATTTGAAATCTTATAAATCTCGCGCGCCTCTGCCTTTCCAAGCTGAACCTCGCGGAATTTCGGGGCAAGCATGCCCTTCATGGCGGATTCAATCTCGTCAATGCAGTCATAAATCACGCGGTACAGGCGCATATCCACACCGTCGCGCTTGGCGTTCTCTTCGGCAATGGGATCGGGACGCACGTTAAAGCCGACAATGATCGCGTTCGAAGCGTTCGCCAGCATAACGTCGGATTCGCTGATCGCGCCGACGCCGCCGTGAATGACAGCCACGCGTACCTCTTCGTTCGAGAGCTTCTCGAGCGACTGGCGCACGGCCTCCACGGAGCCCTGCACGTCTGCCTTGACAATGATCTGCAGAGTTTTCATGTCGCCCTGCTGCATCTGGTCGAACAGGTTGTCGAGCGTGACCTTCGTCTGCGCACGGAACTGCTCTTCCTTCTGCTCGTCATAGCGCTGCTCTACCAGCTCGCGGGCCAGGCGCTCGTCAGAAACGGCGTTCAAAGTATCGCCGCCGGTAGGCACCTCGCCAAGACCGGTAATTTCCACCGGCATCGAGGGTCCTGCATCCTGTACACGGCCGCCGCGGTCGTCCATCATGGCACGCACACGGCCAACGCTGGTACCGGCCACCACGATGTCGCCCACATGCAGGGTGCCGTTCTGCACCAGCACAGTGGCGATGGGGCCGCGGCCCTTATCCAGGCGGGCCTCGATCACGGTGCCCTTCGCCGCGCGTTCCGGATTCGCGCGCAGCTCCTTCATATCTGCTACCAGCAGGATCATCTCGAGCAGATCGTCAATGCCCTGCTGCGTTTTGGCGGAAACGGGGATACACGGCGTTTCGCCGCCCCACTCCTCGGCCACCAGACCGTACTCGGTGAGTTGCTGCTTCACGTGGTCGGGGTTGGCGCCGGGCTTATCCATTTTGTTCACGGCTACGATGATCGAAACACCGGCAGCCTTGGCGTGGTTGATCGCCTCTACCGTCTGCGGCATTACGCCGTCGTCGGCGGCCACTACCAGCACGGCGATATCCGTTACCTGCGCGCCGCGGGCACGCATGGTGGTAAACGCCGCATGGCCAGGGGTATCGAGGAACGTGATCGGCCGATCCTGTATACTGACGCGGTATGCGCCGATATGCTGGGTAATGCCGCCCGCTTCGGAGGCCGTTACCTTCGCGTTGCGGATCGCGTCGAGCAGAGAGGTCTTGCCGTGGTCGACATGACCCATGACGACCACAACCGGCGCGCGGGGCACAAGGTTATCGTCCTCATCCTCGCTGTCGTCGATGATCCGCTCTTCGATCGTGACGACAACCTCTTTTTCTACCTTCGCGTGGAATTCCAGCGCGACAAGAGCGGCGGTGTCGTAATCGATCGTATCGTTCACGGTGGCGAACACGCCCAGAGCCATCAGCTTTTTGATGACCTCGGCTGCGGTGGCCTTCAGGCGCAGCGCAAATTCGCCCACGGTGAGTTCTTCGGGGATGGTGACCGTCATCTGCTTCTGCTTGCGCTCCTGCGCGATGCGGCGCAGGCGCTCGCTCTCGGTTTCGCGGCGGGCGTTCCTCGGCTTGCCGCGGTACTGCGAGCTGCGCTGGGTCAGCTTCTGCTTTTTCACCACGTTGTCCGTCTTGACCTTTTCAGAAGCCATGCGGTCATATTTTTCATTGTAGCGGTCGAGCTCCACATTCGAGGTGCGGGTGTCGACAATACGGCCCTGGGGCTTTCTCACCACATTGGAATCCGCCGAAGAAGCGGGCGCGTGGGCGCTCTGCTGCGGTTGGGCGTTCTGGCCGTGGTGGTTCTGCTGCTGGGGCCGGTTCTGCTGGCCCTGCGGATGGGCGGAGCGCTGCTGATTCTGATGCTGCTGACCCTGCTGCGGACGGCCCTGCTGGTTCTGATGCTGGGGGGCGGTCGGTTTCGGGCCCACCGGGGTGATCTTGCCCGGCTTCACCGCTTTTCTTACCGGCTGCTCACCGGCGGCCGCTACCGGCGCCTGCTGCTGCGGGCGCGGTGCGGGCGCAGCCGGCTGCGGCGCCGTCTCGGGGGCCGCGGGGGCCGCAGCAGCCTGCGGCTCGCTCTGTGCGTTGTCGGCAAAGTACGCATCCAAAGAGCCCGTACTGTTCTTCTGCGTAATCGCTTCAAACACCATGTCGAGCTCCTGCTCCGTCAGTGCGGTCATATGTTTCTTGGTTTCGTCACAATATTTTTGCAGAATCTCGATCACGACCTTGTTCGGTACGTTCAGATCCTTCGCTACTTCATGAACCCTGTATTTCATCATCATTGACTCATCCCTCCCGTTTGTCTGCAGCCTCATTGGCCAGTTCCGTCAGCCTCTTAGCGAATCCCTGATCATTCACCGCAATCACTCCGGCTTTTTTCCCTAAAGCCATGCCGATCTCTTCCATGCCGTCCGCAAGAGCCAGCCAGGGAACTCCGGCCTGCTCTGCCGCCTTCTGGGCATGAGTGGCGGTGCGCGCGGAAACATCCCGCGCCAATAGGATCAGCTTTGCTTCTCTCTTCTTCAGGGCTTCGTCCACGGCATCATGACCCAGACTGAGCCGGCCCGCGCGCCGGGCGATGCCCAAAAGAGAGAGAACCTGGTTTTTCATTTTCCGATCTCCTCCTCCAGGCGGTCGTACACCTCCGCGGGTATGGGGCAGGAAAACACCCGCTCAAACCGTTTGGACTTGCGCGCCGCTCTCAGACAGTTGATATCCTTGCATACATAAGCGCCGCGCCCGGGTTTCCGGCCGGTCAAATCCAGCGAAATTTCGCCTGGCCCGATGACCTGCCCGGATTCATCTTTCACCTCCGGCGCCTTGACCACCCGAACCAGCTCTTTTTTCGGTTTCATTTCTCCGCAGCCTGCGCACATACGCAGGGGCACGCGCTTTTGCATCATACGATCTTACTCCTTCCCGCGCACTCGCGCGGCATTTCTCCCGTTTACACATTGGGAAGGGAGTTTCCCCGGCCGATTGCCGACTGATTTTATTCGCCCTCCGGCTCCTCCGCTTTGCCAACAACAGGTTCTTCGCCGTAAAAGCCGCTTTCGGGCTTGATGTCGATCTTCCATCCGGTGAGCTTCGCGGCAAGGCGGGCGTTCTGGCCCTTATTGCCGATCGCGAGCGAAAGCTGGCTGTCCGGCACGGTCACGCGGCACACGCGCGAGCCGTCTTCCGCCACCTGAACGGAAACAACATCCGCCGGGGAAAGCGCCGACGCGATGAACTGAGCCGGGTCGTCGCTGTACTCCACAATGTCGATCTTCTCGCCGCCGAGTTCGGTGACGATATTTGAAACACGGGCGCCTCGCGCGCCGATGCACGCGCCGACCGCGTCTACATCGGGGTTATGGCTGATCACCGCAAGCTTGGTGCGGGAGCCCGCTTCGCGGGAAACAGCCTTGATTTCGACAACGCCGTCGTAAATTTCGGGAACCTCTGTTTCAAACAGGCGCTTCACCAAGTCGGGGTGGGTGCGGCTGATTATGGCGCGGGGGCCCTTTTCCGTCTCTTTCACGTCCACCACATACACCTTGATGTGGTCGCCTTCGCGCAGCTGCTCGTCGCCGACCTGCTCGCTTTTGGGCAGCACGGCCTCGGCCTTGCCGATTTTCAGCGTGGCCGCTCCCGAACGGGGGTCTACGCGCTCTACCAGCGCGGTGACCAGCTCCTGGTTTTTGCTCTGGAATTCCTGCATCATCTGGCCGCGCTCGCCGTCGCGAATGCCCTGGCGGATGATGTTTCTGGCCGTCTGCGCGGCGATTCTGCCGAACTCTTTGGTGTTCAGCGCCACGTTGACCTTATCCTCCAAACCGGCGGAGGGGTCAATTTCTCTGGCCTGCGCCAGCGAAATTTCTTTGCCCGGGTCCTCGACCTGCTCGACGACCATCTTGCGCAGGAACACTTCAAAGTTGCCGCGGGCGGCATCCATGTTGATCAGTGCATCCTCGTTGCCGTAGCTGTTCTTACATGCGGTCAAAATCGCCTTCTTGATTTTATCCAGCATAAAATCGACCGGGATGCCCCGTTCCTTTTCCAACAAATTCAAAGCCTCAAAAACTTCGCTGTTCATCTAAACTTACTCCTCTTCAAAATCGTCATCGAACAGACGCACCGATGCGCTGTCTTTCTGGGCAATGGTAATGACTTCCTCCCCCTCGTCGCGCAGGCGGATTTCTCCATCCGCCAAAGAGAGCAGCTCCCCGTAAAGCTCCCGGCGGCCGTCCGGCAGCGGGCGAATCAATTTAACCCGCACCGGCGAGCCGGCAAAGCGCTCAAAATGCTCCGGGCGGGTCAATTCTCGGTTGATACCCGGAGAGCATACCTCCAGGCAATAGCTTTGCTCAATCGGGTCCTCTTCATCCAACAGGGCGCTCAGCGCACGGCTGACAGCTTCACAGTCGTCCAGGCCGATTCCCTCGGGCTTGTCGAGGAAGACCCGCAAAAACCAGTCCGCGCCCTCTTTGACGAAGCGGACATCCCAAATTGTTACGCCTGCACTGCCTGCGGCCCGCTCTGCAAGCGCCCAAACAGCCCCCACGGTATTCCCTGATTTCTTCTTTGCAGCCAACGCTTTCACCTCATAGACAAACAAAAGAGCGGGTCACCCCACTCTTTCATCCTCACCGTTATTTACTCGGTTTAGTATAGCATATTCTTTTCGAAAATGCAACTTTATTTTCAGTTCTCGATCTGCCGCGCCAGAAAAGAAGCCGCGGCCTGTGTGAGTTTGATGTCGCTGGCGTCGGGCTGTTCGGAGGAATCCCCCGCGAGCAGCACCACGGCGCCCATTACGTCGCTCGATGCGATGATGGGGTATACCACCGAAGCGGCGCGGTTGATTCCTTCCACCGGCTGCAGCGGCGGGCTGTTCTGGTCGCGCACATACGTGTGGCGGGCATGCATCGTTTCTTCCAGATCCTGCGACACGCGGCGCTCCATATATTCCTTGCGGGAAGCTCCCGCCACTGCGATCACGTGGTCACAGTCACATACCAAAGCCGGCCGGTTCGCGATTTTGCTGAGTACGTCTGCATACTGCGCCGCAAAAGCGGACATTTCCCCCACTGCCGAATATTTTTTAAAGATAACGCCGCCCTCAGCATCCGTAAATATTTCCAGCGGGTCGCCCTCACGAATTCTGAGAGTCCGGCGGATTTCCTTCGGGATAACGACGCGGCCTAAATCATCAATTCGTCTGACAATTCCTGTAGCCTTCAAGTTAATACTCCCTCCTGCGATTTGATTTACGATTATTATCCGCACTCTCTTTTCTCTTATTCATGCCTCTTCCAATTCCGCCAAGGAATCCCTATGGAGGATTTTAGCAAATCTTTCGATGGGACTCGCTGTTCTTTTCCGATTCTTTGGTGTATAATATACGCCATACAGCGATAAAACCGGGAAACCATCCCGTTTTTTCAGCAGGATGCTGGTCGCGCTATTTTACATCATCCAAAAAATCGATTGAAAACGCATTCCAAAACACAGGAGGTACCCCCGTTGAAACAAAGAACGCTTTTTTCATCGGCCCTGCTGGCGGTTCTGCTGGTGCTGGCCCTGACCGGCTGCTCCGCGCGCACCGCCGTGGACGCAAATGACTTTAAAACCCTTGCGGAAGGCGCCGGTTACACCGTAACGGACAACACAGATCAGCTCAGCGGCGCGAAAAGCTACATGAGCGCGGAGGATAAAAGCGGCAACGAGCTGTATTACGCCGCCCTTTCCGACGAAGCCACTGCTCTGCGCCTGTACAACTCCATCAAGGACAGTATTCAGACCGGCGGCAACAAGCCCACCAATCTGGATTCCACCCCTTACGCAAAATACACCGTAACAAACGGCGAGCTGTACTACCGCGTCAGCCGCGTGAACAACACGGTAATTTACGGCAAATGCCTTGTTACCAGCCAGTCCGCGCTGGATAAGCTGCTGGATTCCATCCATTATTGATTTTGAATGATTTTCGGGAGAGTGCATATGAAAAAGATTCTGGTTCTGTTCCGTTTATCCGATTCCCAGAAAGCGCTTCTGGAACAAAGCATGCCCGGCGCTGGTTTTACTTATGCGACACGCAGTTCCGTCACCGATGATCAGCTTGAGGAGGCCGACGTAATTTTCGGCAATCCCAAGCCCGAGAAACTTTCCAGGCTGACCCGCCTGAAGCTGCTGCAGCTCTCCACCGCGGGCAGCGACAATTACGATGAGGATGGCATTCTGCCGTCCGGCTGCACCATGCACAGCGCGAGCGGCGCTTACGGCGTCGCCGTTTCAGAGCATATGCTGGCGCTGACGCTCGCATTCTGCAAAAAGCTGCACCTCTACCGCGACAACCAGCGGCAATTGTTGTGGAAAGACGAGGGCGGAGTCGTTTCGCTCTCTTCCATGAAGGTGCTGGTCATCGGCGCAGGGGACATCGGCAGCCACTATGCGCGGCTGTGCCGGGCGCTCGGCTCCTACACCATCGGCGTACGGCGCACGGCAGCCACTCCCACAGAGGAGTTCGACGAGCTGCATACGCTGGATGAACTGGATCAGCTGCTCCCAAAGGCGGATGCCGTGGCGATGGCTCTGCCGTACACACCCGAAACGCAGCATTTTATGAATGAGCATCGCCTCCGGCTGATGAAGCCGGGCGCACTGCTGATCAATGGCGGGCGCGGCAAGACGGTAGACCAGCAGGCCGTGCTGGCCGCTCTGCAAAGCGGGCATCTCGACGGCTTCGTCACCGACGTCTGCGACCCCGAACCGCTGCCGGAAAGCAACCCGTTGTGGCAGGAAAAGAACGTGGTTTTAACGCCGCATATCGCGGGGCTGTTCCATCTGCCCCAAACGCTTGAGTTTGTTCTGGAACTGGGCATTCGGAATATCAAGCGCTTTCTGGAAGAAAATCCCTGATTTTTAATTCGATGAATGAAATGAATCCCCGCTCCCAAAACGGAGCGGGGATTTTTTGCTTTCTTTTTCTTTGCTCATTCTATTTCGAGAAGATTTTCAACAGATTGTTAACTTTTGGTTGAAAACTATTTGAATTCTACTTTTTGTTTTTAAAATTTGTTTCTCATGATGGGGGACTTCCGTCAGAGATATTTTGTTCGCGAGAGGGCGAGTTGTTTTTCTCTGCAGGTTTTTCCGCAGGCATGCCGCGTCAGCAAAAGAATGCGGCGAAGCCGCACCTAAAAACTGCGAGCTCACGAGAGCGCTCTGAAAATGCCCGCCGACAGACGAGATTGATCAGTTTATTTCCAGATGAAACTCGGAGAGTGGGCATTTTCATTGGAGCGCCTTTTCAGTAGCTTTCGGCATTGAATTTCGAAACCGTTCCCCAAACGGATTCCAAAGGTGTCCTTTGGCGAGTCTTTGCTTACTTTCGCCTCGTAGCGAAAGTAAGTGCCCGCCCCGGCACGAGGGGCAAGCCCTGCGCCAGCAGGCAAGCTGCGCCTGCACGCACATCGCGGGAAAATTTGCAGAAAAAACAACTGATTCTGTCGCGAACGAAAAACTTTCGAGAGCAAAGAAAAACACCTGTTTCTGCCTGAGAAGCGTAGGCTACGCC
>JAEXDU010000146.1 GCA_023401495.1 Bacillota bacterium
TTTCTGTACTCATCCGTGACCATGTCGATCTGGTGATCGGCCTCTTTGATGAGGGTCTTCTTCGCCTCAGGAATCGTCGCGTCGCTGCCGGCGACGGTAATAGCGCTTTTGGTGGAGTATTTATAGCCCTGCGCCTTGATGCTGTCGAGCACTTCAGCCGTCTTAGAGGTTCCGTGCACACGGATGCAGCGGTCAATGATCTTCCCGAGCTGCTTCTTACCCACGAGGAAATCAATCTCGAACTTCAGGCGGTTCTCCGGGAGGGAGCGATCCACATAGCCCAGATCCTGCGGGATGGGACGGTTGAAGATGATGCGGCCGACGGTGGTATCCACCAGACCGGTCACGATATGGCCGTCGATCATGAGAGAGCGGCGCACCTTGATTTTGGCGTGCAGCTGAACCACCTTGGTATCGTAGGCCATCAGAGCTTCATCCACATCGCGGAAGATTTTGCCTTCGCCCTCTTCGCCGTCTTTATCCAGCGTCAGGTAATAGGAACCCAGAACCATATCCTGTGTCGGGACGGTAACCGGGCGTCCGTCGGAAGGCTTGAGCAGGTTGCCGGCGGCCAGCATCAGGAAGCGGGCCTCGGCCTGCGCCTCTGCGGAAAGCGGCACGTGAACGGCCATCTGATCGCCGTCGAAGTCGGCATTGTACGCGGTGCAGACCAGCGGGTGCAGCTTTAAAGCGCGGCCCTCAACGAGCACCGGCTCAAAAGCCTGAATTCCCAAACGGTGCAGCGTCGGCGCACGGTTGAGCAGAACCGGGTGGTTCTTGATCACGATTTCCAGCGCGTCCCAAACCTCGGGCTTGGCGCGCTCCACGGCTTTTCTCGCCGCCTTGATGTTGCCCGCGAGGCCGGTTTCGACCAGGCGCTTCATCACGAAGGGTTTGAACAGCTCCAGCGCCATTTCCTTCGGCAGGCCGCACTGATACATTTTCAGCTCAGGGCCGACAACGATAACGGAACGACCGGAGTAGTCAACGCGCTTGCCCAGCAGGTTCTGACGGAAACGTCCCTGCTTGCCCTTCAGCATGTCGGAAAGGGATTTCAGCGGGCGGTTGTTCGGGCCGGTGACCGGACGGCCGCGGCGGCCATTGTCGATCAGAGCGTCGACCGCCTCCTGCAGCATGCGCTTTTCGTTGCGCACGATGATGTCCGGCGCGCCGAGCTCCAGCAGTCTTTTCAGACGGTTGTTGCGGTTGATCACGCGGCGGTACAGGTCGTTCAGATCAGAGGTCGCAAAGCGGCCGCCGTCGAGCTGTACCATCGGGCGCAGATCCGGCGGAATCACCGGAACGGCATCCATGATCATCCATTCGGGGCGGTTGCCGGAAAGGCGGAACGCCTCGACAACCTCGAGTCTTTTCAGGATTCTCACGCGCTTCTGGCCGGAGGAATTCTCCAGCTCCGCCTTGAGCTCCTCAGACTCTTTATCAAGATCGATTTCCGCAAGGAGGGCCTGAATCGCTTCGGCGCCCATGCTTGCCTTGAAATCATCCTCATATTTTTCGCGCATATCGCGGTATTCTTTTTCGTTGAGCATCTGCTTTTTCTGCAGCTCACGCACATTGCCCGGATCGGTGACGATATACAGGGCAAAGTACAGCACCTTTTCCAGCATGCGGGGCGAGATGTCGAGAATCAGGCCCATGCGGGAAGGAATGCCCTTGAAGTACCAGATGTGGGAGACGGGCGCGGCCAGCTCAATGTGGCCCATGCGCTCGCGGCGAACCTTTGCGGTGGTCACTTCAACGCCGCAGCGCTCGCAGATTTTACCCTTATAACGAATTCTCTTATATTTTCCGCAGTGGCACTCCCAGTCCTTCTGCGGCCCGAAGATTCTTTCGCAGAACAGTCCGTCGCGCTCGGGTTTCAGGGTGCGGTAGTTGATCGTTTCGGGCTTTTTTACCTCGCCGTGCGACCATGTGCGAATGGTATCCGGAGAAGCCAGGCCGATCTTCATTGATTCAAAAACGTTAAATTCCATGTTGCAACCCCCTGTTATTCCATATCTTCGCTGTCAGAATCGCTGTCGAAAGGATCCTCCTCATCGTCTTCGTCCGAGAACAGATCCGGCTCCTCCTCAAAGGAATCGTCCACATCGGGATCTTCCATCGTGTATCCGTCAAAATTATCCTGCGTGGCAACAGTCGGCTCATCAAACGTATCGCTGGACGGAGTAAATCCGACATCGTCGTCGTAGTTCACCTGGAGGTCGACCTCTTCATTATTAGAGTCAAGCACCTTTACGTCCAGAGCCAGCGACTGCAGCTCCTTGATCAGAACCTTGAAGGACTCCGGCACGCCGGGCTTCGGAATGTTCTGGCCCTTGACGATGGCCTCGTACGTCTTGACACGGCCGACCACGTCGTCGGACTTGACGGTCAGGATTTCCTGCAGGGTATAAGCGGCGCCGTAAGCCTCGAGCGCCCAAACCTCCATCTCTCCGAAGCGCTGGCCGCCGAACTGCGCCTTGCCGCCCAGCGGCTGCTGGGTTACGAGCGAGTACGGGCCGGTGGAACGGGCATGGATCTTATCATCAACCAGGTGATGGAGCTTAAGATAGTACATATAGCCGACGGTGACGGGGTTGTCGAACAGCTCGCCGGTGCGGCCGTCGCGCAGCTCTACCTTGCCGTCTTCCCTCATGCCGGCTTCATTCAAGCAGGCACGGATGTCGTCTTCGTGCGCGCCGTCGAATACGGGGGTCATGATCTTCCAGCCGAGTGCCTTGGCAGCACGGCCCAGATGAACCTCGAGCACCTGGCCGATGTTCATACGGGACGGAACGCCCAGGGGGTTCAGCACGATATCGAGCGGGCGCCCGTCGGGCAGGAAGGGCATATCCTCTTCCGGCAGAATGCGGGACACAACGCCCTTGTTTCCGTGACGGCCCGCCATCTTATCGCCGACTGAGATTTTTCTCTTCTGGGCAATATAGCAGCGAACCACCTTGTTGACGCCGGGGCTCAGCTCGTCGTGGCTGTTTTCGCGGGTAAACACCTTGACGTCTACCACGATGCCGTATTCGCCGTGGGGCACACGCAGAGAGGTGTCGCGCACCTCGCGGGCCTTTTCGCCGAAGATGGCGCGCAGCAGGCGTTCTTCCGCCGTCAGCTCGGTTTCGCCCTTGGGCGTTACCTTACCGACCAGGATATCGCCGGCACGAACCTCCGCGCCGACGCGAATGATGCCGTTTTCATTCAGGTCGCTGAGCAGATCCTCGTTGACGTTCGGGATGTCGCGGGTGATCTCCTCCGGCCCGAGCTTTGTATCGCGGGCTTCGATCTCGTATTCTTCAATATGAATGGACGTATAAACGTCGTCACGAACAATCTTTTCATTAATAAGAACGGCGTCCTCGTAGTTGTAGCCTTCCCAGGTCATAAAGCCGATCAGGGCGTTTTTGCCAAGGCTGATTTCGCCGTTGCTGGTCGCGGGGCCGTCGGCGATGACTTCGCCGGCCTCCACCTGCTGGCCGCGGTCTACCACCGGAACCTGATTGATACAGGTACCCTGGTTGGAACGCATGAATTTGGTCACACGGTAGGTATCCACCTCGCCGTTGTCCGCGGTAATGCGGATTTCATCGGCGCTGACGCTGCGCACCACACCGGCACGCCTTGCAAGCAGGCAGACGCCGGAGTCTACACCGGCCTTATATTCCATACCGGTACCGACGATGGGACTTTCGGTTTTCAGCAGCGGAACCGCCTGCCGCTGCATGTTCGAACCCATCAGGGCGCGGTTGGCGTCGTCGTTCTCGAGGAACGGGATCATCGCGGTCGCAACGGAAACCACCATGCGGGGCGAAACGTCCATGAAGTCCGCGCGGGCGCTTTCTACCTGCACAAACTCGTCGCGGTAACGGCCGTTGATCTTCGGATGCACAAAGTGGCCTTCGTCATCCAGCGGCTCGTTGGCCTGCGCCACAATGTAATCATCCTCTACGTCGGCGGTCATATACTCGACTTCTTCCGTAACGCAGCCGGTCGCCTTATTCACACGGCGGAACGGCGCCTCGATAAAGCCGTACTCGTTGATGCGCGCAAAGGTAGCCAGGTATGAAATCAGACCGATGTTCGGACCTTCCGGCGTTTCAATTGGGCACATGCGGCCGTAGTGGCTGTAGTGAACGTCGCGAACTTCGAATCCGGCGCGGTCACGGGACAAACCACCGGGGCCGAGAGAGGACAGACGGCGCTTATGCGTCAGCTCTGCAAGCGGGTTATTCTGGTCCATGAACTGAGACAGCGGAGAGGAACCGAAGAATTCCTTGATCGCCGCCACAACAGGACGGATATTAATCAGTGAATGGGGAGTCAGAATCTCGAGATCCTGAGCCTGCAGGGTCATTCTCTCGCGGATGACGCGCTCCAGACGGGAGAAGCCGATGCGGAACTGGTTCTGCAGCAGCTCGCCGACAGAACGGATACGGCGGTTGCCCAGATGGTCGATGTCGTCGGTATGGCCGAGGCCCATCGCCAAGCAGTTCATAAAGTTGATCGACGAGAAAATATCGTCGATGATAATGTGCTTCGGTACCAGCTCATCGGCGCGGGCGCGCAGAACTTCCTTGAGCTCTTCCTCACCCTCGCAGCTTTCCAGAATCTCTACCAGAACGCTGAAACGGACGCGCTCGTTGATGCCGCATTCCTTCTTTACGTCAAACGGAACAAAGTCGCTCGCGTTGACCATGCCGTTGGAAATGACCTTGATCTCGCGCTCGCCCTGCTGCACGTAGGCAGTGGATACACCCGCGTTGTCGATTTCCATCGCTCTGTCGTGAGAGAGCACCTCGCCGGCCTCGGCCATCAGCTCGCCGGTCAGCGGGTTGACGATCGGGCGCGACAGCTGCTGGTCGGTGATTCTGCCGGCCAGATTCAGCTTCTTATTATATTTATAGCGGCCCACGCGGGAAAGATCGTAGCGTCTCGCGTCAAAGAACAGCCCGTTGATGTGCGCCTGCGCGCTTTCGATCGTGGGCGGTTCGCTGGGGCGCAGCTTGCGGTATACCTCAAACAGGGCCTCTTCGGTGTTTTTACAGGGATCTTTCTCAATGGTGGCCAGAATGCGGTCATCCTCGCCAAAGTATTCGCGGATCTCTTCATCGGTGGAAAGACCGAGCGCACGGATAAACACCGTGATCGGGATTTTACGGTTCTTATCGATACGCACATAGAACACGTCGTTCGCATCGTTCTCATACTCCAGCCAGGCGCCGCGGTTCGGGATTACCGTAGAACTGAACAGCTCTTTACCGGTTTTGTCGTAATCCATTTTATAGTAAACGCCGGGAGAACGCACGAGCTGAGATACGATGACGCGCTCCGCACCGTTAATTACAAAAGTACCGCTGTCTGTCATCAGCGGAAAGTCGCCCATGAAAACCTCGGATTCTTTGATCTCGCCGGTTTCCTTATTCAGCAGGCGGGCCGTTACCCGAAGAGCCGAAGCGTAGGTAGTATCGCGTTCCTTGCATTCCTCTACGCTGTAGTTAGGCTTGTCATCCAGTTTGTAGTTTACAAAATCGAGTACCAGATTTCCGGTATAATCCGTGATGCCGGAAACATCGCGGAAAACCTCTTTCAGGCCCTCTTCCAAAAACCACTGGTAGGAATTCTTCTGCACCTCGATCAAGTTCGGCATGTCCAGGACTTCATCAATCCGGGAGAAGCTCATGCGAGTATTCTTGCCTAGTTGTACCGGTTTGACATTCACCATTGGCTCAATCACTCCATTCATATATTTCACCATCTTTGTCGGATAAACAAACTTTAACTGCCGGCGCACACCACCGCTTCGGTAAAATTTTAAAAGATGCTCTTGCCTTTTTCCAAAAAGCATGTTAGAATAGACCTAAAGTTAAGGAAAAAAGTATACGTTTCCATGATGATGCAGTATACTATTTTATTACAATATATTGTGATTGTCAAGTATATCCTTAAAGATAATTGGAATATTTCTGCTCAATTAATCATATTCTAGTACTTTATTCAAATCAAAACCTGCTTTCAAATCCTTTTCGCTCTGCGAAAGGGATTTTTTTATTGCCCGTGTTTCCCCCCGGCGGCGCGGTTGACTTTCGACCAAAACAGAGTATACTGTACAGGAATACGCGAAACGGACAAAGGAGTAAAAGCTATGAGCGAAACCTGCAACCATTCCTGCGGCAGCTGCAGCGCCAACTGTTCCAGCCGCACCGAACCATCCAGCCTGCTGGAAGCCCCCCACCGCCTCAGCCGGATCAAAAAGGTGATCGGCGTTGTCAGCGGCAAGGGCGGCGTAGGCAAATCTTCGGTAACGGCAATGCTGGCGGTACTCGCGAACCGGATGGGCCTGGTGAGCGGCGTACTGGACGCAGACATTACCGGCCCCTCGATCCCCAAGCTGTTCGGCATCACAGAAAAAGCGCTGGCGGACCAGAACGGTATTCTTCCCGTTTTGAGTGAAACAGGGATCAAGCTGATTTCCGTCAACCTGCTGCTCGATAACCCGACCGACCCCGTGCTGTGGCGCGGCCCGATCGTTGGGGGTGTTGTCAAGCAGTTCTGGAAGGACGTCATCTGGGGAGATGTGGACGTTTTGTTCCTCGATATGCCGCCCGGAACCGGCGACGTGGCGCTGACCACGTTCCAGTCGATCCCGCTGGACGGAATCATTTTGGTCACCTCGCCGCAGGAGCTGGTTTCGATGATCGTTTCGAAAGCGGTAAAGATGGCGGAGATGATGAACGTTCCCATTCTGGGCCTGATCGAAAACCTGTCTTATGTGGAGTGTCCCGACTGCGGCAAGAAAATCGCGGTGTTCGGCGAAAGTCACGTGGAAGAAATCGCACAGCAGCACAATCTGAATGTTTTGGCCAAACTGCCGATCGATCCGGCTCTGGCCGCGGCCTGCGACAGCGGCAGCATCGAAGGCTACCCCGCCGCCGCGCTGGAATCGACAGCCGACCTGATTGCCGGGTGGGAAAAGCCCGTAAAGCAATAAGGGTGCGGTACCAAAGCCCGCATCTCCGGATGCGCCCGCGCACTGACCGGTATTCTATTGCGAAAATATTGAAAAGGAGGGGTGTACCGCATGGAAAAGAACGGACAGGACTTTGCTGATTACAAATCCAGCACGCGAATTTCCAGGTACTTGATCAGCCCCGCCTTTATCACCTTTCTTTTTCTTGCCTTTCATGGATACCTGTACTTTCGCCCCAGCGGCGTCACGATGGACTATGGAAACCTGACCTGGCTGGACTGGGTGCTGTATCTGTTTGTCATTCTGGCCATTTTCATCCAGCAGGCGCTTGTGCAAAGACGCAGCCCCGATGCGGAATTGGAACCGAAGCCTCGCGCCAAGGTCACGCGCGGAAGCGTCATCCAGACCGTGGCCAGTCTGGTTCTGATCCTCGCCCTGTTTTTCGCATTTTACGCCTTGTATTACTACTGGGTCGACCAGCGTGTGTATGGAATGGTTATCTTTACCGATACTGTTTTACTGAGCGCACTGATTGAGAGTATTGTCCCGCAGGACTTCATCCGCGATTGGGTGGATGGAAAAAGAAAATCGGTTGACGAATAAAAATTGATCCCAAAAAATCTCCCTCCCCTGAAAAGGGGAGGGAGATTTTTCTGTCTATTATCAGCGGGAAAACCATACCATCCGCAAAACATTCCCGCGGTGGTTCTCAAGCAGCATTTCGGCTGGGTACACCTCGCGTTCGCCGCAGTTCGATACAATCACCTGCTCGCCGCCGGCATCCTCGATCCAGCCGGTGATGGTAACCCAATGCCAGTTGTTCTCCC
This sequence comes from Bacillota bacterium, assembly GCA_023401495.1. GTDB lineage: Bacteria > Bacillota > Clostridia > Oscillospirales > Acutalibacteraceae > Faecalispora. The sequence goes on from JAEXDU010000146.1 coordinate 7,804, forward strand.
TCATCTCCGGCGCGCGGTGCCTCAGAACCAGAAACGCGACCGGGTTTCCTTTGGCGATCGCCTCTTTGAGAAAGGTCATCCGCTCCCTGCTGCCGCAGCGGTGAAACATCGTGTGCGCCCGAAAGGTACTCCCGTGCTCTTTTGCAAACTGCAAAAATTTCTGTACGAACCGTCCCGCTACCGGGAACCCCATCGGCCCCGGCGTCATGTATCGGTACACTTCTTCCATAACCCGCAGATATTCCGATTTGGAAAACCGCTCCGTATCCCCGGAATACAGACCCCGGCTCTCGGAAGCCCGGGACGCGTAATATGCCGCCAGATTCGCGCCTGTGACGCTGGCGCAGCCCGCCGTGCGCTGAAACACCTGCGAAAACCATTCCTGGTTCCCGCCGTACCCGGCCTGTACGCCGTTTTCCCACACTGCGGGGAACGGCAATTCATGGACTACCATAGCGACACCTCCACTGGAACTCGTCTGCTTTCGCGCTCATTTTCATAATATGCGGACAACGCCTGCGCGAACCCGCCTGACTGCCAAACAGTTTAACGACTCATATTCCCCGTATTATATCGCCATGAATCGGGACTGTCAACGCTAAAAAATTCACAATATTGTTTTTTAGCTTGCAAAAAATAAAAAATAGTCGAAAATTGCGCAGAACCAACAACAAACACAGCAAGGGATGAGACACCCTTGTTGCATGCGGCTGAGCTTTGCAAAATGCCGCTCTGCGGACACACAGCAATATTGGAAGCAATCTTCATTTTTAGAATATTTTATAAAACAAATTGATAGCGAAACAATTTCTCATCGATTTCCGTTGCTTTTACAACGTACAAACGGCTTGCTTTTTGGTATACTAGCACCATCAAGAAAAAAATCCGCCAAAGTGACCGAATGGAAAGGACGGAATGAATATGAACAACTATTTCAAACTCACCGACACTGTTTACGATATAACAGAGAAATACCCGGAGGCAAAGGAGTTGCTGATCTCCCAAGGATTTGAGCAGCTGAGCAACGACCTGATGCGCAAGACCATGGGCAGAACCATTTCGCTCGAAACCGCTCTGAAAAGCAGAAAAATCAACCCCGAGCTGTTTGAGCAGAAACTGGTGGATATGATCGAGCAGGGTCAGTATGCCGCCGGTACCGGACTTTCCGCAATGAAAAAGGAAAGCGGCGCGGAAATCCATGTAGAGGGCGTTCTTCCCTGCCCCATCCGCATTCCGCTGCTGGAACGGCTGGAAGCCTGGCTGAAAGAAAACAGCGAGCTGGCCGCACGCACCGATTACGACTTGAAAGCCGCCAGCATGGGGCTCGATACCGCAAAGGAGCGCGTGCTCGCCGCAAACGGAGACGCCGAAAAGCTTTCGGACCTGTACCTTTCCGCGGGCTTTGACCTGTTCTTTGACCGCCAGTTGATGGGCCGCTACCGCGAAGCGGGCGTATTCGAGGATATTTCGGGTCTTGCTCATCTGAATCCCGATTTTGAAAACGAGCGTATCAATTTAAGAGATCCGCTCGGGCAGTATACGATCATCGGCGTGGTGGCCTGCGTGTTCATGGTGAACACCGCCGTTCTGGGCGACCGCCCGTTCCCGTCCGGATGGGAGGATCTGCTGAGCCCCGAATTCGAGAACAGCATTTCCCTGCCGGTGCGCGATCTGGATATGTTCAACGCACTGACTCTGCACATCCGCCGCTTCTACGGCAAAGAGGGCATTGAAAAACTCGGACGCAACCTGCTCAGCGGCATGCACCCGGCGCAGATGGTCAAAGCGGGACGCCAGCAGCAGGCCCCGGCCATCTCGATCACTCCATACTTTTTCACACAGATGCTCGATGCAAAAAGCCCGCTCGTACCGGTCTGGCCCAAAGAGGGCGCGATCATCAGCCCCATTTTTCTGCTGACAAAGG
>JAEXDU010000163.1 GCA_023401495.1 Bacillota bacterium
GCGGATATCGGCTGTGCAATGGGTATTACCGGCACCGACGTAGCGAAGGGCGCTGCCGCCATGACCCTGACTGACGATAACTTCTCTACGATTGTTACGGCAGTCAAAGAAGGCCGCGGTATTTACGACAATATCCGTAAAGCGGTTCACTTCCTGCTGTCGTGTAACCTTGGCGAGGTCTTGACCGTGTTCGTCGCAATGCTGCTGTGGAAGGAATCTCCGCTGATGCCCGTTCAGCTGCTGTGGATCAACCTTGTAACAGACAGCCTGCCGGCGCTTGCGCTGGGCATGGAGCCTGTTGAGTTCGACGTTATGAACCGTAAGCCGCGCTCCAAGTCCGAGAGCATTTTTGCCCACGGTGTAGGTGCTATGGCGATTGTTCAGGGCTTGATTATCGGTACGATCACGCTGGTCGCATACTATCTCGGCAGCCGCGTTATCACCCCGATCACCCCGAACGCACAGGGAATCGATATCGTACTGGGTGAGAGCATGGCGTTTGCCGTACTGGCGATCTCTCAGCTGATCCACGCGTTCAATATCCGTTCCAGCCATTCCTTGTTTAAGGTTGGTTTCTTCACCAACAAGTACATGAATGGCGCGTTCCTGGCGTCTCTGGCTTTGATGCTGGTGGTTCTGCTGGTTCCGTCCCTCAACGACGTTTTCAATGTTGACTTTATGCATATGCAGGCGTGGTTGATCGTGATCGGTTTGGCCTTTGTACCGCTGGTAGCAGTGGAAATCATCAAGGCGATTCAGCATGCATTCGCCAAAAAGGATTAACCAGGATTCCGTTCTATTACAATGAATCAAGAAGCCGGATTTCATTTGAAATCCGGCTTCTTTTTTTGAATTGATCTCTTTCTCTTCTCCAAAGAATGGGAAGGAGCAGAAAATCGTAAAAAGATTTTTAAAAAAGTATTCCATAAAAACGGTTGGCGTAAGGAAAAATATGCTATATAATAACCTCAGCAGGCTGAGCCTACATGTGCTTTGCGGGGATGGCCGATATCGAAAACAGCTTTCCTGTCGCGAAGGGAAGCGTTTTCATATAGCAATGGTGTAAGTGAAAGCAAAGTTCCACGCCTAAATGGATCGTGCAATTATCAGCCGAATGGCTGCGAGAATTTAGATGGAATTTTCGCAGGCTTGTTTGATTATTTATGATATAATGAAAAATGATTCAATTCGCTCGCTAAAGCGGAAGGAGTGGAAATGATGAAAGCGTTGATTACAGGCGCCAGCTCGGGGATCGGCCGCGATATGGCCAGAATTCTGAGCCGCCGGGGTTATGATCTGATTCTGGTGGCCCGCCGCAGAGAGCGGCTGGAGGAGCTGCAGCATCAGCTTCCTTCGCAGGTAAAGATCATCTGTACCGATTTGGGGCAGGAACAGGCCTGCTTTGATCTCTACGAGCAGACCAAAGAGGAGAACATCGATATTCTGATCAACAATGCCGGCTTTGGCCTTTTTGGCTTCTTTGTGGAAACAGATCTGCATCGGGAGTTGGAACTGCTGGATGTCAATGTCCGCGCGGTGCATATCCTGACAAAGCTGTTCCTGCGCGATTTCCTCGATCGGGATTCGGGATATATCCTCAATGTGGCGTCGACTGCGGCGTTTTTGCCCGGCCCGCTGCTTTCCTCTTATTACGCGTCCAAGGCATATGTGCTGCGGCTGACGCAGGCCATAGGGGAAGAGCTGCGCCGCCGGGGAAGCCATGTGTATATCGGGGCGCTCTGCCCCGGCCCGGTGAACACGGAGTTTGACCAGGTAGCGGATGTGCACTTCAGCGTTCGCAGCATGTCGAGCCAGCGCGTGGCGATGATCGCGATTCAGCAGATGTTCTCCCGCCAGCCGGTGATCATACCCGGCAGCACGATGAAAGCTGCGAAGGTATTGGTGCGGGCGATACCGGATGCGCTCCTGCTCCGGATCTCTTATCATTTGCAGAAGAGAAAGCAGGGGCCGAAATTGAACCAAGCAGAAAGGAGTGGCGCGCCTGCCGCGCCGAAACAGGAAGTATGAAAGCAAGAGTAGCACAAGAGGTGGTTTTACTGTACCGCCTGACAGAAGATACAGAGTTGGGAAAAAATGCGATTGAGGCATTTGTCCGGGCAGGAATTCCCTGTCGGCATGTGGCGCAGGAGCAGCTGGGCGAGGCCGTCGGCGCACTTGCGTCTGCGTCGCCTGAGGGGAAAAGTTACGACGGGGAGGTTCCCGAGCGCAGCGCGATGGTGTTTTCGGGCTTTACCTCTAACCGGTTGGATCAGGTGCTCAACCGCCTGCATTCGGTCGACCCGCGGAATCAGGCGATGAAGGCGGTGGTCACCGAAACAAACCGCAGCTGGGCGTTTGGGGAGCTTTTGCACGAGCTGACCCGCGAGCGCGAGGCAATTCGCCGCCAGCTGCAGGAGCAGCAGGACAAAGCCAAGGCCGAGCAGGAACAGAGCGAATAAAACCGGAACAAAAAGTAGTTTAAGGAGAATAATATGACGATTCTTTCGGTGAGAAGAGAGTCGAATTATGCGCAGACAGCCATCGCCTATTTTCAAAAGCATTGGGCAAGCGAAGAGAGCAAAATGGTGTATGAGGATTGCATTCTGAACTGTCTCCATTCAGAATCTCTCTTACCGCAATGGTATTTGCTCTATGATGGGGAAAAGCTGATTGGCTGTGCGGGAATGATTCCGAATGATTTTATCAGCAGGATGGATCTGTATCCATGGTTATGTGCCTTGTATATTGAGGAAGAGTACTGCGGTCATTCCTATGGCTCTTTGCTGATTGAGAAAGTGAAAACGGATGCCGCGGAATTGGGGTACAAGCATTTATACCTTTGTACCGACCATGCAGGTTACTATGAGCATTATGGGTTTGAGTACATTGCGCAGGGGTACCATCCTTGGGGAGAAAGCGCAAGGATCTATCAGTGCGGACTA
>JAEXDU010000167.1 GCA_023401495.1 Bacillota bacterium
GCTGAGCAGTAAGCCCGCCAGCTGAACCAGCAGTCCCATCAGGGTTCTTCCGGCCAGAGCACTTCCAGCGTTAGCAGCATGAATTCCAAGGCTGAGCAGGAAGCTCGTCAGCTGAACCAGCAGTCTCACCAGGGTTCATCCGGCCAGAGCACTTCCAGCGTGAGCAGCATGAATTCTGCGGCTGAGCAGGAAGCTCGTCAGCTGAACCAGCAGTCTCACCAGGGCTCGTCCAGCCAGAGCACTCCCAGTGTGAGCAGCATGAATTCTAAGGCTGAGCAGGAAGCCCGCAAGTTAAACCAGCAGTCCCATCAGGGCACATCCAACTGAATATTCTATGAAATGCCCCTGTCCGTAATGCTTGAATACGGACAGGGGCATTTCTATTTGTAAACCAGCCGCCGACGATAAAGGTGGAGCCCCAAGCTTTCGCGGGCAAAAGGGCAAAAAAACTCCTTTTGATGCTTCCGGCAGATGCGGGAAAACATCAAAAGGAGGGTATTCAAAGAGGAATGAATCAGGGTTCAGCACATACTCAATAGGGATACAAGCATATAGTTATAGCAGTCCAGCTATTTTGCCAGCGCCAGAATCTGTTCGCAGATTTCTTCTTCCTTTTGCTGTACGCGCTCAAAGTCCATATGCGGGATGTAGTGCCCCTCCAGCTCATCATGCAGCTTTTTCGTTTGGGCAAGTGCTTTTAAGGCTTCGTTTAGCAGTGTATCAAATGTTTTGGAGTTGAACTCTGTCGCATCCTTCTGCGGTTCGGTCAGCGCGGGGTCGATGTACTGCGTCAGATCCAGTATCGTCTGGCGGCGGCCTTTCAGCTCGAAGCCGTCTTTCTCCGAAATAAACGCCAGCTTCAGTTCGGGAATCAGCACATGTTCGATGCGCGTCTCCGGCGTAAGCGGGGAGTAATACAGCTCGACGTCCAGTCCGCGGAATATCGCCTCGTCGGTCACTTTTTTCAGCATTTCGTTCACGCCGACGCCCCACAGGCTCCGGATGGAATACACCTTGTCTGCGCTGTTCGCCAGCGATTCCAGATGATTGACAACACCCGATGGAGTGATGGCACTGGCAAACAGACGGCGGGTTTTGCCCAGCCTGCCGGTTACCGCCACCTTCGCCAGTTCGCTGTCGATGATCCGCTGCGCCTGTAGAAGCGGGCCGGCTTTGTCTGTTGCGGATTCGAGCGTCTCTAAAATGTCGTCCATCAGGCATTTGGCCGCCGCAAGGTATTGATAGGCATGCTTGTATTGCCGCTTGATATCCACGTTGATGCGAATGATGTCATCATGGTTCTGGCGGATGGCTTCCCCGTTCCAATACTCGCCCAAATTGATGATCTCGCCCACAGCGGCGGGGTACACCGGGTCGGTGACATGTGGGGCCGTGCCGTCGATGAGCGCTACGCCCAGCGCCGGAATCACCAAACAATCCAGCGAATCCGGGTCCGACGCGCAGTGCATGTATTCAAGATCATATCCTTCCAGCGACATCCGCTCGCCGATGCGCTTTAAAAATGTAGATTTGCCCACGCCGGGGCCGCCTTTCAGGCAATAGATACGCCTGGCCTTTGTCGGCGGCAATATATAGGCGAAATAAGAGAAGAAGCCTTGGCTGCTGTTGTTTCCGGGGAACATGTGACGAATCAGATTTTCTGCCATAGTAGCACCTCGCAATACTTACAGTATGTGTATTTTTCCTTTATCATACTATGCATGGTCGGTATGCCCAGTACCTATATTCTGAAAAATAAATATCTCGATGGATCGGGCTTTGATGACAGGCAGTGTCCGTTGTTTAACAGGATCAGCGTCGCTCTGCCACGCGGCTATTATGATTCGGCCAGCCAAAATTTGCATATTCAAAAACCGACAGGCAATAATAGTGACTGATCAGAAGTTCATGCATATGGTGAAATTTTAATATAGGATGTGATACTATGACAAACAGAGAAATCGGGAGACTTTTAAACTTGTTTGAAGTGGGGGAAGCAACGGGACACAATCTTATTTTATCCAAGAAAAGTCCTGTTGTTCACAAAGTAAGTGAAGAGAATATTCAGGAGCTTCTTGAAAAACATGTCATCTCTAAAATCAGAGAGGGGCAGGCCGGAGAAGATCAATACATGATCACAGAATTGGGTCTGAGAGTCAGAAACGGGCAGGCAGAGGTTTAACTTCTGCTTGCCTGTTTTTTTAGCCAAAGAAGGATAAGCTGTGTTTTCCAAAAATCTCCCCACCCCCCTGGGGCATATTGCTGACAGAAAGCGATTGATACACATAATACAACGTCATACGTGAACACTATCAGCATCAATGATTCCAAAAAGGAGATGTCTGTCTATGAGTATTGTGGGAAAACCTCTTAACAATGATCAGAAATGCATCGATGCCTGCCTTCGCTGCTTTCAGGCGTGCCATGAATGCGCGGTTCTTTGCCTGCAGGAGCCGGATGTGGCACAAAGAACGAATCATATCGGCATGATGCTGGAATGCGCAGGTTTCTGCCAGGAAGCAGCGTGCCTGATGACCATGAACGCAAAGCATGCAAAAGAGATGTGCCAGCTGTGCGCCACGGTTTGCGAGGAATGCGCAACAGGCTGCGCTCAATTTAAGGATGAGCATTGTCAGCAGTGCGCCGATGAATGCCGCAAATGTGCCGCGGAATGCAAGGCCATGTGAATGATGAATCGCTGATCAGATAAAAAGGAACCGTCATGTGACGGTTCCTTTTTATCTTCTGAACGATCGCTCATCGGGTGGGGAATCTGCATTTTTCTGATTGACCAATTTGTGAAATTTTTTGCAAAGAATTGATGAAAAGTGGAAATGGATTTCTTTGATTTTATTCATAAGTGTTGACAAGCCTGGGATAAAGTTGTAAAATTAGCACAATTCAATATTTCAAATTCCGGTTGGGCAGATGTTCATCATATGTTGATATCTGTTTTCAAGATTTGTAGCTTAGGGTGGAGGCTTCGTAAGAAGCTCCCACCCTTTTTTGTATTGAAAACAGTATGTCTGCATCAACGAGAAAGGGGGCTTCTGCTGGCTGACGCTGACAATCCGTGTACATAACTCTTGTGACAATGATTCCAAGATCAATGTTTTTGCTTTCCGCAGCATTCCGGATTGTTGCGGGAATTTTGCTGCCTTTCATTGATTTTGAATTCATTGCCGGGTAAAGAGTTTCTGTTCTCCATAGTTCGGAAGGAAAAATGAAAAGGAGTGAACCCCCATGCAAAATCTGTTTTGGGTTGGTTTCGTCGGATTTATACTCGCTGTCTTTTTTGCTTACCTGCAAAGAAACCGGGTGATGAGTTACTCTGAAGGAACCGAGAAAATGCAAAAAATAGCCGCGTCGATCCGTGAAGGTGCAAACGCCTACTTAAAGCACCAGTATTCTACGGTTGCAAAGGTGTTTGTCGTGGTGTTCCTTGTCCTGTTGGCAATGGCCTTTGGCACCAACGGGCAAATGCTTTCTAAATTTACCCCCTTTGCCTTTTTAACGGGCGGCATCTGGTCGATGCTCGCTGGCTTTATCGGAATGAAAATTGCGACCAATGCCAACGCCCGTACCGCACAGGCTGCCTCTGAAAGCCTGAACAAGGGCCTGCGCGTCGCGTTTTCCTCGGGTTCCGTCATGGGCTTTACCGTGGTGGGATTGGGAATTCTGGATGTTACCATCTGGTTCCATCTGCTGCACTATGGCTTTGGCATCACCGACGCCACTCAGCTGGGGAACATCATGGTAATGAACGGCATGGGCGCTTCCTTTATGGCGCTGTTTGCCCGTGTGGGCGGCGGCATCTATACCAAGGCGGCCGACGTGGGCGCCGACCTGGTCGGCAAGGTGGAGGCCGGTATTCCGGAGGATGACCCCCGCAACCCTGCCACGATCGCCGACAATGTAGGCGATAACGTCGGCGACGTGGCCGGAATGGGCGCCGATCTGTACGAATCCTATGTGGGCTCCATTCTGGCGACGTTCGCGCTGGCCGCCGCTGCCGGTTACGGCTTTGAGGGGATGCTTCTGCCCATGCTGCTGGCGGTGTGCGGAATCGTATGCTCCATCATCGGCTCTTTCTTTGTCAAAACCAAAGAAGATGCGACCCAAAAGTCTTTGCTGACCTCGCTGCGTACCGGTACCTATCTGGCCGCCGGTCTGTCCGCGATTGTCGCGGCTCCTCTGACTTATTACACGGTGGGGAATTGGGGCGTTTATGTCGCCATTCTCTGCGGCCTGATCGGCGGCTGCGCCATCGGCTACTTTACGGAATACTATACCTCCGACACCTATAAGCCGACCCAGGAGCTGGCCGCCTCGTCCGAGACGGGTTCGGCCACGGTGATCATCGGCGGCTTGTCCTTGGGAATGCGATCCACCGCCGCTTCCATCATCATCGTCGTTATTGCTGTCATCATCAGCTTCTTCGCCTCCGGCGGAGCGGTCAGTTACAACATGGGCCTGTATGGAATCGGCATTTCTGCGGTTGGAATGCTCTCTACGCTCGGCATCACCCTCGCTACGGACGCGTATGGCCCTGTGGCGGATAACGCGGGCGGTATTGCAGAGATGGCGGGGCTCCCCGAGCAGGTTCGGGAGCGCACCGACGCGCTGGATTCCCTGGGAAATACCACCGCAGCGACCGGAAAGGGCTTTGCCATCGGTTCCGCTTCGCTGACCGCATTGGCTTTGCTGGTGTCTTACGTGAACATCGTAACGGAGAAGGGCTTCACCATGAACCTGTCTCTGACCAATCCTACGGTTCTTGTGGGGCTGTTCATCGGCGCCATGCTGGCGTTCGTATTCTCTGCCTTTACGATGAGCGCGGTTCAGGTTGCGGCGCAGTCCATCGTGATGGAGGTTCGCCGCCAGTTTAAGGAAATCGCCGGGATTATGGAAGGCAAAGCGGAGCCCGATTACGCCGCGTGCGTCAGCCTTTGTACCAAGGGTGCTTTGCGTGAAATGGTCGCTCCCGCGCTCCTTGCCATCATTGTTCCGATCGCTGCCGGATTGGTTTTGGGCGCGGAAGGCGTGGTCGGTCTGCTGGGCGGCGTGTCCGTGACCGGTTTTGCGATGGCCGTGTTTATGTCCAATGCCGGCGGCGCATGGGATAACGCCAAAAAGTACATCGAGGCCGGGCACCACGGCGGCAAGGGTTCCGACTGCCATAAGGCGGCCGTGGTAGGCGATACGGTTGGTGATCCCTTCAAAGACACCTCCGGGCCGTCTTTGAATATCCTGATCAAGCTGTGCTCTACGGTTTCTATCGTGTTCTCCGGTTTGATCCTTTCCTTTAATCTGTTGGGTCTGATGTAACAGAATCGATAAAAAGGGAGCGGGGTACTGACTTTATGAAAGTCAGTACCCCGCTCTTTATTGCTATAATAGCGAGAACCCCGTATTGAATCATCTAGCCTGAAATCGGCTGGGGGAAAGGCCGCCAGTTCAGGACAGAGGGTTGTGTGGAGGAGGAACTTTGGGATGCCTTTTCCAGCTTTTTAAAGTCAGGGCGGGCCGCGGAATTCTCGATGAAATAAGCGGATTGAGTTGCGCCTTCTATCCGGCTGGAATTCAGCATGCGGATGATCCGGTCGGCGGTGGTGATCCCGATTCCGTGCCCGTAATACAGTCCGCCCGGCATGATGATGACATTTTCGCCCTGCAGCTCTGAGAACTCCGGATCGACTTCCGGGTTGATGAAGTAGCACCGGTCTCCCAGCAGGATATCCGCAACGGGTTTGGGCGCGCCGGTTTCCCGGAGCAGGGGGTCTAATTTATGCCAGTTCATCAGGTAGATCGAGGGGAACAGGCGGTTGAAGGTCTCTTCCGGAAGAACCTCCAGCAGAGCCTTATAATACACAATGACCATGGCGGTCGCGCATTCCGTACCGTACTTTCGGCCGTTATTAAAAATATCCCGGATCGCGTCGCTGGGCTTCACACCGCTTTTCAGAAGAAAACCGCCGTTGCTGGTTCTTTCCCAATAATCCGGATTGCATTCCGACTTATGAAAAACGGCGAATTTCATCCCGCTGCTGTTCAGCTGTTTTGCCGCGTTCACAATTTCCCTGCGCATAGAAAGCTCAAATTTGAGCTGATCCAGTGTGTCGTACCGGTAGGTCTCCGTGCTTTTGGACATCTGCTCCAAAAGCTGCCTTTCGATACTGTTTTCGGGGTATGCCCCGATGATGTCAGAAAGTGGAAGAGAGGAGCCGGATACCGTAATCATTCGTCTCCCTCCAATCTGGCCTTTGCCGATTTGATCTGCTCTTTCACAGGCGCATGCAGCCATTCTTTCCAGGCCGGCACGCTTTTGCTGCAGATTTTCTGCGAGTAATCAGATAAAGCTTTTTTCTCCTCAAAGCTCAGCTGCTGGAAAGCCGCGATGGATTCATTTTCATCGTCGGCCAACCAAGAAATCGGCTCTTTGCTGTAGGAGGGGGTTCCTTTTTGCAGGTATTTCCGTTCCAGGTCTACGGCACAAAAGGTCGGCTTGCTTGTATATTGAAAGGTTTCCTGTGTGAAATACAGGTAGGGCAGATTTTCTTCCAGCCAGTGAAGATATCCCTCGTGCCGCCCTTTGCCGTCGCCTCTCACAGCCTGAAGATCGGTTTTATCGATGTTTAAAAGCTCGGCGGCCAGCTCGGCGTCTTTCGGTTCGGAAGACATAAGGCGCTGCGCGACCAGCTTCAGTATCTGCGGGTCCTGGAAACGGAAGAGCGCAAAGACCAGATCGTGAATATAGCGCCCGTCGCGGTTGCGTTTGAAAATCAGATCAACCACCAGCGGAAGGACATCGGCGTCTTTATGAACCGTGATCAGCACTGATGCGGCCACATCCAGTATCTCTTCATAATCGTCCTCAGGGATTTCCTCGGCAGAGCCGGTTTCCAAAATCCATTTGAGAACGGGATACGCCGAATTCTGCTTGGGCGACAGAGAATTGGCTCCGGGCGTTTTGGGGCCTTTGACCCGGTTTGCAATCTGTAAGGCAGTCATATTGCGCGAATTCAAATATCTCTGAGCGCGCTGCTGCAGAATTGGTTCGCGCAGTATGTACAGGCTGGGGAACATCAGCCGGTCGTCGTTGAGCATGGCGGTCGCACGCCTGACGTCTTTCCGGAAAACCTCCAGAAAAGTGCCCTTACATTTTTCGGCTCCTTCGGTCATCCGGATCTGATCCAGATAGCTGTAATCATTCAAATGCTCTGCGTTCATAAAATCAACTCCGTCTTTCTGTTGTCTTCCGTCCGCAGATAGAGCTGACGGGAATATACAGGATTTTAACGCCTGATACCATCATATTAAGGCAGGGTGTCCTTGTTTCTTAAAAAGACGGAAAAGACAAAAATAAAGGATGCAAACTGATCTGGTTCCATGGCAAAATGATCCCCCACCGGCTCAGTCGGTGGGGGATCATTTCAAAATATAGAATTGCCGCAGTCAGGTTTCGTACGCATTATTCCAGCGGGGGAAACAGGCTGTTGTTTTCATGGGACGTTTGATACTGCTTCGGACTCTTTCCCGTATGCTGTTTAAAGGAATGGCTGAAGTGGGCCAGACTGTTATAGCCGACGAGAGCGCAGACGTCGTCCACCGAATACTTGTTTAAAAGCAGCTCCTTCGATTTTGCAATCCGGCAGCTGATGAGATATTGGGTAGGGGTCATTCCCATCACCTTCCGGAACAGCTCGCTCAGATAAAATTTATTGATATAAAATTTCTGTGCCAGGAAATCCAGAGACAGTTTTTCCATGTAATTTTTATGGATGTACTGGATGATTTCATAAATGCGTCCATAGGTTCCGGTGTCCATATCACTGCACAGATTGTGCTGTTTGCGATAGATGCGGTTGATTTTGATCAGGAGCTGGCCGAATAAAAATTTAATCATCAAATCCTGGCCGAACAGGTCCTGCGGCTGGCTCTGCTCGTCCCCAAAATGGTTCTGCTGATAATTCAGCTGGCTCAACAGCACCAGAATATCCTGTGCTTCTTCCGGGCTCAGGAACAAAATATTGGCGTCTGCAAACGGGCGAAAGAAAAAGCATTCCAGCAGATTGGTGGACGCGGAGGAAAAAGGTTCGATCCACTCCGGCTTAAAATACAGCACATAGCGGTCATTCAGTTTGGCCTGCGGCAGCATACGCAGAAGGTGCAGGTCCATGTTGTTGAACAGCAGCAGCGTGTTGGGGCGCAAAATATAGGTTTGATCCTGTATGATGCACTGAATATCGTCCGACAGGTTCAAGAGAATTTCAAACACATCGTGAATATGAAAATTGATTTTTTCGCTCTGCGTGGTGACCTTGTGTTCCACAGAGAAATCGCGGATGAAATTTTCTTTGTACTGAGCATATTGCCGCATGGTAACTCACCGCCCGATCGCGATTATTTCATTTTCATTATACCAAATAAACGCCGTAAATAGCGATAGGATAAGATCGTTTTTTAGAAAAATAAAACTAAGAGTGCTGCTGTAATAAAAATCCGCTTTATAAAAGAAATCCCGAAAAGGACAGCGATGATGAACTTCATCGCTGTCCTTATGATTGATTTTGCGGAGTGCTCAAAGCGGGCCGAAGCACTGCAGGATTTCCAGCGGTTCGCCGCCGTCAGAAAGCATTTCACAGTCCCCGGATTCCGCCGGAAAAAACACCTGCCGCCCGGGGCAAAGCCGGATTTCCGTCGTGCCGCAGATGAGCCGCCCGCTCCCGGATAAAACATACAGTACGGAAAATTCTCCGCTTTGCCGGATGTGCGCGCTCGACGGAACCAAAAGGGAATCCATGCGGAACATGGGCGTGTTGGTATAGCCGATGATCTGTGTACGCAGCATGCCGCCGTTTTTTTCCGCCCGGCCGGGAATCTTCCACTTTTTCAGGGTCTCCTCATAAGAATAACCGGTAAAGTCGAAGCAGTCGAACATTTTTTCAAAGCCGAGGCCCTGGTGGCACATGGAGTCTGCAATCAGCAGGCCGGAGGGCGTACTGCGCTCCACGCGGATGGTATAGTCGGTCGGCTCCTGAATCTCCGCCAGAAAGCACCCCGCGCCGATGGCGTGCGGTGTGCCGCCCTCGATCAAGAAAGTATCTCCGCGGCTGACCTCAAAACGGTGCATGCATTCGAGCATGCCCGGAATGTCCTGCCGCTGGAACAGATCTTTCCAGTATTCCCGGGTGATCCCGGGGCGAAAACCCAGGTAGATCGCAGGCTTTTCTCCGCCGATCTCTCTGCCGCCAAGAATATGCCAGCATTCCGTCTTTCCGTAGTCCGACTGAAATAGAACCTTTGCCTGCTGGCGGCTGGGGTGCACCTGAATGGAAAGCCGCTCGCTGGAATCGATCAGCTTGATGAGCACGCCCATCTGCCCGCCGCGCTGTGCGGACTTTGCCCCCAGGTACGCCGCCGGATCACTCCCGATCAGCTCCCGCAGGCTCACCTGCGGGGCCTCTTCCGGGTGGCTGAGCCCTTCGTCAAGAATGTGTTCCCGCCCGGCGTTGCGCGCGGTGACGGTGGAGGCGATCCATTCCTCCGGGAAGTGCGTATCCTCCCGCTCTGTTTTGCCGTGCAGCGCATCCAGCAGCTTTCCGCCCAAATAGGTGCGCCAGGCGCGGGGATTATCGAGCGCGAACGGCGCGCCGGCCAGCGCCGGCAGACTGTCAGATAATTTCATGCCAATCCTCCTGCTTTATACGGGCTTATGCACTTCATCCAGATAGGTCAGCCCGCTTTCGTCCGGGATGAAATCGATCCACAGATAATGGGCGCACTGCGTTTTCCCCACAAAGACCCCGTGGTTGCTGCCGAGCGGGATATGCAGAATGGTGTCGCCCTTCATGGGGTGCTGCAGGCTGTCGATCAGCAGAATGCAGTCGTTCTCCGAAAAACTGTAGAAAAACTGATCCAGCAGAGGATGCGCGTGCTGGCCGATCAGGTCGGTGCCGTGCGTTTCCACCGAACCCATGGCAAAGCGGGGCAGAACGCGGTGCGGTACGATCGCGCGGCTGATCGTTTTCTCGCTCTTGAAAGGGTCGCGGTATTTCTGCGCCTGCTCGTAGGTCTGTGTAAACGGGAGGGCGGCGCTTTCCATTTCCTGAACCTCTTTTTCCGTCAGCTTCCAGCGGATTTCCAAAAGATGTGCGTCCTCCAAGGCTGTGATCGTCACCGCCTTCTGCGGATGCTCCGCGTAAACGGCTTTTTCGGCATACACCGTCTGCTGCCCGCGGCTCGCAAACTCCAGTTCGCCCTGAATCAGGAACAGCACGCGCAGGGTATCCCCGGTTGCCTCCAGCGTTTTGCTGCTGCCCTGCCGCAGGATGTGCAGGCAGGGTAGCGCCCCCGGAATCTCCTCCGGCAGCAGGGTCAGCTCCGCCTGCGTCGTTTTGCCAAGGTCTAAAATCTCCTGCTGAATATCGGATGTTTTCATTTTTCGCGTCTCCTTTTAAATCACTTGCCGCTCTTCCTCGGACCCCGCGTTGACGGCCAGCACCCTGTCTACCACAAGCTGCCGGAACTCCGGCGACAGCATGGAGAAGAAGGCGGTGAAACCCGTGACGCGAACGACCAGATCGGGGTAAAGAGAGGGATTTTGATGCGCCTGCAAAATTTGATCCTTATCGATGATGTTGATGTTCAGCAGGGTGTTGCCCTGCTCGAGCAGCGTGCGGATCAGGCTGACCATTTTATCCACGGCTTCCGGGCTGTTTGCAAGTCCGGGATCAACTTCGAGCTGGAAGGGGGCGGTGTTGCCGTAGCCCGGCTGTATCGCCGCGATGGAATTGGCGATCGCCGTGACCGCGCCGTCCTTGCGGAAGCCGGAATGCGGGTTCGCCCCGTGGCTGATCGCCTCGCCGTCGTGCCGGCCGTTCGGGGTCGCGCGGATATTGCGGCCGAATTCCAGCGTGTTCGACCAGCTGAACCAGCCGGGGATAAAGCAAATTTCGGGGTAGAGCCTGCTCTGCTCCCGCACCATATCAGAGAATGTTTTGCTGATGCGTTTTGCCCAGGCGTCGCCCGCCGTGTCGCCGCCGCAGTAGCGCTCGCTGTGCAGCATCATCTGGCGGACGTATTCCCCGTCAAAATCGGAGTAGTTGAACTGCATGTGGCGCGTCAAATCCTCAAAGGTGATCTTGTTTTCTTTCTCGATGCGCTGTTCGCACGCGGCAAAGCTGTCCGCCACGGTGGCCAGCCCCGCACCGTCGATGCACATGTTGAAATACCGAGCGCTCTTCGTAATGTCGCGGCCCTCTTCCACGGGGCCGTGGCTGAGCAGGTTGCAGATCAGCTCCGGCTCGTTTTTCTCCTGATACTTCAGGTGGAACAGGATGCCCTTCGCGGTAACGGCGACCGCCTTGCCTAAGTGCCGCTCAAAATATTCCCACAGCAGGGCGACCGAGGGCTCCTCCTCGTGCTTCATCATATCGTAATAGGCCACCTCGAACACCTTGGCGGTGTTGACCTTTACCAGGTCGTTGAGCGTGTACTCCATGCCCGGGATGCTCATCCAGTGGCACCCGCCCGCAAGGCGGCGGCGCGCCAGCTCTTTTGTGTACCCGCATTTGACAAAGC